>CALAOR010000001.1 GCA_937889595.1 uncultured bacterium
CATGGTAAAATAAAATTCCCTGTCCAGCGGCGTCCGTGTGTTTACTCCGGGCACAAAGTCTCCGTCAGACAAGTTTATGAATGCAATATTTGCCCCGCCGGCCGCCGAAACTTCATTACCTGTCCCGGAGACCTCCACCCTGAAAATACCGCCCGGTAACGCGGGGTTTAAGTAATTTGCCTGTCCGGGAACGACCGTTCCGCTGGTAAAAAGCGTCCACGTACTTACCGAATTCATAAGCACGGGAAAAGGCATGGTATATACCGTGTAATTGGACGTGCCGCTTATACCGGTTATTATGATTTTATCCGGTTCCTTTCCGAATTTTCCGTATATCAAGCTGCCGATTTTCCTGCCGTTGTTCCAGTCCGCGCCATATTCAAATTCATTGTCATTATCGCTTGTAGAGGAATCGCCCTTTAATGCCAGCACTTCTCCGTCAGTACAGGAAACCATGTAAAACCCGGCCGTTAAAGAGCTGGTACCGCCGTAAATATACGCGCCTGTTCCCGGTACTGTAAATGTTGCGGATGAAATTGTGTAGCCCGCGCCGCCCCACTTGCTTATATTTATGGTCTTCGGGGATGCATCCGGATTTATTACTGTAATTGTATCCCCGCTGGCGGTTGTATTGCTGTCCGTCATATAATCCATGTGTGTAAAGAATTCACTTCCCTTGTAGCTTCCGGTTGTTGAAATTAGCGCAGTTTCATAATCGCTGTTTAGCTGATTATGTCTGTTGGTCGCTTCCCAGATTACCGGGTTATCTGACGTTATCTTGAAAAATTTCCTGTAAAAAGCCGTTCCGGAAACGCTTATCCAGTCAACAGGCTGCCCTTTTAGCGCCAGGCTGTAATTTGTTATTATAGTCGGATTTTGAATTATTGTCCCGGGCGTATCCGTATAATAGGCGGTAACGTGGGTATTTGGCTGGACCGCGAAAATATAAAACTGCCCGTATGGGCCCCAGATCCCGTCTTCCCACGGTATGTAAGTTGCGTTCGCCGAGTCCGTATTGGCATAAACGGAAGAAAAAACAAGGAACAGGAGCGTTAATTGCATGAAAAATATTTTTATTAATGTTTTCAATTTCCACCCCCCCTTTCACCGTTGATTTTAATCTTTTCCAATTT
>CALAOR010000002.1 GCA_937889595.1 uncultured bacterium
ACAAATACGGATACTGTAACCCCGTCAGTGACACAGACAAGTTCCGCGACCGACACATTTACTTCAACGTCCACCCCGTCTATCACTGCGACGCTGACAAATACAAATACGGTTACTGTTACGCTGTCAGTGACAATGACAAGTTCCTTAACCTGGACAGCCACTTTAACGTCCACCCCGTCCATCACCGCGACGGGGACAGTGACAAATACGGTTTCTTTTACGCCCTCGGCCACGCAGACAAGGACCGCGACCGTGACATATACCGCAACGGACACGCAGACCATCACGGCGACCAGAACAATGACTTTGACCTCAACGTCAACCCCTACTATAACCCCTACAAGGACTGTCACGGTGACTTCATCCGTCACTGATACCGTGACAATATCGCCGACGCGGACAATGACTTCCACCACAACAGTCTCCCCGACCATTTCCCCGACCAGGACCCCGTATCCGGAAGGGGTGTTGAATGTTTACCCCAACCCCGCGAGCATAGGCTCTGGCGGATATGTCAAGTTTGAAACCCTGCCCGAGGCTTCGAAAGTATTTATATATACCTTAAGCGGCGAGCTTGTCACTTTTTACACACAGCAAATGGCCGCTATATACAAATGGACGTGCAGGAATAATTACGGCAGAGCGGTGTCCCCGGGCATATACTATTACGAGGTAATATGGAACGACGGAAGGGATATCAGGATAGGGAAGATATTTTTAACGCAATGATCATCCGGCCCTTATGAAATGAAATTTATATTTGGTAAGCCTCTTGTATGGAAAAGAAAAGCAAAAAATATAAAAGCTATTTGTGAGGTCTGACATTCGACACTGATTGCCGGGTCCCGGGTTTATTTTTCATGAAAATCTGTTATAATCCTGATTGTGAACATATCAAAGTGGAGGTGTATTTATGAAGCAGCGGTTTTTGCTTGTTGCCGGCGGAGTGGACAAGAAAGGCATAGTTTATAACCTGACAAAAGTGCTTAAAAAATATAATTTCAATATTGAGGACTCCTCTATGGTGATGCTCAGGCGTACGTTTTCCGTGATAATGCTTTTATCAGCCAAGGATATGTCCGCCATGGAGCCGTTTAAAAAGGAAATAAAGGTTTTTGCCGGTAAGTATTCAATGACAATGGAAATAAACAAGGTTACTGAAAGGGAAATGAAGGAATACGGCGGGCAAGGGCGCAAATATATGATATCCATATCCGGGGCAGATAAGCCCGGAATAGTAAACGCCGTCACCGGGATACTGTATAAAGCCGGGGCCAATATTCTGGATTTGGAGACAAAGAGTTCGGAAAAGGTCAAGCCTCACGCGTATTATATGATGCTTGAAGTTGACCTGCCAAAGACTGCCGATTCTCAGAAGCTCAAAGCCGCACTTGTTAAGGCCGGGAAAAAGCTTGGAGTGCACACAGCCATGACAGAGGCGGAAAACAGCATACTATGAACATTCTTCTTTTCCCAAACCCCGCGTTAAGGGAGAAGGCGGCGCACGTGGATGTTTTTGATAAAAAACCCGGTATTATTACGGTCAGGCTGACGGAACTGATGTATGTCAACAAAGGCTGCGTGGGGATTGCCGCGCCCCAGGCGGGCGAATTATCGCGGATAGCGGTGGTTGACGCCACGGGGAATAAAAAAGCCGTGAAAACCAGCGGATTGCTTGTGCTTGTTAATCCTGAAATCCTGGAGAAGTCGGGTTCATGCGTCAACAGGGAGGGGTGCTTAAGCGTGCCGGATTTTACAGGTAATGTGGAAAGGCCTGATAAGGTGAAAATAAAGTACCAGGATATAAAGGGCGGTTTTCATATCCTTGAAACGCACGGATTTGAGGCTGTGATCTTGCAGCATGAACTGGACCATCTTGACGGAATACTATTTATAGACAGGATAAGGAATTCAAAGAGGGATATGTTTAAAAGGAAAAAATATTAAATATAAGTTGTTGAGGCAAACAAAAGAATGCGGCCCGTACCTGATGCCTGATAAAAAAAATGTACGTGTTAAAACTCCGCCTTTTCATCCAAAAAACAAAATTTCACTGGAAAACAAATCCAAAATCATATAGTATCAAAGCGCAAGGTATTTTACAAATATTAGAGAGACTGTCCTAAAAGCCTTTATGATAGGTCGTGTCCGGAACGAACTTTAATTTTTTTATGGATTTTGCGCCATGAAACACTCGCTGGGCTCGGGTTCATGGCAAGCTTGTATTATATAGGGGAATCGCGCAAAGGCCATAGAAAAATTAAAGTTCGTTCCGGACACGATAAAGAATTACATGGATTTATAGGATTTTCTGACAAAAAGGTAGAAGTGAAAACTTCAAGGCAAAAAGAGTAGGGGTCATATTCAGGTTGTTGAAATTTAAAACGATTATTGGCTTAAGGCGGTTAGGATGAATAAAAGTTCTGTTTTTATCATACTTGGCATATTTCTGCTTTTTGCGCCGGTTTATCCCGGCACCTGGCAGGATATGACGAGCGCTTATCCCGTGATGGACAGTTACGGGTACGATGCATTATGCGACGGCGGGGCAGGGATTATATTTGCCGGGTCATGGGCCGCGGGCGGGGTTTACAGGACCACTGATAACGGAGCTTCCTGGAGCCAGGTAAACAGCCAGATAAACTTTGAGTGCCTGACTATTGACCCTAATACCCCAGGCACGCTATGGGGCACCGACTGGAACTCATCCCAGATGGCGAATATATCCGTAAATGCCATGAACCCGGCGATCACGTTCCAGGTCAGGCAGAACGGGATGACAGGCACAAGCACGCACGGAATTATTGTCGCGAATTCAAACAGCAGCCAGCTAATATGCGCCAATTCCCTGGGAACGTACAGGACCTTTGACGCTGGCCTGAACTGGGCCAAAGTGGACGCAGGAAATCCCTTGAGCAGCATCAATGAGGCGGCTGTTTTTCAGTCGCCGTGGAACGCGGACGAATATTATCTGTGCGGGACGTCAGGCGTGTCCGTGTATTCATGGAGCTTGGATACCCTTACTTTAGTTTCGTCAACACCTGTGCTTGTCATATGGATGACCTTTGACTGCGCCACGCCCGGTAATTATTATTTTATCAGGCTCGACGGCGCCATAGGTTATTATAATAAAATTTTGGGGACCACTACCTACCTTACCCCGCTTTCAGGGGAAACGCAGGCTACCCGAATAGAGAATGTGTGCTGCTGCGGCGCGCCCGTGCTTTATGTTTCGGGAAGGCATACCGGAGTGCACCTGAGTACGGATAATGGGATCACCTGGCAGGCGTATAATTCCGGGATAACCGGGACCACCAGTATTTACGCGTTCGTGCCCGACTGCGCCGAAGGGTATCTCTGGGCATCGTGCGGCATTGAAGGGTTTGTGCACGGCATATGGAGGAACAGCATCTGCCCCTATACCCCTACGATCACAATAACCAGTACATACACGCAAACCATGACAAATACATGGACCGCCACATCTTCTCCGACCGCGACAGACATCCAGTCGCCCACGGTGACGGCGACATTGACAGCGACAAATACGGATACTGTAACCCCGTCAGTGACACAGACAAGTTCCGCGACCGACACATTTACTTCAACGTCCACCCCGTCTATCACTGCGACGCTGACAAATACAAATACGGTTACTGTTACGCTGTCAGTGACAATGACAAGTTCCTTAACCTGGACAGCCACTTTAACGTCCACCCCGTCCATCACCGCGACGGGGACAGTGACAAATACGGTTTCTTTTACGCCCTCGGCCACGCAGACAAGGACCGCGACCGTGACATATACCGCAACGGACACGCAGACCATCACGGCGACCAGAACAATGACTTTGACCTCAACGTCAACCCCTACTATAACCCCTACAAGGACTGTCACGGTGACTTCATCCGTCACTGATACCGTGACAATATCGCCGACGCGGACAATGACTTCCACCACAACAGTCTCCCCGACCATTTCCCCGACCAGGACCCCGTATCCGGAAGGGGTGTTGAATGTTTACCCCAACCCCGCGAGCATAGGCTCTGGCGGATATGTCAAGTTTGAAACCCTGCCCGAGGCTTCGAAAGTATTTATATATACCTTAAGCGGCGAGCTTGTCACTTTTTACACACAGCAAATGGCCGCTATATACAAATGGACGTGCAGGAATAATTACGGCAGAGCGGTGTCCCCGGGCATATACTATTACGAGGTAATATGGAACGACGGAAGGGATATCAGGACAGGGAAGATATTTTTAACGCAATAGAAAATTTTGGTGCCAGACCTCCATCCTTCGCTGAAGCTCTTCCGCCGTCGCTGAAGCTATGGCGGACGAGCCGGCTGGCAAGTCGAGTTAATAGTTGATAAAAATAATTGACAATTTTTTTTATATATCATAATCTTATAAAAGTAGTACGACCAAAATAGAGGGGTCGGTGGTATACACATGGGTAGGCAGTTTGGATATTATTTACTGGCGCGGTTTATCATGTCACTTCGCGCGGGAATGAACGGAAGAACATCTTTAGGGACGATATGGACCGTAAGATGTTGCTGAATTTGGTTTCGCAGGCAAAAGAGAAGTTTGGATTCAAAGTATTTACTTTTATTCTAATGACCATTCACTATCATTTTTTTTCAAGTGTGAAAATATAAATTTACCATTGTGCGCGGATGAAGAAAAGGGGTAAGAAAAGGGGTCAGGAATTGAAATGATACCTGATAGTTAACGTGTTTGATCCGGATTTTGCTGATAAAGTTTAAAGGGGGTGAATTATATGGCGGAACAGGAAAACGTCGCGGGATTTAGCATACGTAATATTTTATCACGGACAATGACGATTTATTTCCATAATTTTCCATTAAATTTGGTTGACGAAATCATACTTTAAATGTAATATGTACATAATATATGTACGTATGTACATATATTATGTACTGTAAAAATCTGGAGGCGCTATGCTAGAACCGCTGTTTGGTAACAGGGTTGTTGAAAAGATATTGTTCTATCTGCTGACCTATGAAAGCGGATATATAAGGGCTTTTGCACGGACCTTCGGCATCCCGGTAAACGGCATAACTCAGCAGCTGAAAAGGCTTGAGAATGGAGGGGTCATTTCCAGCCAATTAAAAGGTAAGATCCGCCTCTATAGCTTCAACCCGAGGTACCCATTCCTGCCTGAACTCAAGGCCATGCTGCAGAAAGCCATGGATTCCCTGTCTGAAAATGAACTTGAAAAGTATTACCGGCAGCGTACCAGGCCAAGGCGGAAAGGAAAACCTTGAAGATAAACTGGGATAAGATCGGCATCAAAAAGTTGGCACTGCTGGTAAGCGGTGAACTTAAGAAAAATGGCATGGATGCCGTGCTGGTCGGCGGCGCGTGCGTTTCCATATATACGCGCAACAGGTATTTCTCCATGGACCTTGATTTTGTATCGGGCACATCATTGAAAGAACTGGAGCCGGTCATGAACTCCTTGGGGTTTAAATTGAACGGCCGCCATTTTGAACACCCCGGTTGCCGGCTTTTAGTGGAATTTCCTCCCCCACCCGTATCAATAGGGAATGAAATACCCATAAGGAAATTCAAGACGATTAATACCCTGACCATGTTTACACCGACCGACTGCGTAAAAGACAGGCTTGCAGCCTATTACCATTGGAGCGATCCCCAATCATTAAAACAGGCCATAATGGTTGCCCGTTCCCAGCCGGTAGATAGGGCGGATATTGCTGATTGGTCAAAAAAGGAAGGCGCTCCTGAAAAATTCAAGCGGTTTGAAACAATGCTTAAAAACAAAAGAAAATATCAGGCCTTGTAAATTTTGGTATAATATCTTGAGTCAAGGCACGGCGTTGGGTATTCAGTGTTGGGGATGCTGCGTCTTAATATTTATTTTTTTTAAGTAACTTTTTTTAAGCACTGGTGTCCCTTTATCAACTCGAGGTCTGGCACAAATATATTGTAATAATCCTGATCTAAAGGGTGCAGCATGACGACTGCAGGGACCACCTTAAACTGTGAGAAAACGTGTCTTGACAAACGAGGCCACCATAACCTTATACCTTATAAATGGAACTTTACATCAAAATACTTGTCTAAAACAACGTTTGAAGTATAATGAACCCGGGGAATATTGACTGAACCGGGCCTGACCCGGACAAAAAAGGATATATGGCATAACATGAAAA
>CALAOR010000003.1 GCA_937889595.1 uncultured bacterium
GTAACGCCTACTATAACAAATACGACAACGCCGACAGTGACCGAAACAGTAACGCAGACAGTGACATCCACTATAACTGATACAATAACACCGACAATAACGGAAACCGTGACACAGACCGTAACGCCAACTATAACAAATACGACAACGCCGACAGTGACCGAGACAGTAACACAGACAGTAACCGAAACAGTGACGCCGTCTGTAACCGGCACAATAACTAAAACAGTTACGTCAACAGTGACGGGAACAGCAACGGGGACAGTGACACAGACTGTAACCGGAACGGCGACGCCGACCATAGCCGATACGGCAACACAGACAGTGACAAAAACAGTGACGCCGACCATAACCGGGACGGTAACGCCCACATCGACGGAAACAAACTCGGATACGGCCACAAATACTTTCACATATACGGCCACGAAAACTTCCACGCCCACGGTTACCGACACGCCGACCACGACGAAGACCATGACTCAGACTTCCACAAAAACCGCATCGCCTACAAGCACGGTGACGTCTACGGTTACCGATACCCGCACGGCGACCCTTACAAATACAGCATCTCCCACGCCGACCAATACTTATACGCCTACTGTCACGCGTACGTTTACCAACACCACATCGCCTACATATACGGCCACCAGGACATTTACCATGACCGTGACGCCGACATACACGGTCACACCTACCAGAACGGCCACGCCAAGTTTCACGCGGACATTTACCGTGACAGCGACCCCTACACGCACCTCGACAAGGACCCGCACGCCCAGCATCACGCCCACGTATACTAGGACAAGGACATTTACATATTCACCCACAGGCACCGTCACACCGACTATAACCCCGACGCCAACCATAACCCAGACGCCGACCATAACCCCGACTACTTTAACGTACCCATATGTTGTGCAGGTGGAGGCGTTCAACTCCGCGGGTGAAAAAGTTAAATTTATAGGCGAAATCCCCATAGGCGCGGACATCAATAGTATATTAATTTCCTTCAATGGCGTACAAGGCAGCGTATTTGACCCCAGTGACGGAAAACTGAAGTTAAGCATGGAAGGAGCGCAGATAACCGGGGGCAGCAGCACTCCTTTTGAGGCTGACCTGTTCTGGGACGGCACAAATGACGGCGGACAGCAAATAGGCCAGGGCCAGTATTTCTTAAAATTCACCGTGACCAATCAATACGGCCAGGTTGAAACTACGATTGAAGAGGTCACTGTCCTGACAGCACAGCAATATGTGAAGCTTAAAATATACAACAGCGCCGGTGAAGTGGTGCGTACCATAGAAACACCCTATATTCCGGGTACTGTCATAGGAAACCTCGGGGTGGATGATGTGGTGGCTGTAGGCAAGGGCTATAACAGCGTACAGGTGGAATACGCGCCGGGCCAGATCATCACATGGGACGGCAATAACCAGAGCGGAACGACAGTCGATTCAGGGATATATGTAATGAAAGTGGAGATTGCCACGGCAGACGGGTATAAAGTCATGGCAACAAAGAGCGTCACTGTCTTAAATGCCGGGAAAGCAGGGGTAATAAGCGGGGAAAAAATATATCCGAACCCCGTTGTGATTTCAGGCGGCGCCACAGGCAAGGCAACCATACAATGGACGCCGTCCGGGCCGGGCAGAGTGACGGTATATATATATAACATGGCAAGCGAGCTTATCAGGAAGATGGAAACCGATCTGTTATCGTCCGCGCTTGACTGGGACCTGACAACAACATCAGGTAAGCCTGTATCAAACGGAGTTTATGTAATTGTGCTTCAGGCTAAGAGAGATACAGGGGAGACCGAGATAAAAATCATGAAGCTGATAATTATAAAAAAATTCTGATTACAATTTACAATCCCTGAACCCGTATTTTATCCTCCGCCTTTATCTTCACCATTGACATCGCCGCCACGTCAAAAACAAAATGAAATATGATCGCCGCATACATGCCGAGGTATTTGTATGAGTACCCTATGAGGGCGCTTAAAGCCAGCATTATCACCCCGTATGCCGTCATCTTCAGGTTGCGGGGATTGAAATATCCGTGCAGAAGGATGAACAGGACCGAAACCGGCCAGACGCCCCACAAACGCTGCAGCGCCCCGCGGAAAAGAAATTCCTCGCATACGGCCGCAGTTAAGGATATTATTACAATATCAAGGTAATTGAGCCTGTATTTGACGGTCATGTCCCTTATGAGTTCAAGCACTGATTCAAAAAAACTTATCCTTGTCACAAGCCATCCGCAAAGTATGCCGATAACCAGGCCCGTAGCGGCCCCTGCCGCGATCTGGATCCACAGCGGGCTGACCTGGTTTAACACCAGTTTAAAAGGCACCTTGCCGAGATGAAACATCACTAACGCGCTTATGAGGACGACCAGTTCAAGGGCGGTATTTATCAAATATAAAAATTGTTTGCTTGTTTTATCCATGTTAAAACTCCTTTTAGTATTTCTAACAGTTTAGTGGAAAACCCCCGGCATATCAAGGTAAAAATATAGCGATTAGTTTTCTTCTTGAAAATCGCATGGGGTCTTACACCATCCTAAAATCGCATATATAGACCTCTGATGCGATTTTAGGATTTCTTGACAATGTAGCACAAATGTGCTATAAAGGATAAGATAGTAACTATTTGAAATATTATACCGGGAGGAATACATGAACATAAGCGACAAGACAAAAAATGTTCTGGACGCGGTAGTTAAGTTAAGGGCCGAAGAAGGCCGGCCGCCGACTTTAAGGGCAATAGCCAAAGCCGCAGGGTTGTCCTCAACCTGGACAGTGCGGTACCACCTTAAAAAACTTGTCCTGGCTGGATATATTAAAATGAAGAACAGCATATCCCGGGGCATAGAACTTTTAAAACCAGTTTTAGGCCTGCCTTTGCTCGGACGCATAAGCGCGGGGCTTCCCATTGACGCCGTGGAAAACATAGAGGAACATATTGGAGGCGCCGCGGAATTTTTCGGCATTAAGGACGGCTTTGCCCTGCGCGTCAAGGGGGATTCCATGATAGGCGCGGGCATATTTGACGGTGATATTGTTTTTGTAAAAAAACAGGCAACAGCCGATAACGGCGACATAGTGGCGGCATTGATAGGCGAAGAAGCCACGGTAAAGAGGTTCTATGGAGGCGTCAAAGGGATAGAACTGCGGGCCGAAAACCCGAAGTACGGCCCGATCATCCCAAAGCAGGTCAAGATCATGGGCAAAGTCACGGGCGTTATGAGGAAGATCAGATGACAACTAAAATAAACGAAAAGATCAAAGTCGGGGCGGTCTTCGGCAAAGGCGGGGTTGAACCGAAGTGGTTCAAGTGGCAGGGCCGCAGGATCGAGATCAAGGAAACCACGTATAACTGGAAGACGCTGGACGGGGCCGCCGAGGTATTGCATTTTTCGGCAATGAGTGAGGGCGGGTCTTACGAACTGTCTTTTAACCAAAAAACATTGGTGTGGGTTCTTGAAAAGTCTGACGGAGAGTTATGACCGGCGACAAAGAACGTAAGATACTCCTGGTAGACATGAACGCGTATTTTGCTTCTGTCGAACAGCAGTGCAACCCGGAACTTCGCGGTAAACCCATCGTTGTCTGCGGCGAGGGGAGGACGATCGTCACAACCGCGTCTTATGAAGCCCGGCGTTACGGCGTAAAGACCGGCATGAACCTGTATGAAGCAAAAAGAGCCTGTCCTTTTGTGATACCTGTCATCGGAAACATTGATAAGTACGTGTCCACCTCGCTCCAAATACATAAGATCCTGCTTGAATATACGGACCGGGTTGAGGTTTTTTCCATTGACGAGTGTTTTATGGATCTGACGGATGTGGAACGTTTTTGGGGCGGCGGGGAAAAGATAGCGCTTCGTATAAAACAAAGCATAAAAAAACAGTTCGGCCTTACATGTTCCATAGGCATCGCGCCAAACAGGGTTGTGGCCAAGATAGCGGGAAAATACAAAAAACCTGACGGCCTGACTATCTTAACGGCGGAAGAAGTTCCGGCGTTTATGGCAAAGCTGACCGTTGACCAGCTTCAGGGCGTGGGGCTGGGGAACAAGGTGGCCCAGAAGTTAAAGTACATGGGCATTAACACGGCCAAACAGCTCGGCGAAGCAGACGCTGACATGCTAAAAGCCCGCTTTGGCGTCATGGGAAGGTTTTATAAGAACGTGGGTTTGGGCATAGACCACACGCCGGTCAAATCCTACAGCGACGAGCCGCCGGTTAAGTCCGTGGGTCACAGCCACACGCTGCCCGAGGATACTTATGATCTATCCGTTGTAAAATCATTTCTCCTGATGCTCTCCGAAAAAACAGCCGCACGCCTGCGCGGGTACAAGCTCACGGGCAGGACAGTTTACCTCACGGTGCGTTTTGATGATTTTGAGATGTTTTCGGGCAGGGATACGTTAAAGCATTTTTTAAATACGGGAGTTGAGCTTTATGAACTCGCGTGGAAGATATTTCAAAGGCTCATGCCGCTTAAAAAAGCGGTACGTCTGCTGGGTGTGAGCATTACCAATCTTACGCGCGGGGTGGAAAGGCAGGAATATTTGTTCGAAGACATGCAGAAAAAGCAGAGGCTGACCGAGGTCATGGATAACATAAACAACAAGTACGGGTCTTTTACTATAAAACCAGGCGCGATAAAAATAGCCGAACAGCACGGGATCCTGGAACGATGCGGCATTATAGGCACCAGTTTGATAAAGGAATGAGGATGGCGGGCTTCCTCATCTCCTTTGGAGGGAGGGGGATGATTAGTGGTTTTCGAATTCCTCCTCTCCCTCCAAGGGAGAGGATAAAGGAGAGGGTGACGCAGAGGGAATAAATCCAAACGTTACCCTTCCCCTAGCCCCTTCCCTTAGAGGGAAGGGGGATGATTATAGGTTTTCGAATTCCTCCTCTCCCTCTAAGGGAGAGGATAAAGGAGAGGGTAACGTTGCGGCAATTAATCAAGCATAAGAAAGGGTCCAAACAATATGAATAATTTAACAGCCCTGTCAAAAAAACTGCGCCAAAATATGACTGATGCCGAGAAAAAACTGTGGAGGCATTTAAGGGCCCGGCAACTGGCCGGTGTAAAATTCAGGCGTCAGCAGCCCATGGGCGGTTATATAGCGGATTTTTATTGTCCTGAGAAAAAAATAGTAATCGAACTCGACGGCGGCCAGCACTCTGGTAATGGAGCAGATAAAATCAGGGATGAATTCATGGAAAAAGCCGGAATAAAAGTTGTAAGGGTATGGAATAATGAAGTGCTGACGAATATTAACGGAGTTTTGGAGTATATATTAAGTGTTATTGAAGAAAGAAATTCTTGCAATAGATATTTAAGGAAAAAACAATGGCTTGTGATTAAGTAGAAACTGCGTTTACCCTTCCCCTGACCCCTTCCCTTAGAGGGAAGGGGGATGATTATAGGTTTTCGAATTCCTCCTCTCCCTCCAAGGGAGAGGATAAAGGAGAGGGTGACGCAGTAGGAATAAATCCAAACGTTACCCTTCCCCTAGCCCCTTCCCTTAGAGGGAAGGGGATGATTATTGGTTATCGAATTCCTCCTCTCCCTCCAAGGGTGAGGATAAAAGAGAGGGTGAAGCAGAGGGAATAAATCCATGCGTTACCCTTCTCCTGACCCCTTCCCTTAGAGGGAAGGGGGATGATTATAGGTTATCGAATTCCTCCTCTCCCTCCAAGGGAGAGGATAAAGGAGAGGGTGACGCAGAGAGAATAAATCCAAACGTTACCCTTCCCCTAGCCCCTTCCCTTAGAGGGAAGGGGGATGATTATAGGTTTTCGAATTCCTCCTCTCCCTC
>CALAOR010000004.1 GCA_937889595.1 uncultured bacterium
TTACACCGCGTTTTGTGCGGTGTTAGAATATCTTATGCCGGTTCTCTCGGCGTAGTGGATTAAAGATACGCTTCAAGCATATTATACACCAGTTTTTTGCCGGCATAAACAGATATTTTTTCGGCATTATCAATTGCGGTGTATTTATCATGAAAAACCTTCAAATCCGTTTTTTTCAGGCCTATTCCCGCCAAACCCTGCGGCAGTTCCATTATTTCAAAAAATGAATTTATCTCCGCGAGGTGTTTTTTGCCCTTCAGCATGGTTTCCTGCATGATAAGCCCGGCTGCCGCGTGCTCGCCGTGCAGATACAGCCTCGCGGCCTTGACCGCGGTTGCAGCGTGGGCCGCCGCGTGGGCGATAAGGCCCGTTATGGAATACCGTCCTGCGCAGGAAGCCAGCCCTGATTGTATGATGTTTATATCCGCAAGCGCGCATTTAACCGCGCTGTCCGCCTTGTGCCACTTAAGATAGATTATTTTTTTCAGGGAGTCTTTTGCCCCGTATGAAATGCTGTAAGACATGTCATCAAAAAGATTCAGGTCATTTTTAAGGATCTTTCTTGCCGCCGCAGTTTCATAATACTTGGCAAGCGTGTCCGCGGCGCCTGCCGCAAAAAAAGGCATGGGAAGTTTTTCCATGACTTTATAATCGATTATCACTTCATCTGGTACCGCGCTGTCTATGGTGTCCGCATACACCCCGTCCTGCGTATACATGACAGAAACAGGGGTCATAGCCGCGCAAGTGGCTGCGGATGTCGGTATGTTGACTAATCTCAGACAAGGCATGTCTTTTTTTACGAGCTTGGCCAGGTCCATTACTTTCCCGCCGCCCATGGCGTAGATCACGTCTGTTTTGGCGTCAGCCGCCGCCTTTTTTACCCTATAAAACTCGCCCGGCCAGACTTGCCCGGTGAAAACGCAGGTTTTTATCCCGGGGTTGTTTTTTATAAGCCGCGAACCGTATGTCTTCATCACGTAAGGCCCCGCAAATAGAAACGGGGCCTTATACGGCCCCGCGTCTATTTTATCTATTTCCCCTTCGCCCCTGGTTATCTTTGCGGGAAAGAGAAACTCTTCGTTATTAAAAACTCCGCCGCTTATGCGGTGATGGTTCTTCATGGTTTATTTCTGAGCCATCTCCCTATCAGCTTCTTTTTTTGAAAGTGATATCTTGCCCGTGCGATCGTCAATTCCCTTTACTTTTACCCAGAATTTGTCGCCTTCCTTCATGGCATCCTCGACTTTATTGACGCGCTGTTCGGATATTTCCGATATGTGGCACAGGCCTTCCGTGCCTGGCATGACTTCGATGAAAGCGCCGAATGCCATTATCTTGATGACTTCGCCCATATAAAGTTTCCCGACTTCAGGGAACCCGGCATAACCCATGATGCGGTCTTCGACCATTTTCAGGACTTCCGCGTTTGCGGCGAATACTTTTACAGAACCGTCCTGTTCTATGTCTATCTTGGCCCCGGTTTCTTCCACTATTTTCTTGATGTTCTTTCCGCCCGGCCCGATCAGGTCCTTGATCTTTTCCTTGTTTATGTTGATAACCGTCATCTTGGGCGCGTACTTTGACATTTCCGTTTTCGGTACGGCTATGCATTTCAATATCTTTTCCTCGAGTATGAAGAGCCTTGCTTTTCTTGCCTGTTCAAGCGCGTCCTTCATAAGCTGGGGCGTTACTCCCTTGATCTTTATATCCATCTGGATTGCGGTAATGCCGTCTCTTGTGCCCGCTACCTTGAAATCCATGTCGCCAAAATGGTCCTCAGCGCCCTGTATATCGGTCAATATCGCGAATTTCCCATCTTGTTCTATCAGGCCCATGGCTATTCCTGCCACGGGTTTTTTTATCGGCACTCCTGCGTCCATAAGCGCCAGTGTCGCGCCGCAGACAGAGGCCATGGATGACGAACCGTTTGATTCAAGTATGTCGGATACAACCTGTATGGTGTAGGGAAATACGTCTTCATCGGGTATGACAGCCTTAAGGGCCCTTTCAGCAAGCGCCCCGTGCCCGACTTCCCTGCGGCCCGGTCCGCCCATTCTTTTTACTTCGCCGACGGAAAACGGCGGGAAATTATACTGCAGTGTGTATGATTTTTTTGCTTCGCCTTCGAGGTCATCCAGGCTCTGGGCGTCCTGTGAGGAACCCAGTGTCGCAACTACAAGCGCCTGAGTCTGCCCTCTGGTGAAAAGCGCGGAACCGTGCGTCCTGGGCAATACTGTTATCTCGCACTCTATCGCTCTTATCTCGTCAAACTTCCTGCCGTCGGGCCTGATATGCTCTTTTGTTATTTTGTCGCGCAGGGAATTCATCTCTATCTCTTCCAGGACCATCTTTATGTCCCTTAATTTTTTGCCAAATTCCGCCTCGCCAAACTCGGCGAGCAGTTTTTCCTTAGTAGTCTTTTTTACAAGCTCGATCGCTTCCTGTCTTTTGAGCTTGTCGAGTTCCTTCATGCCCTCGATTATCCCTTTTTCAGCCAAAATTTTAATCTGCGCTTTTAATTCATTGTTAACCTGGACCAGTTTAACTTCGCGTTTTTTCTTCCCGGCTTTTGCCTTGACGGTTTTTATGAACGCGGCGATCTCTTTGACCGCGGCGTGCCCGGCAAGTATAACCTCGAGCATCTGATCTTCGGTTAACTCGTAAGCTTCGCCTTCTATCATGGTGACAGCCGTTTCAGTGCCGGCGATTATCACATTTACATCTGATTTGGCGATTTCTTCCCTGGTCGGATTGATGATTATCACTCCGTCCACTTTGCCAACCCTTACCGCGCCTACCGGCCCGTCAAAAGGGATGTCCGATATGTCGATAGCGGCAGCCGAACCGATTATTGCAAGTATATCGGGGTCATTTACATTGTCATATGAGATAACCGAGTTGATGACCTGAACTTCGTTCAGATAACCTTCGGGGAAAAGCGGACGAAGCGGCCTGTCTATAAGGCGGCACGTGAGAACTTCTTTTTCGCGGGCTTTTCCTTCCCTCTTAAAAAATCCGCCCGGGATCTTGCCTGCGGAATTGAACTTCTCCCTGTACTCGACTGTCAGTGGGAAAAAATCCTGTCCTTCTTTTGCTTCCTTGGAGGCGCACACGGTTGAGATCACCATGGTTTCGCCGAGCGTAACAACTACCGCGCCGTCAGCCTGTTTTGCCATCCTGCCGGTTTCTATCGTAAGCGTCTTTCCCGCAATTACTGCCGATTCCCTTGTATATTCCGCCATTGTTTTTTTTACCTTACTTTCTGAGTTTGAGTTTGTCGATCAGGTTTTTATACCTGTCGTAATCTACGTCCTTTAAGTAGTCAAGCAGGCGCCTTCTTCTATTGACCATAGCAAGCAGACCATGCCTGGAACTTAGGTCCTTTTTGTGTTTTTTGAAGTGTTCGGTTAAGCTGTTGATGCGTGTGGTAAGCAGTGCGACCTGGACTTCCGGTGAGCCTGAATCCTTCTCGTGCGTCTTGTAAGTCTGAATCACTTCTTTTTTGTGAGCTTTAATTAAAGCCATTTCTTTCACCAATACCTTTCTCTAATAAATCTGCCGGGATTACGTCGGCTATTCTGATAACCCCAGCGCTTATCCCTGCGCAAAAACGTTACAATGACGAATGCGTGGGAAAGCACAGTGCGTGATGCACATTGGGAGAAATATTAACACAAAACAGGTGTTGTGTAAAGCAAAATAAGGCTAACCTGCACTGTTGCAGGCACCTGCTTTAAACGCCGGATTTCTTCCTCAATATCTTCAGCGCCCTCATAAAATCATCGGGCAGGGGCGCGGTGAAATCCAGTTTTTTATCTGTGATGGGATGGGTGAATTTCAGGTTGTAGGCGTGCAGCATCTGCCTTGGCAGCAGGTCTTCCACGCTTTTGGCGTCGTAACCCATGTACTCGGTCATGGCTATGTCTTTTTTCCTGTCACCGTACACGGGGTCGCCTGCTATGTTGTGTTTTATGTGCTGCATGTGCACTCTTATCTGGTGCGTACGGCCCGTCAATATTTTCACCCTCAGCAGGGTTGAATCATAGAAGTTTTCCTCGGGGTAAAACAGGGTCTGCGCTTCCTTGCCGTGCATCAGCTTTGCCGTAAATTTTTTCCTGTCATGGGTGTCCCTGCTTATGAAAGTGTCTATCCTGCCTTCATTTTCTATGCTGCCATGGACTATTGCCTTGTAATTTTTTTCCAGTTCCCTGGCCTTGAACATCCTCACCAGCGCGTCCGAGGCCCTGTCGTGCTTGGCTATAACCATGACGCCGGATGTGTCCTTATCCAGCCTGTGCACAACCCCGAACCTTTTTTCGTCCCCTTCAAAATCATCCGGGTCTATATGCGTGTCCATGATGGCGTTAACAAGCGTACCGTCTTTATGGCCCGGCGCGGGGTGTACCACGAGGCCCGCCTGCTTGTTTATGACAAGGATATCCTCATCTTCGTAAATTATGTCAAGCGGGATGTCGTTGTGCTCGGGAAGTTTTTCTTCGGGAAATTCCTCTATGTATTCTATGAGGTCGCCCTGCCTTACCATCTGGCTGTAGGCTTTTACTGGTTTTTTGTTCAGGAAAACCCTCGCGGTTTCCACGAGTTTTTGTATCTGTCCGCGGGACAGCGCGGTCTGGTCGCGCATATAGGTGTCTATCCTCTGTTTGTCCGGCAGTTCGACCCTTAATTCTTTTTTGTCCATTTTCCCCGCTTAAAAAAGTTTATATCGTTTTGCTTCCTTAAAAACCGGCGTCAGAGAGGCAGCAAGCAGCCTCTCTACGAATACAAAAAAAAATAAACTGTAGAGCGGCTGCTTGCCGCCGCTCATCGTCGGCCTTTAGACTCGCGTTGTTTGTATGGTTCTACGTTTTGTAAAGCCTGCGTTTGAGAGGCAGCAAGCAGCCTCTCTACGAATACAAAAAAATAAACTGTAGAGCGGCTGCTTGCCGCCGCTCATCGTCGGCCTTTTAAACGGCCTTCTGCTTTTTCACCCTCAGGTATATAAACCCCGCTATGCCTATCACTATCAGGAATATGCTTATGAACTGGGATGTGGACATGTTCAGGATGAAGCCGCGCTCGGGGTCCCCGCGGAAAAATTCCATGCACATACGGATAACACCGTAATTAAAAGAATACATGAAAACCACATCTCCTGTTTTTCTTTTTGTATTCCTGAAAAACAGGATAAGTATGACGAAATTGAGAAAGTTCAAAACCGACTCATAAAGCTGTGTCGGATAATGCTTTAAGCTGTCGCCGATCGTGGGAAAGATTACCCCGCAGTGCTCACTTACCGCGCCGTAGCAGCAGCCGTTAAAATAACAGCCTATCCTGCCTATGGCATGCGCGAGCGCCACGAACGGCACGCACATGTCGGCTATGTCCAAGACAGGAAGTTTTTTGTGCCTGATCCACGCAATGCCGCCTATGAACGCCCCAATGAGGCCGCCGTAAAAAACAAGCCCGCCTTCCCAGACCTTTAATATCTCCAGCGGATGGGCGGCGAAATATTTCCACCAGACAATCACGTAAAGGAGCCTCGCGCCTATTACGGATGATATGATAATCACAAGACCCAGGTCGAGTATTACATCCTCTTTATAGCCCCTTTTTTTTGCGAGCATGGATGCCAGATATATGGCCGTCAGAAAAGCGATCGCGACCAGTAAGCCGTAAACCCTGATCTCAAGCGGCCCTAACTTAAACAGTATCGGGTGCATTTTTTACCTCCACAATTTTGTCTTTCGTAATTAAAAGGTACAGGATAAAAAGGCAGACTCCGACGGACACGGCTGAATCCGCCGTGTTAAAAACCGGCCATGTCAGCTGTTTATATCCAACTTCAATAAAATCAGTCACGCTTCCGCGCAATACCCGGTCAATTAAGTTGCCCACGGCTCCGCCGGTTATCAGCCCCAGAGAAAAATTATACAGGAAACTTTTATGCCTGTTTTTCAGCCAGTACACGATTATCATGACGACTGCGGCAAATATAACGCCGCAAAGTATCCATCTTTTCACCTGGTTTTCGCCCTGGCCCGTCAGGCCAAAGGCAATGCCGAAATTCTCGATATATGTAATATTGAATATGTGCGGTATCACGGTAATTGACCCGTAAAGTTTCATGTGTGTTTTGATGAAGAACTTCACGAACTGATCAATCGCGATCACAAAGGCCGCTGTCAAAAAAAACTGCGGCATCATTATGTAAATACCTTTATGTAGTCTCCTTGATTTAATTGAATCCTCCTACCGACCTGCTGTTTTTGCGGTTTTAGTGATGCTTTCTTCCACGTAATGATATATCTGCGCGGCCTGCCCGCTTATCCACGGTCCTACAGATTTTCCACGCACCTGCCGCACAGTTCAGGATAGTCCGCGTTCTTTCCCACATCATCCACAAAGCGCCAGCACCTGCCGCACTTTATGCCTTCTGCTTTGCCAGCTTCTATGGACAACCCGGCTTCTATATCGCCTTCCTTTAGATCAAAAGGCGCGTAAGTTATTTTGGAAACTATAAACACAGGCTCTAGCTCATTTTTATATTTTTTGAATATTTCATCAAGCGACTTTGACGAGTACTTTATGGTGATCGCCGACTCATACGGGTGTTTTATGTCGCCTGCGGCCCTTTTCTTTTCTATTTCTTTCAGGGCCAGGTCACGGACCTTCACCAGGACATCCCAATCTGCGGCGTCTGCGCCCGCAAGTTTTTGCTCTTTTGGCTCGTTCCATAGTTCCCATTGCACGTGTTTCTCGTCTTTTAAGCCTTCAGGCACGAACTGCCATGCCTCATCGGCAGTAAAGGCCAGGACAGGCGCTATCATTTTAATAAGTTTCTTTATCATCTTATATACCACGGTCTGACCGCTTCTTCTGCCCAAAGAACCCTGTTTGAAAGTATACAGCCTGTCCTTTAAGACGTCAAAATAAAAAGAGGACAGAAAGGTGGAACAAAACTGCATGTACTCCCTGTAAACCTTGAAAAATTCAAAACTCGCGTAATATTTTTCCAGGCTCTCCTCGAGTTCGGACAGCCTGTGAAGCGCGTACTGGTCAAACTTCGGCATTTTCCCGAAAGGCACGACGTCTTCTTTTTTAAAATCCTCAACAGCCCCCAGCATGAACCTGAAAGTGTTCCTTATCCTTCTGTATGAATCGGTTACGCGTGCCATGATCTCCGCGGATATGGGCTGATCCGTCTTGAAGTCCTCCGACGCGACCCACAGCCGCAGGACGTCGGCGCCGCTTTGTTTGATAAGATCCACGGGGTCTATTACATTCCCGAGCGATTTATGCATGGTCTTGCCCTTCTCGTCAAGTATCCAGCCGTGGCTTATCACCGCTTTAAAAGGCGCTTTGCCTTTCACGCCCACTGCCGTGAGCAGGGATGACTGGAACCATCCCCTGTACTGGTCCGAACCTTCCAGGTACAAATCCGCGGGCCAGGAGAGCTGCTTGTAATTTTCCAAAACCGAAAAACTTGAAGAACCCGAATCAAACCAGACGTCAAATATATCATTTTCTTTTTCAAGTTTTGTTCCCCCGCACTTAGGGCACCTGATATCGCCCAATATTTCCTGCGCCGTGTGCGTGTACCAGCCGTCGCTGCCGTACTGTTTTATAAGCACGTGTATCTTATCTATGGTTTCCTGTGTGACTATGGACTCCCCGCAGTCTGCGCAGGAGAAAACAAATATGGGGACGCCCCACGACCTCTGCCTGGATATGCACCAGTCGGGCCTGCTTTCTATCATCTTGGTTATCCTGCTCAGCCCCCACTCATTGAGCCAGTTTACATTTTTCGCTGCATCCATCGCCTGCTGCCGGAAATTATTTTTCTCCATGGATATGAACCACTGGTTTGTGGCGCGGAATATTATGGGACTCTTGCAGCGCCAGCAGTGGGGGTATGAGTGGGTTATTTTTTCTTCGGCCATTAAAGCGCCTTTTGATCTTAAAAGTTCCACCACCATCGGGTTTGCGGCAAAGACATTAATACCTTTTAAAGGGGCGAATTCCTCCGTAAAGCGGCCCTTGTTATCCACAGGATTTAATATCGGCAGTTTGTACCTCAGGCTTGATACATAATCCTCGTGCCCGTGCCCCGGGGCTATGTGCACGCAGCCCGTGCCTGCATCGAGCGTCACATAGTCGGCGGTTATTACAAGCGATTCCCTGTCTATGAAAGGATGTTCACACTTGATGAGTTCGAGCTCATGGCCCTTATATGTTTTTATTTCTTTTATGCCGGTCAAACCCGCTTTTGACGCGAACGTATTCATGAGTTCTTTTGCCGTTATGTATTTGACGCCCGCTGATTCAAAAAGCGAATACTCAAAATCCGGGTGGACAGCGACCGCCACGTTTGCCGGCAGGGTCCACGGCGTTGTGGTCCATATTACTATGCTCGCGTCAGTGCCGGGTTTGGCTTTGGACGCGGAATCATCCTTTATCTTAAACTTTACATAAACCGAAGGCGTAGAGTGGTCATGATACTCCACCTCTGCTTCGGCAAGCGCTGTTTCGCATTTGTAGCACCAATAAACGGGTTTTAACCCCCTGTATATCATGCCCTTGCGGTACATTTCCCAGAATATGTCAACCATCTTGTCTTCATAAGATTTATTCAAAGTAAGATACGGATTATCCCACTCGCCTATGATGCCGAGCCTCTTGAACTGCTCCATCTGCAGCTTCACGTACTTCATGGCATAAACAGTACAGTGCGCCCTTATCTCGGCCTTTGTCATGGCAGCGGCCTTTGAGCCAAGATCTTCCATGACTTTGTGCTCTATGGGCATCCCATGGCAGTCCCACCCCGGGACATAAGGGGCGTAATATCCTTTGAAAGACTTATAACGCACTATGATGTCTTTTAAGACCTTATTTAACGCGGTCCCCATGTGGATCTTGCCATTGGCATACGGCGGCCCGTCATGAAGTATGTATTTCTCCGCGCCTTCGCGTTTTTTAAGCATGGTTTCATATACTTTGTCCTCTTCCCACTTTTTAAACATCTCGGGTTCGCGCTGGTTTAAGTTCCCCTTCATAGGGAAGTCTGTTTTTGGCAGTTTTATTGATGTATCTTTTTTTTCCATATTAATACGGTCTCCTTAGTTATATGCGCACGGTTTTGCCCTGCGAAATTAAAGTATTTTTACATATTTTAAGGGCTTTGGCAATGAAATAAAAACCTGATAAGATCCCCCCCTTCTTCTCTTGACTAAACCGCCATTTTATATTATGATTTTATCGGTAAATGATGTAAACCAAAGGCAATTTATCCCCGTCTAACTAACAAGAAAGAAACAAAACCTTTTAAGGAGGAAGAACATGAAAATTTCAAAAATCCTGGCTACTGCGGTATTTATGCTGGTCTTTGCTGCTATTTATGCGTACATTCCCGAGAACACCGAGGAAAACCAGTTTGATCAGCGGATCATTGCCAAGTCAGCCGATGTTTCCCAGCTGGTGAGCGACGGCATCAAGTCAATACGCCAGGAAGTGGTAAGTTCCACTTATAAAAGCGACAAGAACACGACCCTGGGCAACGGGTTGAATGAGGGCGAATCCGGCGAAGAGAACGTGACATCAAAAGACGTCCTTTATTATGAGCCAAAGGAAGAAATATATGAGGCCCGGGAGGCCATGGACGAGGTCATAACCTGGCTTTCCATGTACAAGACAACCGTGGGCGATGACCTTGTCACCTATAAGAAAATGAAAGGTTACCTGGAAGCAAAAAGCAGGGCCCTGGACAGCTTAATTAACGCCTTAAAGTATGAAAAAGACAATAAAGATTCGGTAATGAAGTACAAAATCGAACTGAAAAAGTGCGACAAGGACTTTGAAAGATACAAAAGCAGGCTCAAAGGCAAACTGCAGATGATAAGCGGAAAGCCGCTGCCTGAACCCACACCGGAAAAATAACGAATAAAGAAAAAACAAAACCGCCCAAAAAGCGGTTTTGTTTTTTATAGGGGAAAATGCATGACAAAAAAGCACTTGTTTATATTGCTCCTGCCTTTGGCTTTTGCGTATGGCTGCGCTCCCCTTAACTTCTACTCAAAAATTGATCCCTATATAGCCTCCGGTGATTACAAGTCGGCCGACGCCATAGTGGAAAAAGAAAAAAAACAATATGAAGGCATGCACGAACTGCTTTACTATTTTGACAAAGGCTCCCTGCTCCAGATGCTCGGCGATTATAAGGGCAGCATTAAAAACCTGGACGCTGCCGAGGACAAGATCGATTCCCTGTACACTAAAAGCGCGACAAAAGAAGTAAGCTCATTTTTATCAAACGACCTGAACCTCCCCTACGAAGGCGAAGATTTCGAACAGGTCATGGTAAACATCATGAAAGCGCTGGACTTCATGTACCTGGATGACTTTGACGGCGCCAGGGTTGAGGCAAAAAAAGTAAACAACAGGCTGAACCTTTTAACGGACCGCTACGAGGGGAAAAACAAGTACAAAGACGATGCGTTTGCGAGGTATCTTTCCGCCTTTTCATACGAAGCGGAAGGAAACTTAAACGATGCTTATATAGATTACAAAAAGTCATACAAGGCTTACCTTGATTATAGCGGCCTATACTCCACACAAGTTCCGGATGAGCTTAAACGCGACCTTCTCAGGGTGTCGCAGGCCCTGAATTTCACCGAAAATTATGCCGAGTATAAGGCTTCTTTTCCCGGCATAACGTACTTAAAACAAAATGACCTTAAATCCCGCGGTGATGTATTGATCGTTATTTATGACGGCATGGCGCCTTATAAGATCAATAACTTCATCACAACGCCCGTTTATAACGACAAGACACAGCAAACAAATATGATCAGGGTGGCTTTTCCAAAGTTTACAACCAGGGATTATAAGGTGGAAACAGCCGCCGCTTATTTACCGGGCAGGCAGTTTAATTCCTTCATTTCAGAGGACATAAGCTCCATGGCCGTCAAAAACCTTGAAGAAAAGAACTTATTGATATCCGTTAAAGCGATCGCAAGGGCCGCTGCCAAATATTGGGCCGGCCAGGCCATAAGCAACAACGGTAAAAATGAATGGCTGAACCTCGCGGCGAACATTTACAACCTGGCTTCTGAACAGGCTGATACGCGCAGCTGGAGGACGCTGCCTGCGAGGTTTCACATGATAAGGATGCATCTTCCTCCCGGCAAATATAATATTAATTTAAAACTTAAAACTCTGGACGGCACTGTAAGGGAAGAAACAATACCTGTAAAGGTAAGGGAAAAACAAAAGAAAGTAATTCCTGTATATGCATTTTAATTAAAAATTCAAAATTTAGAATTAAAAATTGTCGTCTTTGTTCGTCGCTTCGCTCCTCTCATATTATAATAAAGTCGCCAGAGCGACACCTTAATTTTTAATTCTAAATTTTAAATTTTTAATTAAAGCAATATATGGGCAGGACTTTTTTCTGGCCCGCCCTTAATTTAAGATCAAAAGGAATTTCCCTTTCGATCCCATTTACGCTGTAAAGCTTGACAAGCGCCTTGATATCGCCCGGGGGAAGCGACAGCCTTATCATCTGGAACCTTGCTGGTATGGTTCTCCAGCTGCGCGTATCGGCTTTTTCCTCTCCCACAAACAGGCTGCCAAGCGGGACAAACTGCTTTATGAGGTCTTTAACCACGCCCCTCGCGACCGACTTTAAAAGTATCCAGGCGTTCTTGTTCTCAAGGTTTTTTACGGCCATAGTGCTCAGATCCTGCGCCACAAACGGTGTGCCTGTCACTCCCTGCGCGTAGACTTCTATATTTGACACCGAGTATCCCCTCACGTTGAAAACAGGCATATGGGCCAAGCCTTCCACTTTATACGCCGGCATGCCGTCATATACAACAATAAGGATCTCAGCCCGTTTTTCGAGTTCCGGCCGGGTCATATATGTAATTGTGCCAAACTCTTTTTTATACATTTCAATATCATCCGTAAAATTCAGCGCCGCGGCCGTCCTTAAAAGGTCCTGCTTTACGCTGTCCGGCGGCGAGACGCCGTATATGGCCGAATACTTCCGGTAAGTTTCATAACTTTTTTTATAATCTATGTAAGCGTCGTTTATGTCGCCGTTTGCCTCATAACAAAACCCCGAAAGATAGCGTGCGAACGGGTCGTCAGTGTATATGGCCTTGTCCCCATAGGTATCCGCGAATAAATTAAGCTTATTATTGACTTTTTTTACCTCTACCCTGGCCGCGCTAAAGTCATCCAGGTACATGTAGTTCAAAGCCTTCAGTATGTTGACCATAACCTGTTCAAAATCCTCGCCCGTGTACTTTATGTTCAGGTCATTTGACAAAAAAGCGCCCGCCTCGTCCACGGCGCTTTTGGTATAAAGTTTGTCTATCATATCGTCGGCCTTGTCAAGAAAATCGCTGCTTAACTTGTATTCGCCGAGCATCTGCGTGACAGAACCCTTGTCAAAATAGTAAAGCAGCGTGTTTTTGTCGTTGTATTCACTCCCGTTTGCCTTTTCCGTATCAATCAGCTGGTCAGCCAGGTCATACTGTCCGTTCATCATGTACATATCAAGCTGCTTGTGAAAAGGAACGCCGCAGCCGGTAAGAATAAAAAGGAACGCCAACAAAATCATTGATATTATTTTTTTCATAAAACCTCCTATAAGTTAGTACGGTTATATTACAACTTTACAGGACAAAAATCAAGTGTAGTGGCCGAATACGAAGTCCGGCAACACACAAAGTGTGTTGACAGGATTATTCGGCCACCGGCGGGTTGCTGCTTTTGATTTTCTCCTATCTACTTTCTACTCCCTGTATATTTTGACTTAAATAAAAAGCCCCAGGGCCGGATATTATCCGAACCTGGGGCTGTGCTTGGCTTTCTACTATCTACTATCTTTATGTTTTGACTTAAAAACCTAATCCCGGCCTGTCTATAAGTTTTTTTATCTTCTTCTGTCCGACCCATTCCTTCTCATTTGTTTCCGTGTTCCACAGCTCCAGGTCAATCTCATAAAATACGGCTTTCCTGCCTTCAATCTGGTCCACTATGGAAGTAAGAACGCCTTTGAGCATGTAATCTGCGGCTGATTCATTCTTGAATTTCTTGGCTGTCTTGTCGGAAGCGTATTCCTGCATATCGGCCCTTTCTTCCCTTATCTGTTCCCTCTCGGACTTTGACGCCACAAATTTCACATCGCCGGAGTTTGTGAGCTGGTTTTCTATGTCTTTCCTGAAAGTATCAATCTCTATGTGCTCATCTGTTTTATTGATTATGTCCCCGACAATTACCCTTGGTTCACTGCTGTTTGTCTTCAGGAACTTGCGCAGCCACGGCTTCTCGAGCATTTCCTTTACCATCTGCTCGGATACCAGCTGTGAGTCCGTATCATTCCACCTTCCTGAAAGGTCTGTTACCGTGTCTGTAGCCAACCTCTGGACCGTGGTTCCCGCGCAGGACGCGAATATGACCGCTACTGCAAGTATTGCCAATATTGCCGCTAACTTTTTCATCTTATCCTCCTCGTTCTTATTTTTGAATTATTTAAACCTGAGATTCAACCCGCAGGACGCATTAAACCAGTTAATACTGGTGCTGTTATATACTATATTCTGGAAAGGCGAGCCTGCGTTTGAAATTGATTTTACCCAGTCAACTCCTATGTTGATGCCGAATCCGTTGTCAAGCGCCACGTCCAACCCGACTCCAAGGTTAAAACCAATGAGATTCTGGGTAAAATTACCGTAGTAATCCAGGCCCCCGGTCACATAAGGTGCGATCGTTGTGGGCAAAAGATATGCCGTAAGCCCCATTCCTGCTGAAAATCCCGGAATTGTGGAACCCGCGCCTATCTGAAAAGCAAGCAGGGAATTCATGTTGTAAGAATACTCAAGCCCTAAAGCCAAAGGCGGCCCGAACTTTATGGAAATCTGGTTCGGCCTCATGTCCCTGGGCGCGTAGGTCCTCTCAAGGTTGGACTGGTTTGAAGCAATAAGGTTGTCGACTTTACTGCTTACATCCCCAAAGGCAAATACCGACATTCCAAGAACAAAAACTGATACC
>CALAOR010000005.1 GCA_937889595.1 uncultured bacterium
CACACTGCCCGGCATGAACCATCAAACTTGGGTTGCGGGCATAGCCCGCGTTAGGAGGATCCTTACGAAAGAAGCCATGTTTTGGAAAACCGAACGCGACCGCAGCGTCCGGTGCGGACTGTGCCACCATCGCTGCCTTATCGGCGACGGCAAACAGGGGATTTGCGGTGTCCGGGAAAATCGGGACGGGAAACTTTATTCGCTGGTATACGGCAACCCGGTATCCATAGCGGTGGACCCGATTGAAAAGAAGCCACTCTTCCATTTTTTACCGGGTTCCCAATCGCTTTCCATCGCCACACGCGGTTGCAATTTTCGCTGCCTTCACTGCCAGAATTGCGACATTTCGCAAGTCCGGGCCGAACCTCCGACCGGAAGCGAGGATGTTCCGCCACAGGAAATTGTCCGGCTCGCCCAGGAAAAGGGCTGCGCGAGCGTTTCCTACACCTACACGGAGCCGACGATCTTTTTCGAGTATGCTTACGATATAGCGCGCCTTGCGTCTCAAAAAGGACTGAAAAACATTTTTGTCACAAACGGATATATCACTCCGGAGGCCCTGCGGGAAATTAAGCCGTTTTTGAATGCCGCCAATATCGACTTAAAATTCTTTGATGATGATATGTACCGTCAGATATGCGGTGCGAGGCTTGCCCCTGTTCTGGACATGATCAAGCTGTACCACGACCTGGGAATCTGGGTTGAAATCACAACCCTGGTGATCCCAACCTACAATGACTCCGATGAACACCTACGCAAAATAGCCGAATTTATCGCTCAAACCGACCCGTTCATGCCCTGGCATGTCTCTGCTTTTTACCCCGCGCATAAAATGCTTCATGTTGCTCCAACCCCCCCCGCGACTCTTCAGCGCGCCAGAAAGATAGGGTTCCAGGCCGGCTTGAAGCACGTTTATACGGACAATGTGCTGGACGAGGATGGCGCCGCAACCATATGCCCGGAATGCAACGCGGCTATAATTCAACGTTCCCGGTTGACACGCCAAACCCTTAATGGTCTTGTCCACGGCGCATGTCCTTACTGCAAGACAGGCATTCACGGTATTTGGGAATAAGATGATTACCTTATTTAAGGACCGAGACGAAGCGGGCGCACAACTCGCTCAGGCCCTGAACGATTATCGGGGACAAGACGCCGTCATTCTTGCGCTACCGCGCGGCGGCGTTGAAGTAGGCTACCATGTCGCCGAGAGCCTTGCCGCGGAATTTTCGATTCTGATCGTCCGCAAACTGCCTTTTCCGGATAATCCAGAGTCCGGATTCGGCGCAGTCGCCGAAGACGGCTCGGTATATCTGATACCGGACGCAAAGCGCTGCATTCCCGGCCGTACCATCGAACGTATCCTTGCCGAACAGAAAAACGAGATTGTGAGGCGAATCAAGGTATTACGTAGCGGCCGTCCCCTGCCTGACCTTTCCAACCGGCAGCTGATAATCGTTGACGACGGTATTGCCATGGGTTCCACAACTCAGGCGGCCGTAATGTGTTGCCGCAATGCAGGCGCCAAACGCATAACGGTGGCCGCCCCCGTAGCTTCACGCGAAGCTCAAACCGCGCTTGAAAAGGTCGCGGATAAGCTTGTCATACTCCTGACCCCGCCCTATTTCCGCGCTGTGGCCGACTTTTATCAAAACTGGCATGATGTCAGCGATAAGGAAGCAATCACCTTCCTGAATATGGCGGCGGAAGCAGGGCTGATGCCGCCTTCGGCGGGCATCGCGCTGGGCATGAACAAAATAAAAAAAACAGGTTTGCGCTCTTTTCCATTTACCCTCTGATGGTCCTGACGCTGCTGCTGTTGTCAGGGCTTGCCGAACGCACGGGCGCTTCCTGCGCGCCATGCTTTCCGGGTTCTTGGCCAACCTGCTCAATGCGGCGTGGCGGCCGACAACCAGCTTTGGCATAGCGGGAGTGTTGTCGCTGCTGATGGTTGCTTGGTTGGTTGTGCGCTTTAAACGGGAGGAATTGAAGTGATCTTACGCCTGCTCAGCGCCCTGGCCCGCGGCCTGTTGCGCCTGCGGTACCGGATCCAATTGGACGGCATGGAGCGGATTGTCGCCAAAGGCCGCGGCGGCATCTTGTTTTTGCCGAACCACCCCGCCTTGATTGATCCCTTTATCATCTGGTCGGAATTGTCGAGGCATTTCCGAGTGAGCGCGTTGGCGGACAAGGACCGGATGGACCGGCCAATCCTGCGCTGGGTTGCCCCGCATGCCGGCGTGCGGATGATCCCGGACCTGCTTAAATACGGCGAAGCCTGCCAGGCCGACGTAGCACGCGTCCTGACAGATTGCGTGACCGGCCTGAAGCGGGGCGAAAACCTGCTGTTGTATCCTGCCGGGCGCATTTACCGAAAAGGCCGGGAGGACCTGGGCGGCAATAGCGCCGTGGAGTTTATTTTAAGAAACACGCCCGCGGTAAGGGTTGTCCTGGTCCGCACGCAGGGGCTGTGGGGCAGTCGGTTCAGCTTCGCGTACTATGGCCATCCGCCGCGCGTCGCGCGCGCCCTGTGGCAGGGAGGACTATCCCTCTTGGCCAACGGTATTTTCTTCGGCCCGCGCCGCCCCGTTGCGATCGAACTGGCCGAGCCTGCCGACTTGCCCCGCGACGCGGATCGCGGCACGCTCAACCGTTACCTGGAAGCTTTTTACAACCGGGAGGTACAGTCAAACACCTACGTGCCCTACACAATCTGGGAACGGGGCGGCCCGCGACCGATGCCGGAGCCGGCGACCTCGAATGTCTATACGGCCGGCGAACCAATTCCTCCCGCCACGGCCGAGATCGTGCTGAAGCATCTCAGGGATCTTTCTGGAAAACAAAGCCTGCGCCGGGAGGAAACTCTGGCCGGCGACCTGAATCTGGATAGTTTAACGCGCGTGGAATTGGCTCTCTGGGTGGAGCAGGAGTTCGGATTCCCGGCCGGCGAGGATGGCATGGTCACCGTGGATGATGTCCTGTGCGCCGCATGCGGACAGTTGATATCGGGCGGACCGCTGGAACTGAAATCAATCCCAGCGGGTTGGTTCGATGCGCGCCGCGTGCCGGTAATGCTCCCCGAAGGCCGCACGCTGACGGAGGTATTTCTGGCCCAGGCCCGGCGCGGACCTAACCGGGTTGCTGTTGCCGATCAATCCTCCGGTGTTAAAACCTATCGGGACATGATGACCGCCATCCTCGTCTTGAAACCCGAAATCGAACGGCTCGAAGGCCGTTATATCGGGATCATGTTGCCGGCTTCTACGGGGGCCGTGATCCTGTATTTCGCCGCCCTCTTTTCCGGCAAGATACCGGTGATGATCAACTGGACGCTGGGCATGCGCACGCTCGCGCACGCCGTGCAATTACTGGACATGCGCCATATCCTGACCGCCCGCGCCCTGGTAGAGAAGCTGGAAATGCAGGGCGGTGAATTCGGCGCCATCGCCGATCGGTTCCTGTTCCTGGAGTCCTGGCGCAGGACTTTTTCCTGGCGGCGCAAGCTGGCGGCCGCGTTCCGGAGCTGGACGAGCTGGGCTACGCTCGATGCTGTCCGCGTACCGGAAACAGCCGTCGTACTATTTACCAGCGGATCGGAAAGCCTGCCCAAGGCCGTGCCATTGACGCATGCCAACCTGCTGGCCAACATGCGCGATTGTCTGCGCGTGATCCACATTGGCGCGAGCGACCGGATCCTGGGTATCCTGCCGCCGTTTCATTCGTTCGGGATCAATGTGACCATGGCCTTCCCTCTTTGCGCCGGTATTCCCATGGTTTATCATCCGATGCCCACGGAAGGCGGCCTGCTGGCGCGCCTGATCAAAGCCTATCAGGTCACCGTGCTCGCGGGCACGCCCACGTTTCTGAACGGCATTCTGCGCGCGGCGAGCGGGAATGCGCTGGAGACGTTGCGCATCGTTATTTCCGGCGCCGAAAAATGCCCAGCCGCCGTGCATGCGGCCTTGGCGCAAAAAGCACCCGGGGCAATGATATGGGAAGGCTACGGTATTACGGAATGTTCACCGGTCGTTTCGATTAATGATGGACACGCGCCCGGGACCATTGGAAAAATACTGCCTTCCTTGCATCACGCCATTGTGCATCCCGAAACCGGCCGGCGGGTGGCGCCCGGGCAGACCGGCATGTTACTCTTGCGCGGGCCCTCGATTTTCGGCGGCTATTTGAATTATGAAGGCCCCTCGCCGTTTGTGGAACTGGAAGGGGAACACTGGTATCGCACCGGCGACCTGATTTCGGAAGATGCCGAGGGCGTGCTGACGTTCGCCGGACGGCTTAAACGGTTTGTCAAGCTCGGCGGCGAAATGATATCCTTACCGGCCATCGAGGACGTCTTGGTTCGGCATTTTGCCGACGCTACTGCGGAAGGCCCCGTCCTGGCCGTGGAGGCAACGCCCTCGGATACGACGCCTGAACTGATCTTGTTTACAGTGAAGCCCATTGCCCGCGAAGCGGCCAACCAAGCAATCCGCGAGGCAGGTCTTTCCTCTTTGCACAATATACGCGCCGTACGCGTGGTGAAAACCATTCCGACCCTGGGCACGGGCAAGACGGATTATTGCGCGCTGAAGGCCATGCTGGCGGGTTAACGGGGAAAGACAAACGGCGGTTTCAGAGAGTCCGCCGTTTCAGTGAATATGTCCTACCCGTACCCTCATGCCCGGGCGGATTTGGCCTCGCCCATGATTTTGACAAAGCCTTCCGGATCGTGAATGGCGATTTCGGAAAGCATTTTCCGGTTAAGCTCCACGCGGGCCTTCGTCAATC
>CALAOR010000006.1 GCA_937889595.1 uncultured bacterium
TGACAAAAATCTATAAACAATAATCAAGGTCTGGCCCCAGCCCTCCTTTGATATTATTTTAATTCTGCTTTTATCAGGTTTAAAAGTTCTTCTGCTTCCTTAACAGCTTTTTCCGCTTCTTTTAATTTTACAAGCCGTTCCTCATACTCAGCCATGTTTTTAATTCTTATGATTGATTCAAATATGCCTTTTATCTGCTGGCTTAGTCCCTGCCTTGCCGGAACATCCCCTATGAGAAGTGCGGTGTCCTTGTGGCTTTCAGACGCGCACCGCTTTTTTAGGCCGAATACGCAATATGCGTCCGCGGATGAAATCGCCGAATGTACCGCACTGACCGCAGCCGAGTTATAAACGCGGTCCTCAAGCGCCTTTTTAGCGGTTTGCAGGTTTTCTTCCCCCTTTTGCAGGTAATTGACGTACAAACCCTTTTCTACATCCCTTGTCTTTATTTTTCTTGTCATATTATCGTTATACCCTTTTCAATATTTTTAACCAATAACAAACCGTGTTTTTGTTTGAATTCATTTCCGGTCAATATGTAAAAATGCAGGACATTTCCGAAAATCTCGCCGCATTTAGTTGAAAGGCCTTTAAGTGCATTTTCAACCCTTTTCTTTTCCGATACAGTGTCTACCAGGACAAATAGGTCAATATCGCTGGATGCTTCCTCGGTTTCCCCGGCAACCGATCCGAAAATGACAACCTTCTTCACCGGCTCGTTTTTCAAGCCTTCCTTTATCATATTTTTAAGGTGCGTAATCGGTTTAAACATCTGCCGGCTTCCAAAAAGTTTTTCCGCAGTAAGATAGGCGTAGCTGTTTGTTTTGGCCGTCCAGATGACTGTTTTCCCGACTCGCCGGCTGGAAATGAAGTTGATGTCCTCAAATTCCTTTAGAATGCTGATTGCCCAGGAATGGGAAACTCCGCAGAGCTTGGCCAGTTCCCTGCCGCTCATCATGAACCCAGGCTTTATTATGTACTTTGCTACAGCCATCTTGGCACTGGAATCAAAGGACTCTACTAAATTTTGATTTAACAGCATATTTTGCTCCTTTATTTGTCACAGTATGATTGTAATGTATTATTTACACATGTCAAGTAAAAAGAACAATTATATTACTTTCTTATCTTCACCGGTATTTTGCCTTTTCAGTCGTGCAAAAGCGCGCCATATAATAACAAAAGGTCGCAGCCGCCTTTGCGGTGATCTGTGGCTTGGCCGTGGCGACTTCGCGGGGGTCTACTTTGATGGTATTGTCCTTATCCCCGCCCTTTACATCAAAGAATTTATTCTTGTTAAATTTATTGCTCAAAAACGATATAAAGCCAATGGTATTCCAAATGCTTGCATAAACCCGGGAAATCCTGCCCTTGACCTCGGTGTGCAAGGATTCAATCTCATCCGCAGACCCCGCGGTCCTACATGCGTAAATCTTTATTTTCTTATACTCATCGGTTATCTGAAATATAAACAAACCGGCCCGCTTGGCATCCTGCCGAAGATCCATCCGCGCCTGCCATTCCACAGGATTATCATGGTCTTCCAGATGCTCAAACACCACGATATCGGTCTTACCCTCTTTAAGCCTGGCAAACTCTATGCCTTCAAATTCCATAAACAATTACCCCACTATCGTTTTTAACTCATAATTTTAAACGTATATAAATTAATAATAAGATCTGAGGCTCAAATCGAAGTCCGACCACATCCTTGCTGTATCTAACCGCAGTAAACCGAACCATAATTGTAGTGGCCGGATATCATCCGGCCATCCGTGGCTTGTTCTTACAAAAATCTATAAACAATAATCAAGGTCCGGCCCCAAACCTCTTTGTTCAAGCGCAACTGCCGTTGTGGTCTGGCCAATACATGCGGATTAGAACAAATTAGCCTATTCCTGTAGTGCTTCGAACTCTATACCCAGTCGATGGAGGTAAATATTCTACCAAATTTTTACTCTAAATCGCTTTTCCCGATATTGCATTTAGAGCAAAGTGTTTGGAGGTTTTCAAAAACTGTTTCTCCGCCATTAGCCCATGCTTTAATATGATCTACGTGAAGAATTATGTTCATGTCTGTAGCAGGAGACCTTCCACAACTCTTACATTTAAAATTATCTCGTTTCATAACAATAAAGCGCAATCTTTCATTTATTCCTCGCTTAGTGTTATGCCTACTTTTTTTCTGAGGTTCTAAGCTTTTAATGGACTCTTCTGATGAAACATCTTCCTCGCCATTTATGTAAGAAACAAATTTTTCTAATGCTTTACGCCAATTGCCAAAACGCTTTTCATACGTTCCAACATGATATTTAGACAAAGGGTTATGAACTTCTCCATATTTTGGTTGCCTACCAAGTTTTATCCACACTTCTTCCAAATTTTTGAATAAGTCTTCTTCAGAAATATTTGCAGGGTTTCTGGTTTTCTGTAAGCCTGCTTTTTCTAAAGCCTTAAACCAACTACCAAATCTTCTTAAATATGTTGTGCTGCCATATTTGCCATTAGAATTATATTCATCATGAGTCATCGAAATCTTATTCAGCTTCTTTGCAACTATAATTAAGTCTTCTATAAGTTGTCGTTCGGTTATGTTTCTTCTGTAGTCATCTAATTCGAACTTCATTTTCTATATCCACCTTCAATTTTTGTATTTTGTCACCAAAATATAAATGAATTATGTGCCTCATAATTTAATCGAAATGCTAAAGCCTTGCGATACAAAACACCCCTAATTAATGGTTTATAAAACAGGATAAAATCGGCGCGTTTTCTCTTACCGCGGGTGTGGGTATTGCCGGTGACTATTATGCGGCCGTCCGTAAACGGCACTTCACGCCTTATCTGTCTGTCTTCGTCCCAGCCCAGCTTTACGATGGCCCTGGTGATCTGCTTTACGCAAACATCGCTTTCCGAAAAGTTTCTTTTTATATCCACCTGCGCTCCTGTTTATAGATGTTTTGTTCCCCGATTGGATTTATTATATGACTTACACGCCGTATTTACAAGTGATTATTACTCACCCTTTCCCGCGGCTTGGTTCAATGAAATAAAGGCTTACAGGTTGGCATTTGATTATGCAGGCGCAACCCTATAAGCCCGTAAAATACGAATTTATATATAACCACTATTGTGATTTTACAAATAGAACAAATATGTTTATATGTGTTTTTTAGAACTCGTAGAGAGGGGGCTTGTCCCCCTCTAAAATGCTGGCCCCAGTTATCCGCCCAGCCCAGATTGAGAAGGGGACGAGCCCCTTCTCTACGAAAATCGTTTTGTTTATAACTATTGTGTTTAGTTACAATAGTGGTTGTAT
>CALAOR010000007.1 GCA_937889595.1 uncultured bacterium
ATGTCTTTTTCCAGCATCAGATTGTTCGCGTTGTCATCAACTACCAATACTTTTTGCTTCATCTAAAACCACGCTCCTTGATTTAATAGGCAGTATAAACTTAACCGAGGTGCCTTTATTTAAACCTCCGGATTCCACGGAAAGTTCCCCGCCGTGCAGTTCAACCAGCTTTTTAGACAGCGGCAAACCGAGCCCTGTCCCTTCGGTTACCCGGGAAAACGGGGTGTCGACGCGGAAAAAACCTTCAAATATTTTCTCCATATTTTCAGCCGCGATACCCACTCCCGTATCCCATACCGTTACGGCTATATCCAAGCCGGTTTTCTTCGCTCTCATGCCGATCTTACCGCCCTCGGGCGTGAATTTAACCGCGTTTGAAAGCAGATTGTAAACTATCTCTTTTACCTTGAGTTCATCCGCCTCTATATCCGGCAGATCCGCGGCTATTTCAAGCTGCATATGAAGCTTCTTTTTACCTACAGTATCAGCCAGCAGCAGTGAAATCCCGTTTAACAGGTCTTTCATGGGCAATCTGGATAATGCCACCTTCATCTTTCCGGATTCCACTTTTGCCAGGTCAAGTATCTGATTTATCAATAATAACAGGTGTTGTCCGCTTGTTAAAATATTAGTCACGTAGTTTTTCTGCTTGTCATTTAGCGGCCCGAAAGTACCGTCATATAATACTTCGGAGAAACCGGTGATAGAGTTAAGCGGTGTCCTGAGTTCATGCGACATGTTTCCCAAAAAATCGGACTTTGCCCTGGCCGCGCGTTTTAACTCGGTGGCCAGCGTATTTAAATCATCATGGGCTTTTTTCAGGCCTTTTTCTATCTCCATCCGCTCGGTGACATCACGGAACACAAGTACGGCGCCGAACACCAGGCCCTCCCGGTCGTGGATCGGCGCACAGCTGTCGGCAATAGCGCACTCGCTTCCGTCGCGTCCTATAAGTATGGTATGATTGGCCAGGCTCTGTATGGTGCCACGCGCCAGGGTTTCCTTTATCGGGCTTATGGAGGACTGCCGGGTTTCCTCACTGATGATGCGAAAAACCTCTTCTGCCGGCCGGCCTGAGGCTTGCGGGAACGTCCAACCGGTTAACTGTTCGGCAATGACATTTAAGTACGTAACACGCCCTTCGGCATCGGTAGCCATCACCGCGTCGCCGATGGAGCCGAGCGTAACCGCTAACTTTTCCTCGCTGATCTGCAGGGTTGCATAGGCCTGCTTCAATTGTTTATTTGTGTCCTCCTGTATCCCGAGCAGATGCTGTGTCTGGGTATGAGCTAAATTTTTGAGTTGCTGCTGTGTTTCCCGATAGATAAAATATACCAGCGAAAGTGCGGACAACAGCATGATCAGACTGGCGGTGATGATGAGGATAAACAGAAAGCGCAGGCCTTTTTGAAGATCCGAGTCGGACTTTGCCAGCGCGTCCTGCTCTATCCGGGTTAAGTCATTCATCTCGACACGGATCAAATCCATCAACAACTTGCCTTTGCCGCTCTCTACAAGCGTCAGCGCGGCAGCAGGATCATTATTGCGGCGCATCTCTATGACATGCGCCAGTTCCGCCAATTTGGCGTCGATCAAAGGCGCCGCTGCGTCCAGATGTTTTTGGGAGGCGCTGATTAAAGTAAGCTGACGCAATTCCGCCATATGATCCCTTATGGTGCCGCGCACCGCCAAATACGGTTCCAAATAAGCCTTGTTATTTGTAAGCAAATAGCCGCGCCCTCCTGTCTCGGCGTCTTTCAATTCAGACAACAAATTAACCGTGTTGTTTATCACAATAAAGCTATGCTTGCGTAACACGGCCGATTCTTCGATCTGCCTGAAAACCCCGAGCGATATCACCGACACTGCAACCACCAAAATCAGTATAACCACCCCGGCAAGCGAGATAAAGATCTTCTGGATATTTTTCATAAAAAATCCGCCGTTTCCGTCACACTTTTTTTCAGTTTCTGTTCTGTGAGCATCGCGTCCGCGTCTTCATCCCCAAGCATGGACTCTCTGTGTTTTTTTAGCACGTTTAACCCCTTTTATATTTTTATCATCCGGCAGATCAGGAATCTCACTTGATAAACGCGCTGATTTCTTTCGCGAAGGTACGCGTATTTATCGGTTTGCCTATAAATCCCGAGTTGGTTATGTCGTTTATCTCGCCTTTGCCTTCCGGCATAACGGAAGCCGTTACAAAAACTATGGGAATACCTTTTGTTTCTTCGTCCTGGCGTAATAACCTGGCGGCATCGGAACCGCGCATGTCAGGAAGCCGTATGTCCATAATTATAACGTCGGGTTTTTCTTTTTTCGCGACGGCAACTCCGGCAGTGGCATCTGCAGCTTGAAATACTTCAAAGCCGGCGGCCTCCAGGATGTCTTTTTCCAGCATCAGATTGTTCGCGTTGTCATCAACTACCAATACTTTTTGCTTCATCTAATACCGCCCCCATGGATACAACCGGTAAAGTAAACTTAACCGATGTACCTTTATTTAAACCTGCGGATTCCACGTGGAATTTCCCGCCGTGCAACTCAACCATTTTTTTAGACAGAGGCAGCCCGAGTCCCGTCCCCTCTGTTACCCGGGAATAAGGGGTATCGACGCGGAAAAAACCTTCAAATATTTTCTCCATATTTTCAGCCGCGATACCTTCCCCCGTATCCCATACGGTTATTTCTATCTTCGAACCGGCTTTCTTCGCCCTCATGCCGATATTACCGCCATCAGGTGTGAATTTAACCGCGTTTGAAAGCAGGTTGTAAATTATTTCTTTTACCTTAAGCTCATCCGCCTCTATATTCGGCAGATCAGCGGCTATTTCAAGAAGCATATGAAGTTTCTTTTTACTTATCATATCCGCCACCAGCATTGAGATCTCATTTAACAGATCTTTCATGGGCAGGCTGGATAATGCCAGCTTCATCTTTCCGGATTCAACCTTTGCCATATCAAGTATCTGATTTATCAGCAGCAGCAGGTGCTTTCCGCTGGTTAAAACATTATTAACGTATTGCTTCTGTTTCACGTTAAGCGGCCCGAAAGTCCCGTCGTATAACACCTCGGAGAAACCGTTGATGGAATTAAGCGGGGTCCGCAGTTCATGCGACATATTGGCCAAAAACTCGGATTTTGCACGGGCCGTGCGTTTTAATTCGGTTGTCAGCTCTTCCAGCTCTTCATGGGCTTTTTTCAGGCCGTTCTCTATTTCCCTGCGGTCGGTGATATCATCTATGGCCAGGAGGATTATCCGCTCTTTTCCCAGCACTCTTTCAATCTGCCGGGCATTCAAAAGCATTATGCGCCTGCCTATGGTCGCAAAATCATGTTCAACCTCATAGTTGTCAAATGTTGCTTCCTGGGGAAGGATGGTTTCGAGGAGTTCCCTCAGTTTTGGGATATCCCACTGCTTATTGCCCAGGTCATATATAAGCTGTCCTATGGTCTCAATAGGGTTTACCTTAAAGAATTCATAAAAAGAACGGCTGGCAGTGACTATCCTTAGATCCTGATCCAGCGCGATCAGTGGTTCGCGTATGGTGTTAATCATGCTCTCGGCGTATTCGCGGGCTTCATCTTCAGATATTTTAGTTGTCGCAAGTTCTTTACGGGCTTTTTCCAGCCCGATTTCTATTTCCCTGCGCTCGGTA
>CALAOR010000008.1 GCA_937889595.1 uncultured bacterium
ACACGACGCTCTTCCGATCTGGCTATGGAAGGAATCTTTGAGGAACGAGCATCCGCTCGTCACATTAAAAAGGCTCATGGGATGGAGCCAGTCCCAGCTGAACGATTTCTTTTTCGGCTATGCCGGGCGCGAAGTGACCGACGACTATCCGGTCCTGGGAGTGGGGGCCCTGATGCAGGCCGAGATGACCAGGATAAAAAACCAGGAGCCCCATTATTTGTGGAGGCTTTACGCCTTGCTGGACAGGGTCGACGGTTTTTCGGACCGGTATATCGTGCCCGACGAGTTTGCGCCGCAGGATTATGGATATAACATGATACCCCTGTACCCGGCAAACACTTCGCAGCCTGTGTGCGTAAAATTCGCGGGGCATACAGAGGCAAATACATACGCTGGATGGCGGTACGGTATAGTTTCCGTGACGACCGGAGGCACGCCGAGGTATGGCGCAATGTATTCCGACAATACGAAAGAATTCGCGTTCCAGCCGATGGCGGATGAAAGCTCGTGGTACCTGGTTGTGATGGGCGCGCCCGTGACCCATACCTCATATGTATGGGAGCCGGGCTGGCCGAAAATAAAGAGATACCCGTATGAGATAAGGCTTTCAAATGCCTCGCCCGAAGGCTGGCAGGCCAATTACAGGAGCGATATCAGGGCCAAGTTCGCCGGGCATGTGTCCGCGAACGGCGGAGGATGGGTGGCGAATTCGGCCACGGTCGCCGCATCTGTTTATGTGGGGCCCAGGGTGGTTGTTCTTGGTAATTCAAATATTTCCGGGGCTGTGAGCATAAGCGGAACTGCGTGGGTCCAGAACGCGGCTGTCAGCGGAAATGTCATCATAGACAGGAACGCCAGGGTATACGGAGGGAACATTTCGCAGAACGCGCACATAACGGACAATGCGCTCATATATAACAGCACCGTGTCGGGCAGCGTTATAGCCAAAGACGACACTTTTGACTGGGGTAGCACTTTTTCCGGCGCATCCACCGTAGGGGGCGACGCAGAGATAACGAGCGCGACAACAGACGGGGTATACCTGCAGTGCCCTCACGCCAATAACGGCAGGGCAGTAAACGACGGAAAGGGCGCAACAGACACATCAAACATAGACGTAAACGCGGCTGCAATCCCGTACGCTGACACGTTAATGCAATTTACCGGAGGTTGTGTGGTTATGTCGCCTACCGTGACGAATACAAATACAATAATACAAAGCCCGAGTTTTACTTTAACTGTTACATGGACAATAACGCCAAGTTTTACCAGGACTCCTACAGTTACCTTTACACGGACATTTACGCGCACGGTTAACCCGACAATAACGGCAGGTATAACAGCAGATCCAAGTCCAACATCCACAACAACGGGTACAATTTCAGCGACACAAACCAGGACAGGCTCTCCTTCATCCACTGCGTCATTTACGGAAACCCCGGCAGCGACAGGTTCGCCTACAGGGTCAATTACCGCGACTGTTGTTGTCACGGCCGCGGGAACATTCACATCAACCGCGACGCAAACCGAAATACAAACCCCGACGACAACGGGCACAGCTGTTATAAATCCGACATTTACAGCGACAAACACAAAAACACCAAGTCTTACACAAACAGCAACAAACACAAAAACAGCAAGCCCCACACGGACAACAACACCAAGCCCTACATTCACAACAACAAACACAAAAGTTCCAAGCCGGACAATCACAATAACAGATACAGCGTTGCCAAGCCCGGCACTTACCGCAACAAACATACCGCCTGCCACCCCAACACCAACCGCCACTATTTTCCGGGGAGATAAATTTGAGATTACCGGAGTGCTTATATACCCGAACCCTTACATTTATTTGGCCGGGGATCTGAACATGAAAATTGATATTACCCGGCCCGCGGAAGACATAAAAGCCAGGATATATTCGGTTTCTTTCAGGCGGTTATTGGAGCATGATTTTAACGCCACGGATAATAAGGAAACCGTGGCTGTTATACCAAAGGCGGAACTAAGCAGGCTCGCCTCAGGCACATACTATGTTGTAATTACAGGCAGGTCAACAACCGGGGACAAGGCAGTATCAAAGCCGCAGGTGCTGATTATTTTGAAGTAAAAACAGGAGGCGCAATTGAACCGCTATTTCAGGATAATAATATATATTACAGCTGCTGTTGCCTGCGGTTTTGGTAATGCAGGAGCCGAAGTGCTGACCGGCGCGCATGACCCAGCTGTAATACGGGGTGACCTGGGCATTTATACGCTGCTTACTACCAACAACATGCTGCAGATACGGCAGTCTTCAGACAGGGTAAACTGGACAGTTAAGGGAAACATATTCTCGTCCATGCCTGCGTGGGTGAACACGGCTCTTGGCGCCACTATAGCGGATATCTGGGCGCCGCATACCGTGTACAGGGCAGGCCTTTACTGGGTATATTACTGCGCGTCTTCTTTCGGCACCAACCACTCCGTCATCGGCGTCGCGACAAACCCGACGATGGATACGACATCGGGCGCTTATCACTGGACGGACCTGGGGCTTGTCATCCAGTCAGGGGCGGGCAATAATTATAACGCGATCGACCCGAATTTGTTCGTTGATCTTACGGGGAATTGCTGGCTGGCTTTCGGCTCCTTTTGGGACGGGATAAAAATGGTCGCTATCGACCCGGCGACAGGCAAGCGGCCGGCAGGCAACACAACGGTTTATTCACTCGCGTCAAGGGGCGGCGGAGCCATCGAAGGCCCGACATTTATAGAGCACAACGGATATTATTATTTATTTAGCGCATGGGACACATGCTGTGCCGGTATTAACAGTACATATAATACAAGGGTTGGGCGTTCGGCGAATATAACCGGCCCGTATACAGACAAGGCAGGCACGGCGCTTATGAGCAGCGGCGGCACGCAGGTGCTTTCAACTTATGGCAGGTATATAGGCTCAGGCGGAGGCTCCGCGTTTAAAGACGGCCGCAGGGATTATTTCACGCACCACTATTACAACGGGGCCGAGAACGGAACCCCGAGGCTCCACATAAGGGAGATAGTCTGGGACCCGCAGGGATGGCCCATATTGCAGCAGCCTTATCTCGGAAAGCGTGAGGCACTTGAAGCGGAACACGCGGCGCTCACCAATGCGCAGATCTTAACCGGGGCGGGCGCGTCAAATGGCGAGTATGCGGGAAATATAAATTACGCGGACAGCAGGGTCGTGTTTTATTTAAACGCGCTTGCAGCCGGGCCTTATGAACTCAGGGTAAGGTATGCTGCCGCAAGCGGCGCTGCGTCGCATTTTTTAACCGTTAATAGTAATCCCGAAGTTGAAGTGTTGTATCCGGGTACCGCGGCATGGGGGCAGTTTTCGGAAACCCAGTCAGTCATAGTGAACGCGGTTTTGAATGAAGGATATAACTCGTTGAGTTTCCGTATGGGAACGGGTCTTGCCCAGCTTGACAGGGTGGATATCCTGCGCAAAGCTTCGGATGCGGTAAAGGGCGGGAGCAGCGACCAGGAGTACATGTCCGCATATCAGCAGGCGGACAACAGTGCGGCCATATCGCAGGGCGGCTGGGGGCAATACGAATACATTGATTTTGGAAGCGGCGGCTTTCAGTCGCTTTCAATTACTTTTTCAAACGCCTGTTTGGGGCCCTTGAAGTTCGTTCTGGACACGCTTGCCAGCAGCGTTTCATTTACCGTAAACGTGAACACAACCGGACCGCAGACAATAATCGTGCCGCTGCCTGCACAGTTTATCAGCACGTCAGGGGTGCATGACGTATTTGTGCAGTGGAACGGGACCGGCACCTGCGGTCTTGGTGAATTTCAATTCTCAATGCTGCCCGCAGGCACGCCGACTGCCACTGCCATCGTGTCACCTCAAAACACCAATACAAGGACGCCGTCAATTACCATTACAGCAAGCCCGAGTTTGACGGTACGCGCAACAGCAAGCCCGAGTTATACACCTACAGCAACTAAAACAATAACGCCGAGTAATACAATGACGTATACGTTGACCATAATCCGCACATATACGCGTACTGCAACGGTTACAACAACACAAAGTCCGGGTTTAACAACGAGCATAACGGCGAGTCCAAACCCGAGTACGAGTGTGACAGCCTCCATGTCACCTCAAAGTACATTTACAATAACTGACACATTGACAGCAGCTATGTCCCCTTCGCCTACTTTTAGCGCTACTGCCCCGGTGTCACCAATAATTACCAATACAATAACACCGACAAGTTTAGTGGTTCCTTCAGTTACGGGGACCAAGTCACCGTCTTCAAGTCCAAGTATGACTGCGAGCATAACTGCGAGCCCAAGTGCAACAGCAAGCCAAAGCGCGACGGCAAATCCAAGTAAAACCAGGACATTGTCGTTTACCGCGACAAGTACGCCGCTGTTAACCCGGACAATAACACCAAGTTTTACAGGGACGGTTCTGCCTTCTGCCACGTGGACGCAGACAATAATACCGTCAGCAACTGTGACGCAGACTTTCACAGCGCTGCCAACACCGACTATTGCATGGAGTGACAAGTTTGAGATAGCAGACGCCCTGGTATTCCCGAACCCGCGCTACAGCGCGGACGATGACCTGAAGATAAGGATAAATATTACGCGCCCTGCAACGGAACTGAAAGTGCGGATTTACACCGTCAGTTTCCGGCTGGTAATGCAATCGGAAGGCGGCGCGGCAAATACAAAACAGGCCATAGTAACGGTCCCGGCATCGCGGCTCAACAATCTGGCGTCAGGAGTTTATTACGCGGTGGTCTCGGGCAGTTCCGACAACGGGGACAAGGCAATATCAAAGCCGCGGGAAGTCATAATTTTGAGGTAGAAGGCTTAAAATTTGTTGTGAATGCCGGTAATATAAGATATACTGCATATGGCTGTAATAATTATAAAAATTATATGAGGTAAAAATATTGTCCGCCCAACACAGGAAAATCCCAAAAATATTCCCATCCAATGCCGTCAGCGGACTTCAGTCGATTTTGCTTTTAAAGCCCGCGTTTGGCAAAGGCAGGTCCGTGCTTGTTTCGCTCCGGGACAGAAAGACATGCCGGTCATTCAGCGGTAAAAAGCTTTCCCCGCAGATGCTGTCAAATCTTCTTTGGGCCGCATGCGGGATTAACCGGAAGAAAGGTCCGTTTGGGATCCCGGGAAGAACGGCTGCTTCGGCAAGTAATTCACAGGAAATCAGCCTTTACGTTGCCCTGCAGGACGGAGTCTACCTATACGAACCCATACCCCACTGCCTGATTCCTGTTGCATCCGGAGATTCGCGGGCAATGGCCATTGGAAAAGGCCAGGGACCGGCGGGAGCCAAAGCCCCGGTGCGTCTTATCTATGTTGCGGATATTGATAAATTCAGCGAGGCAGGGTTCCAGGAACCGGGGCTGAAAGATCCAGAGACGCAGAAGGCCTATTATTACGCAGACACAGGTTTAATCGCCGGGAACGTGTATGTTTTCGCGGCATCACAGGGCATGGCTGCCTGGTTTCATAATTGTGATCGGGTAAATCTTTCCTCAAGGTTAAAATTACGGGCAAATCAGCGCGTGCTTTTCGGCCAGACAGTCGGGTATCCGGGAAAATGAATAAACTGATACTTCAATTCCAGAAAAACGAAATAACCGAACACCTTGTCTACCGCAATATGGCCAAAGCATCCAGGGGTAAAAACAGGAAAGTGCTTGAAGATATTTCAAGGGACGAATTAAAGCATTATCATCATTTTAAAAAAATCACAGGCAGGGATATTTCCCCGGACTGGTTTAAAGTTTTTCAATACACCGCCATGGGGGTCGTATTCGGGATAACGTTTGCCTCGAAGCTTATGGAAAAAGGCGAGTCAAACGCGCAGACTAATTACCGAACAATGGCAAAAAAAGTGAAGAACATCAGTGTGCTCATCAAAGACGAGGAAAAACATGAAAAGGAGTTGCTTGCGATAATAGAAGAGGAAAAACTCGGCTATATAAGCTCTATGGTGCTCGGGTTGAACGACGCGATCGTCGAGCTCACAGGCGCGCTTGCAGGGTTCACATTCGCGCTACAGAATACAAAAGTGATAGGCACGGCGGGATTCATAACCGGGGTGGCGGCGGCGCTATCAATGGCCGCAGCCGAGTATCTTTCCCAGAAATCCGAGAACGCGGGAAGGAGCCCGCTCAAGGCGGCTTTATATACAGGCGCGCTGTACCTGCTTGTTGTCATGATACTGGTCGCCCCGTATTTTTTTATGGTCAATTATTACGCGGCATTGGCGCTTACACTTGCCTGCGTATTCATAGTGATACTTGTATTCGCGTTCTTTGTGTCGACTGTGCAGGATACGCGTTTTAGGGATATTTTCTGGGAAATGACGATTATCTGCCTCGTGGTGAGTTTTATAGCGTTCGTTATAGGCCTGGGCGCGCGGAAAATACTGAATATACAGATCTGATCTTTAGTCCCGCAAATCTAACGTTTGTTCTTCTTGATCTTTCCGTAAACATCCCCCGTGATCTCCAGCACCAGGTTTTTGTCCTTGTTGTTCATGTCCTTGAGCAATATTTCTATCTTTTTTACATAACTGTCCCTGCCTGATATCCCGGAATTCTTAAAGGAAAACATAGATGACAGGGGGGTGCTTAAGGCTTCTGAAAGCTTATATATGGTTTCAAGGCTGCATTTGTTCCTGCCGCGCTCTATCTGGCTGATAAAATTCGAGCTGATGCCCGACAATTCCGACAGCCTTTCCTGGGTTATGCCCGACTGCTTCCTGATCTCAAGGATCCTGATGCCGATTTCCTTATATATGTCCAGACATGCCACCCGCCTTTGTCAGATTGTATCAAAAATCATAATATTACTCAGGCAATATATGAACAAACCATAAGCGATTATGAAGCTTGACTTATGGCTATAAGCAATGTAGAATTTAAACACAAAGATGTCAATATCATAAAAGCAGGGGGATACGATGAGGGAAAAAAAGTTCACAAGGGAAGCGAAGATATTGGTCCGTGTGTCAAGACAGGAAAAACAGCTGGCAAACCGTATTTCATATGAAAAAAATGAAAGTGTGTCCGTGTTTATAAGGCGTCTTTTAAAGGAGGAAAATGAACAAAAACAAATGAAAACCCAGTTAAAACTTATTGATGAACAGAGGGCGTTGTTGAAGGAAACAAATGAATTATTATCAAACGCGCGGTTGCGGTTTGGGAACCTCGAAAGAAAAGAATAAAAGGTTATTGTTGTCAAAAGGGCTGTAGAATTCCCTGTAGATACCTGCCGGATATTTTTTCCACAGTTTTGGGAGTACGGACCAATTTTCCGGTTTTAAAACATATACAATGCCGGTGTTGGGGTATTTGCCGGCTGTAAACGGCGATTTCGGGTCAAATGTCCCGTATAATGGCTGTTTCGGCCGGTCCAGATAATAATATAAAATACCCCCCCTGTTATACTCGACGCTGAAATACCGGTCAATGATGACATTGTTTGCATTGCCGAGGGATTTCAGGTAATGGGCGGCTGTTTTCTGGTCGCCGTTTAACCGTGAAAAATAGCCGGTTGTGGTCGGCGCTTTAAGAAAATAATTATTATAACCCTGATAAGATTCCAGCAGCAATATTGCCGCAAATACCGTCGTAAAAAATCCACGGACCGTCCCGCCGTACTGTTCCATCAGGAATTCGCGCATCCTGGAGATATAAGCCGCGGAAAAAACAATAACAAGGGGGATTTCGAGCACGACCCTTGTGGATTCGGGCGCGCCGTACGATAAAATACCCTTATAGGCGCCGCGGAACAGCACGGTGCCGTGCAGGGCGCAGATGAAAAGGAACATTGTGACAGCGGCATAAGGGTTCCGGATGCGGCGCGCGACACAGAAAAAGCCCATGACGCTGAATATGCCCGTAAAAAACCCGAGCATGGGCATGTAGGGTATATTGTGCGCGAGGCTTAAGTCGCCTGTCTTGTTGAACATGAGCAGGGCTGAACTTAAGCTGTTTAAGTATATTTCCAGCGGATTTTTTAAACCCTCTGTACTGAATATAGCCATGTTGTTTATGTCAAAGATATATAACGCGCGGCTTCTTATAAAAAAATCATTCATGTGATTGGCCGCATACAGCAGCAGCGGCTCGGATATGACGAAAAATATAACCGCGGACACGGCGATATTTGAACACTGTTTTTTCCGGAAATCCTGGTCAAGAATGAGGGCGCAGGCGCATATCAGGAACAGGGCAACAGGTATGACCCGTGCCGCCTGGTAGGTATAAAGCGACAACCCGAGCGTAATACCCAGGAGGGCGAAATCCGATGTTTTTCCGTTCCTATACGCCTTGTACATGAAATATAAAACAAAGATGAAAAGCGGGACCGCAAGGCCGGCATGGTAAATAAGTCTGCTCAATGTTATGTGCCATCGCATTGCGGCAAACAAAAATCCCCCGGCCGCGGCTACGGCGGGCCCGAACAAATACCGCAGAAGGAAGTACAGGGCAATGACAGCAAGCACGCCCGCTGTAATGCCGGCAAATCTTGCCTGTATGTCGCCGTTCCCGGCTATTGCGTAAAAAAAAGAAACAAAGTAATTATACAGCGCAGGATTATCAGTAAGCGTTTTAATATATACGGGAAGGGCCGAGTTACCCCCGTCCGGGACCCTGTTTTCCATTATATCCATCGTGTCCAGGCATAATTTTGCCTCGTCCCTGTCGCATGCAGGGGGTATTTCGGATATCCTGTATGCCCTGAAAAAAACCGAGACAAGGATAATCATAATAAATATGAATATTTCCTTTTTTGAGGGGGCGGAATGCGGATTGTCGCCTGTTTTTTCGGGCAGGAAAAGTTCTTTTGCCGCACTTCTGCGGTCTGCCGCAAAAAACAAAATAACAGCCGCGAGGAAAAACATTGCCCCCCATAGCGTGTTTTTAAGATAGTAAAGGAAATACTGGCCTATAAATGCGAAGATAAATGAAGCAATTCCAAGGTTGAACGGTCCTATAAACCCGGTAATTGAGATATTTTTTTTATACATAACTGAACCCAAGTTTTTGCCTCGTTTTATAAGGAATTTTATCAATAAAATCCTGATATTATGATACCATAATATATGTGTTGTGCAAGAAAAGATGTTCTTGATTTAATCGGATTTTTGCCTTAAAATATATAAAAACAACAGGAGATATCTGTGCGGGCAGTCACTATCAAAGACATAGGAAAAAAACTCGGGATAAACCACTCCACCGTGTCGCGCGCCATAAACGGCGACCCGCGGATCAGCGTTGATACAAAAAGAAAGGTCATGGATGCGGTCCGGGACATGAAGTACACGCCCAATCTCGCCGCGCGCGGGCTGATACGCGGCAAATCAAACACCATCGCCATAATTACACCGTCTTATTTTTCAAATTTTTCCGTTGATATCATGGCGGGCATAGAGCCTGAAATGATCAAGACACGGTACGACGTCACTTACTACACCACCAGCAAATACACGACTATAGGCACCCAGAATAAGGACTCGGACCTGTTCGCGAAAATACTGAATGAAAGGAAGGCGGATGCGGTCATAGTGAACGGGCCCATAGTGGGCGATCCGGATATTTTAAAGCGCTATAAAAAAGCGGGCATCCACATAGTATATATAGAAGGCAAAGGCGATTGGGGCCACAGGGTGCACTATGACAACCAAAAGGCCGCCACCATGGCTGTCAAATACCTGGCAGACAGGGGCAGGAAAAGGATCGGGCTGCTGGTGGGGAATTATGAATACGTGGAATCCATGAAGGAGCGGCGCGACGGGTATAAAAAAGCCATGCTTGACTTCACGGGAAAATATGACAAGGACCTCACATTCAGTTTTTACGAGGATTTCGGAGACGCGTGCAAGAACGCGCTTATGCACTTCGTGGATAAAAAAGCGAACGCCATATACGTGGCCACCGGGGACGAGGATGCGATAAAGGTCATGGCAGAGGCGGAAAAACTGGGAATTAAGATACCGGAAGATATTGCCATAATCGGCCAGGATGACATGAAGATGGCGAAAATCGCCGGTTTGACCACCATAAAGCAGCCAATATCGGAAATGGGAAAAAAAGCAGTGGAGCTGGCCGTGAACGCCATAGAAAAGAACGAACTTAAGAAGATGAGGGATGAGATTTTTTATCCAGAACTTATAATAAGAAAAACCACCTGTTAAATCTTTAAGTCAAATTGTGTGTTGCCGGACTTCGTATTCGGTCACTGCAGGAACTGCGATGTATTGACATAGCCAACTGTTGAAAACCCCGTATCATATGAAAAAACATTGTTTTCGTATAATAAAGGTGATTTTCTTAAAAATCGAATTTAAATGCTGTAGTTTACCGGTTAATCAGGCTGTTTTTCTTGTTAAAACGCATTTATTAGTTTTCACGTGTAAAACATTGACAAATATCGTTTAACTTTGTATATTTGTAATAGAACAAACGTGTGCATTTGAAAAAGCAATGAGGCACTTAAAACGGATTTTTTATTGGACCAAAAGGTTTATCGATATACCACGAAGGTTAATCGGTATACTAAAAGAACTATTACGGCACCAGGGACTGTGCCGAAAAAGGAAGAGAAATTAAATGCATGGGGGACTTGAAATGGATGCAAAAAAGTTGTTCAGGGAAGTACTAACGGGAATCAGGCCGACAGCCGTGATTTTTATGTGCATGATGCTTGGTGCGTCTTTTATCCAGGCCGGCACCGCGACTATTGACGCGAATACCAAATACCAGACCATACGCGGTTTTGGAGCCGCCAGCGTCTGGATAGGTGGAAAAATAACCGCTGCTCTGGCCGACAAATTCTGGCTGGATGATACTGTGAACGGGCACGTGGGGTTCACATTGCTCAGGACGCGAATCATACCTACCGGAGACGGGACCCAGGCTGCCGAGACAAACCCCATGTCGCTTGCGCTTGCGCGCAATGCGAATATATTAATATGGAGCACGGCATGGACGCCTCCTGTTGCTTATAAGGATAATGGCGCTATAGCAGGCGGGAATTTTAACGCCACTCCCGCGAATCAGACAGCGTACGCCACATGGCTGGTGAATTATGTAAAGGCAATAAAGAGCCAGAAGGGGATAGACCTTTACGCCGTGTCACCGCAAAATGAACCTGACCTTGCCACTTCCTATGATTCCTGCGTATGGACGCCTGCGCAGTTCCAGGTATTTATCAGGGATTACATGGGCCCTGCCTTTAAATCAGCCGGGCTTACGACAAAGATACTTATGCCCGAACATTCCAAGGACAACCTGACCATGTCCGACGCCACAATGAATGACGCGGTTGCAAAGCCTTTTGTAGGCATCATAGGGGGACACCTGTACGGCGGCGGGCCAAATGCCCTGCCCGCGTCCTACGGCAGCGTGGAGAACTGGGAAACCGAATATTCGGATTATGCAACGAACGACCCCAGCATGACAAGCGGCCTGACATACGCCATCAACGTTCACAAATGCCTTGTGAACGCGAGCATGAACGCGTATCATTTTTGGTGGCTCATAAATAATAACACGGATAATGAAGGGCTGTGCGACACCAACGGCAACCCTTGCAAGAGGCTTTATACCATAGGAAATTACAGCAAGTTTATCAGGCCCGGTTATGTGCGCATAGGCGCGACTGTAAACCCGTCAACGAATGTCACATGTTCCGCTTATATCAGCACGTCGGCAAACAAGTATGTAATCATCGCCATAAATCAGAACAGCTCGGCGCAAAGCACGACTTTCAGCCTGAACGGGATAAATTCCACGACGGCTGTTCCGTGGATCACGGACGCGTCCAATGACCTTGTACAGCAGTCCGCAGTATCCATATCAGGGAACAGTTTTACTTTCAGCCTTCCTGCTTCGAGCGTTATGTCTTTTGTCGGGACAATTTCCGGGGGCCCTGTCAACACAGCAACAAGGACAACAATACCCAGCGCAACCAGGACGGCAACGATGACAGCAACAAGGACCGCGACAAATACGGCAACAAGGACAACAACAAATACGGCAACAAGGACAAATACGGTTGTTCCGCCGACACCTACTTTTACAGCAACACAGACAGCGACTAAAACCAATACAGCTGTGATCCCGACAGCAACACCAACATATACAAGGACAACAATACCTCCGACATTTACGTTTACCATCACGGCTGTACAGCCTACATCGACAAGCTCAGTAGTATCTACGGTGACTTTGACAAGGACAAGCACAGCAGTTCTCCCGACAGCAACGCCTACATCTACAAGAACAAATACAGCAATACCTCCGACGGCTACGCATACCAGCACGGCAATGCCGGGTACTTCGACAAGCTCAGTAGTGCCTACTTCGACAAGCTCAGTAGTGCCTACTTCGACAAGCTCAGTAGTATCTACAGCGACTTTAACGGCGACAATTACAAACACTCCTGCCACGGCAGCGCTTGTTTCCGGTATCGTATCCCCGCCTGATACTACGGTGGCAAACAATATAACGGTAGTAATTACGGTAAGCAATACGGGTTCAGCCGATGCCTCGAACGTATTGCCATCGTCCTTAATAACCGGAGGCACAGCAGCCGCTTCGCTCGTTTCAGCCCCTTCATCCGCGGAAACTATAAGCGCGGGAGGCGCGGTTTCGTTCACCTGGATATATACCGCAACAAAAGCAGGTTCGCTGAGTTTCCAGTCAAATATAACGGGCACAGACAGCGGCACAGGCGGAGTTATAGCGAGCGCGGCTGGATCCAATATGACAATATTAAGCCTTATACCCACGCCCACTTTGACGCCGACAGCCACGCTTACGGTCATTTTACCGTCGCCTACATTCACGTCAACATCAGGGCCGGTTATAACGTCGATCACAATTAAACTCAAGGAAGCTGACAATAATAATTCCACGAACAGCCCGCATCCGCAGTTCTTAATTACAAATACAGGAACGCAGGTCATCGACCTGAATGCCGTGGAGGTAAGATACTGGTTTAACTGCGACTGCACGGGACAGGCAGTACAGGCATGGGTTGACTGGGCGGGAAGACAGCCTTTAGGCACAGCAATTACAACAAACGTGCAGGTAACAGTTGCGGCAACAACTTTAGGGAACCAGTCAAACTACTTAAGCATAAAGTTCACGGGAAGCATAAAGCTTGCGCCGGACGAGTCAATAGAAGTGCAGACAAGATTCAATAAAACCGACTGGTCGACGATGTTGCAGTCCAATGACTGGAGCTACACAAACACAACAACTTACACAGACTGGAACAAAGTAACCGGCTATATAAACGGCAGCCTGGTTTACGGGCAGGAACCGGCCGCTGCGCAGAATATGCTTACGGTCTCCGGTGTGTTGACATATCCGAACCCGACTGCTGCGGGAGCCGGCGCCACTATCAAATACACGCTGGCTGCTCCGTCTGTTAGTCCTTCAGGCGCAGGAAAAGATACTTTCATAAGCACTCCTGACACGAGCGTAGTCCTGAGCATATTTACGGTATCAGGCAGGCTCATCTGGCGGAAAACAGTGGAAGGCCCCGCAAATGTTTCGACCGGCGAGCACGCGATATACTGGGACGGCAAAGCCGGGGGCAGACTGCCGCTGGCAAAAGGCATATACACGCTTCAGGTCGAGATAAAAGTAGCGGGTATTTCAAACAAAGCCTATTCAAGAATTGTAATGGTGAATTAAAATATAAAAATCCGGGTTTAATGAAAAATATAAAATGCGCTGGTTTACGAAAGTGCTTTAGCAAATTTATAGAACTTCATTATCAGGCGGCCCTGTTATTTATATTGTGATTTTATAAATTAATTTGTGAAACAAAGAGGGCTGTTGTTTCCAAAAAAAAGGCGGCAGGCATCATGAAATTTGTTAAAAACGGTCATTTAAAAAAGATTTTTTTTATGTTCCTGTTTTTAATCGGCAAGCTACTTTTTGCCGCGCCACAGCAGTTACAGATAGTGGGCGCGCATACCCAGACGCTTGGCGGCTGTAATTTCCGTCTCACCGGGGTAAATACATCAGGTCTGGAGTATTCATCGGGCGGTTTCGGGGCGCCGAGCGGTTTTGGCGGTGATATAAAACAGTCCATAACCGGCGCGGTAAACACGTGGAAAGCAAACATAATCAGGATACCTTTGAGCCAGGATTACTGGTTCGGGAATGGCGGGGCAAACCAGGCAACATACAGGGCCATTGTAGACGGCGCCATAGCCACGGCAACGAGTCTTAACTGTTACGTGGAACTTGACCTTCAATGGTCGGGTACGGGTTCATGGGGAACGGCAACCGCCTTAAAAAGCATGCCTGACAGCAATTCAAGGGCATTCTGGCAGGACGTCGCCGCGAGGTACGCGAACAACCCCACGGTCATATTCGACCTGTTCAACGAGCCTTATACAACTTCGTGGGCCATATGGAAGAACGGGGGCACTACAAGCGAGGGTTTTTCAACGCCCGGATTCCAGCAACTGGTTAAGGATGTCAGGGATACAGGCGCAAAAAATATCATTTCAGTAGGCGGGCTCGGTTATTCATGGAATATGACGGGGATAGCGGCCAATGCGCTGACAGACACAAATACAGGCAACACGCTCACGGGTTACGGGATCATGTATGAGGCGCATATATACGACAATAAAGGCGGCACAACAGAGGCGTCAAAGATAGCACTGTGGAATTCAAACGTAACAGTCGCCGTGACCGCGGGATTTTGCGTTATGATGGGGGAATTCGGGCCGGGCAGCGGCCAAGACGCAAGCGGATGCACGCCTTTTGAAACCGACCTGCTCTCGTGGATAAACGGCACCAATACGGCAAACTATGTATATAACGCAATGGCATGGAATTTCAGCACAGAGGCGGCGCCCTGCCTGCTGTCGAGCTGGAGCGGTTTCACCGCAACAGCCTGTCACGGAACACAGGTCAAGAACTGGCTTGCCGCGATCACGGCGCCGAACTGCGGCAACTCAACACCGGTCAACACTCCTGTAACCACCAATACAAATACGCAGACGTACACCAGGACACGCACGCAGACGTCAACCAGAACACTCACGCCGACGTTTACGTTTACATTCACGCCTACATACACAAGGACGGCAACGCCAACATACACGGTCACAAATACAAGCGTACCGTCTACTGCTACATTTACCAGGACTTCAACTTTCCTGCCGACGCCCAGTTTTACCGCATCCGCCACACAAACTGCGACACAGATCCGCACTGCCACAGGCACACCGGCGCCAAGCTCCACCAGCACGCCGGCTAACAGCGCTACGAATACTGTTGTGACGACCGCGACCGAAACTGCCACCGGGCCGCCAACCGCGACTTTTACCATGGTTAATACGGCAACGAAAACACCGGCCAATACAGCCACGCAAACCAGTACAGTTAACCCTGTTTTGACCGCAACTTTTACATATACAAATACCCTTATAGTTACGGCAACTGATACACCTACAGGTCCGCAAAGCGCCACTTATACGCAAACATTAACACGCACAGCGACCGTAACGTCTACACGCACGGCGACTTTACTGTTGTCCGCGACCGTGACCGTGACTTTGACACGCACGCCGACTTTACTGTTGTCCGCAACCGTGACCGTGACTTTGACACGCGCGGCGACTTTACTGCCGTCCGTGACATTGACATTGACACGCGCGGCGACCTCGACTCCTACACACACGGCAACCATACTGCCGTCCGTGACTGCGACCATAACGCCGCAGGGCAATCCCGCGATACTGGAAGCGGTTATATACCCGAACCCGGTTGGGGCCGGACAGGACTTGAACATACAGGTTAAAATATCAGGCTGCCCGGCGGAGATGACACTAAGGATCTATACGGCGTCATTCAGGCGCGTAATTGAGCAGACCTGGAAAAGCGGGCTTTCATACCCATCCATGTTATTGACCGTGCCTGCCGCATATTTGGGCAGGCTGTCTAACGGAACGTATTATTATGTGTTGTTCATGAAAGACTGTGCTGGCTTAAGGGTGGTTTCAAAAAGAGGGACTTTTATAGTATTAAAATAAGGAAACAGGTGCCATGAAAAAAGCATTGTTTATTTTAATGATAATCACATTGTCGGGCTTCATTGCGGTTAAAGCGGCTGATTTTGCAAACGGCGTTGATGTGGGCTGGCTGTCGCAGATGGAAAGTTCGGGCAAAAAATTCTATAACAGCGCAGGAGTACAGCAGGACTGTTTGCAGATATTAAAGGACCTTTGCGTTAATTCAATACGCTTAAGGGTATGGGTCAACCCGACGGGCGGTTGGTGCGGAAAAGCCGACGTTGTAGCCATGGCAGTGCGCGCGCATAACATGGGCTTCCGTGTAATGTTGGATTTCCATTACAGCGATTCCTGGGCAGACCCGGGCAAGCAGAACAAACCCGCGGCATGGACAGGGTATACATTTCCCCAGCTTGTACAAGCCGTACATGACCATACTAATGATGTCTTAAGCGCGGTTGTCGCGGCCGGCGTTATACCGGAATGGGTGCAGGTCGGCAACGAGACAAACAACGGCATGCTGTGGGATGCCAACGCGGCTATTTCCGGAAGGGCAACAGACAGCATGAGCAACTTTGCCCAGCTTGTAACCAGCGGGTATAACGCGGTAAAAGCCGTAAATAGTTCAATAAAAGTCATAGTACATATTTCCAACGGATATGACAATGCTCTTTTCAGGTGGATATTTGACGGGCTGAAAAATAACGGCGGGTTATGGGATATTATGGGCATGTCGCTTTATCCGGACGCCACAAACACATACACGACGTGGGACCCACAGTGCCTGACAAACATGAACGATATGGTAAGCAGGTACCCGGGTAAGCAGGTAATGATATCGGAATTCGGTTATGACGTCACCCAGGCGCAGACAACGCATGATTTTGCAGTGGACCTGATCACCAAGGTAAAATCCGTGACCGGCAACAACGGCCTCGGCGTATTTTACTGGGAGCCGGAATGTTACAACGGCTGGCAGGGATACAACAAAGGCGCGTTTGACAATACAGGCAAACCCACTATCGCGATGAACGCGTTTGCCGAGAACTGTGTTGCTGTGACAGCTACCGCTACTGCGGTAACGCCGGTTCTTACAGCGAGCCCAAGCGCGACGCAGACAAGGACAAGAACGTCCACTGTCACGCAGACAAGAACGGCAACTCCTTCATTTACATATACATCAACCAGGGTAGCAACGCCTAACTTTACTGCAACCAATACCATGACCTGCAACTGCGGTACGTCGACCTATACGCGCACATCGACTTACACTTCAACACAAACACGCACGGCTACGGCGACGTCGACCATTACCTGCGGCTGCAGCAACTCGGCGACTATGACGCCAAGTAATACGCAAACGCGGACTTCAACCGCTACACCGACTGCGACAGGGACAATAGTGACACGGACGAACACCCCTACTTTCAGCGCAACAAGGACTTTTACGGAAACGCTGACCCAGTCGCCGGTGTCCACTGTCAGTCCGACATTTACGGATTCGCCGGTTGGGACGCCCTTGTCAGCCACGTTTACGCCATCCTTCACGCAGACTCTTACCCAGTACAGGACATTTACCGCCACTATAACCCAGACTTTGCCGCTGTTTTTTACCTTCACTTCAACCCCGAGTTTCACACAGACAGGGACCAGGACTGTGGACCCGAGCAGGACAACTACGGTGCCGTCAACCGGCACGAGAACCGCGACACGGACAAATACACCTACTTCGACAATTACAAACACGCCTGCCACGGCAGCGCTTGTTTCCGGTATCGTATCCCCGCCTGATACTACGGTGGCAAACAATATAACGGTAGTAATTACGGTAAGCAATACGGGTTCAGCCGATGCCTCGAACGTATTGCCATCGTCCTTAATAACCGGAGGCACAGCAGCCGCTTCGCTCGTTTCAGCCCCTTCATCCGCGGAAACTATAAGCGCGGGAGGCGCGGTTTCGTTCACCTGGATATATACCGCAACAAAAGCAGGTTCGCTGAGTTTCCAGTCAAATATAACGGGCACAGACAGCGGCACAGGCGGAGTTATAGCGAGCGCGGCGGGATCCAATATGACAATATTAAGCCTGATACCCACGCCCACTTTGACGCCGACAGCCACAACAGTGTGGGGGGATAAATTTGTCATACAGGATATTTTGATCTATCCCAACCCGGTCGGCCCCGGGCCCGTGGATGTGAAGATGAACATATCCATAACCCAGGCAGCGGCTGAAATCACAGTGAAGATATATACGGTTTCATTCCGGCATATCATGGAAATATACCTCGGGGCAGTCAATACAAAGAAAATCACGGCTCTTATTCCGGCGGCCAGGATAAAACATCTTTCAGCGGGCACATATTATGTTGTAGTTACGGGCAGGTCAATCGGCGGGGAAAAGGTCGTATCAAAACTCCAAACAATGATAATATTGAAATAAGCCGCGCATATACACTGAGAAGGAGCCTTAAATGTGGTTGATTTTTCCGGGTAAAACAGGGAAAAAGGCGGGCAGTCCGCCGCATTTCATTTTAAAAGCATTGATGGTGCTGGCCATATGGACGGCCGAGGCCGCGGTACTGCATGCGTCCATGCAGACAATAGTGCCGGGCGGCGACTGGTATGATACAAGCGGGAACATAATTTACGCGACCGAAGGCGGCATTTTAAACTACAACGGGACCTATTATCTCTGGGGCATGGACCGCTCAGCCAATAATTCCACTTTTACCGGCGTAAACCTGTATTCATCGCCTGACCTGAAAAACTGGACATTTGTGAATAAGATCCTCAAAAGCACATCGAACACGCTCTTAGGCGGCGGCGCGACCATCGAGCGGGCAAAAATACTTTATAACAGCTCGACAAACCAGTTTGTAATGTGGATGCATTACGAGGACCATAACGCTTACAATGTCGCGGAAGTGGCATACGCCACCTGCGGCACAATCGGGGGCGATTATACTTTCCAGTCGCATTTCCAACCCATGGGGCTTGACAGCAGGGACATGAATGTTTACCAGGACACGGACGGCAAAGCCTACCTTATATGCACCACTCTTGGGAACCAGAACGTGAGTTTGTTTGCGCTGGATCCCACTTATACGTCCGTGACCAGCGAGGTTTTCCGCGGAGCGGCGAGCAATAACATGGCATGCGAGGGCCACGCTATCATAAAATCCGGAGGGTATTATTTTTGGATAATGTCCTGGTGCAGCGGATGGGATTTCAACGACAACCATTACTATTACGCGACCTCGCTTGCGGGCCCGTGGACGTCGGGCGGCAATATCGCGACTGCCAATGCCCACACGTATGAATCGCAGGTGGGATGGGCATTCCAAGTCACGGGAAGCGGCGGTTCGACTTTTATTTACATGGGTGACAGGTGGTCGGTCAATAATTTTTCAATGTCGCGCATGGTCATGCTGCCCATTTCTGTGAACGGCACTACACTGCAGATGCCCTGGCACGACCAGTGGGATATTGACACGCAGACAGGTCTATGGCAGACCGGACCGCAGACAGTATGGAACGGCCCCTGCAAAATAATCAACAGGCATTCAGGAAAGGTTTTGGATGTTAACGGCGGTTCAACGGCTGACAGCGCTGTTGTGGACCAGTATACGGATAACGGCGGCGCGAACCAGAAATGGACGATAACCAACCTGGGAGGCAGCGATTATACCATAACATCCGTAAACAGCGGCAAGGTGCTTGATATAACCAGCTCGGGCAGGACAGCGGGTTCAACGGCAATACAATACACAAGTAACGGCGGATACAACCAGAAATGGCACATTATAGACTCGAGCCGCGGCGCAGGATATTACAGGCTCGTCAATGTAAACACACTGTGCAAGACCATTGAGATACCGGCAGGTTCGACAACAGACGGGACCCAGGCAGCGCTGGGAAATTTTAATTACAGCGATTACCAGGAGTGGCAGATCCTTTCGGACTATTCGCCCACGAGGACGCCCAATGTCACTGCTGTAGCGACAGCAACAAGGACTATGAGCGCGAGCGCCTCGGTGTCTCCCACGGGAACATATACAAAAACATTGACGCCGACCAATACAAGGACACAGACAGCCTCGGTGTCTCCCACATGGACCTGTACAAAAACACCTACGCCAACGTTTACATCAACTCTGTCAGCGACCCCGTCAATTGCCGTGTCCAAAACATTCACAGCGACGAATTTAATTACGCAGACCATGACCAACACTCCTGTAAATACAAATACGGCCGCGCCTTCAGCCACGCGCGCCTCGTCATCCACGGAAACAGCAGCATCCACCCCGCAGCCGAGCTTGACAATCACAGCAACGCAGCAAATTACCATGACATCCACTGCGGTTCATACAAATACAGGCACTGCCACTGCTGTTGACACGCAGGCAAGCACGGCAACCCGGACCGCGACCCAGACTATTTTTATAAGTCCGTCCACGACATATACAGCTGTGGCATCACAAACGGCAACTGTGACCCCGACAGTTACATTAACAACGATTGCCGCGTCAAGAACCGCGACACAGACAAATACCGGGACAACTACCCCGAGTGTGACTTCAACCAGGACTTTAATACCAGATACCCCGACATTCACCCGTACTGTTTCGCCGTCATTGACGCGGACATCCACTGCAATCCCGACAGCCACGGCGACACTGACATATACGCCCATGCCTACGGCCACTACAGAGTGGGAAGACAGATTTGAGATCAGGGATATTTTGATATATCCCAATCCCTATGACCCGGAAAACACCGGACTCAAGATCAATATATCAATTACACGCGCAGCTTCTGACATTAAAATAAGGATCTATACGGTCTCATTCCGCCGTGTAATGGACCTGGATTTTGGGCCGATAAACACAAAAGAGGCAATAATAACAATCCCTGCCGGCCGGCTGACACATCTCAGCGCAGGCATATATCATGTAGTGGTCACAGGAAAATCAGACGGCAATAAGGCAATATCGAAGCCTGTGGAATTGGTAATAATGAGATAGAGTTAACTGAAAATTCGCAATGAAAACCCCTTATAATAAAGGGGGAAAACATATACCGCAACTTTCCGAAAGTGCTTTTGTCTAATGATTTAACGGTTAACTTGCGGAACTGGCAGTATGTGGTATAATTAAGATGGGACTTAAAAGCACGCTTCATAAAACGCAAGATGAACATACAAACTAAAAAGGCGGCGGTTGTTATGAAGAAAAAAAATTTCAAAAACTTCTGCACAATAATATTTGCCTGCCTGTTCATATCTTTATCCCAGTTCATATTTGCGGCGCCGCCCGATTTAAAAGTGAACGGCATTAATTTCCAGACAGTAAGCGGCGGTTGTAATGTTAGGCTGACCGGCGTGGATGTGGACGGCCTGGAATGGTCCCCAAATGGATGGGGGCCGCCGAACGGCAATGGAGGGACCATAGCACAATCAGTAACCGGCGCGATAAGTTCATGGAAAGCAAACATGGTCAGGATACCTGTCAGCCAGGATTTTTGGTTCGGCCACACCAATACCCACGGAACGGCTAATCAGGCGAATTACAGGGCATTTGTTGACAGCGCGGTTACAGCCGCGTCAAATTTGAATTCCTATGTTGAGATCGATCTGCACTGGTCCGGCACCGGGGCATGGGGGACATCGGACGCGCAGATGGATATGCCTGATGATAACAGCACGGCTTTCTGGACGGATGTGGCGACCCATTACGCGAATAACCCGGCTGTGATGTTTAACCTGTATAATGAACCCAAAGATGATACGTGGGCCATCTGGAAAAGCGGAGGAACCAGCAAATCCGGTTTTCATACGCCCGGGTTCCAGAGCCTGGTGACTACGATCAGGAATACAGGCGCAAATAATATCATAATTGTCGGCGGGCTCGCGTGGGCCTATGACATGACCGGAATTTCAGCCAATCACCTAACCGACACGTCGTCGGGCCACGGCATAGCGTATGAGGCGCATATATACGATAATAAGGGTACCGGCGAACCTGGAATATGGAACACTAATGTAACTGTGGCGGTTAACGCCGGGTATTGCGTGATAATAGGGGAATTCGGGCCGAACACCAGCGGCAGCCAGGACGGCAGCGGGTGCACTCCTTTCGAGTCGGACCTGATATCTTGGATAAATGGAAATAACTCCGCAAATTACGCTTACAGCGCAGAGGCATGGGATTTCAGCACATCTGCGTCGCCGCTTCTGTTAACGAGCTGGAGCGGATTCGCGGCAACCGGATGCCACGGCACGCAGGTTAAGAACTGGCTGGCCGCGGTTACAACGCCAAGCTGCGGCGGGGCCACAACACCGGTAGTTACAGCGACCTGGACGCGGTCATACACGCTTACACCTACAAAGACAGCAACTCTGACATACACAAAAACAGCGACTCCAACTTTTACGAGGACATCAACCCTGACTTCAACCCTGACTTCTACTTTGACTTCTACTTTGACCGCAAGTCCTACCTTTACCAGGACCTTCACGCCGACATATACGCAAACCGCGACGCCGACCCGCACACAGACCGCGACGCCGACATTTAGCTTGACCGCAAGCCCTACGTCAATACCAAGCACGACTTTTACCAGGTCAGTTACGCAGACATACACGGCAACCCCGACAAACACATGGACAGCCACAGTAACCCCCACCTGGACCGTCACGCCGACATTTACGATCCAGATATATTCGCCGACCAACACGCCCACAAATACTATTTTTATAAGCCGGACATCCACGGCCACAAGTACCGGGACAGCGTCATTCACGGTCACAGCGACCGCTACTGAGACACAAAGCCCGGCTAATACATTTACACAAACAGCCACTGTCACAGTTGTTATCAATTCGCCGACTTTTACCCCGACATTTTCCGTAACTTATACTGTAATTAACACCCAGACCGCAAGCAATACCCCTGTTTATAGCCCGACGGAATCCCCTACTGGTCCGCCGCCTACTGAAACAAATACGCCCACAGTGACGCAGACAGGCACAGCGGTTATTTTCACCAGCACAGCGACTCCGACAATAACAAATACCCCGGCCACGGCTTTTCTGGTGTCGGACGTTTCGGTTCCAGCAGCAGTGCCTGTCGGCAGCGACATACTGGTTATCATCACCGTCAACAATACAGGCTCTGCGGCGGCCAATAATGTTTTGTCGTCACCGCTGACAATAGGCGGTACTGGTTCGGCATTATATGTATCCGGACCTGTGTCATCTGTACCCATAGCAGCGGGAGGTTCGGCTTCTTTTACCTGGACATATATAACCACTGCCATCGGCTCGCTTAATATACAGTCCAGTGTATCAGCCATTGACACGGGCACCGGGGGCACAATAACAAGTTCCGCATCAGGCAGCAGCGGAGCGCTGGCTCTTACGCCCACACAAACACAAAGTATAACCGTCACCCTGACAAGCACCCCGCAGCCCACAGCAACGGCAGTATGGGGGGACAAGTTTGAAATACCCCAGGTGCTTATCTACCCGAACCCGGTCAATCCGGGTTATACGGACGTGAAATTGAAAATAACCATAACACAGCCGGCCTCAGAAGCGAAAATAAGGATCTACACCGCTGCTTTTCGCCGCATAATGGAAATGGAATTAGGGGCGCAGGACACAAAGGAAATCACGGTTACCATACCGAAAGAACGGATAAACCGTCTTGCGGCGGGCGCGTATTTTGTGGTGGTTACGGGAAAATCAATAGGCAAAGAAAAAGCCGCTTCAAAACCGGAACAGCTGTTAATATTGAGGTAGTTTTTTTTATCCGGATAACCAATGTTGTATTTTTTCAGCGGCTTACGCTCCCTGCGTAAGCCCGCAGGCTGGATGTCTTCGATGTTTTCTTATATAATCCCTTTTTTTTTCATTGTATAATGAACTTAAACTAATTAGGCGGACAATAAAACGCCGTAAGGCATTTTGCCGCGCGTGACGAGGGTGTTCCCGTGAAATTATTCAGCTTAAGAAAGGGCCAACTTCTGATATATTTCCTGGTCATCATGTCCGTGATAGCCATGACATCCGCGGTTTATTTCCGGATGCGTATGGGCCAGATAAAACACCAGCAGAGGGGGAGCTATATAGACGAGCTTTACAACGAGTGCAGGTCAAATATGGAAGCAATACAGGAGGCGCAATATGCGGGTTGGGGAACTCCGGGTATGGCAGTACTGCATAACAGGGCACTCCTGAATTTTATGAAGGTCAGGAACAGGGAATTTTCGTTCTCAATGGAAAATATCAAAGAATGGGTTGAATTCCAAAAAACGCTGGGCAGCGCCGGTATGCTTGTAGGCACGGGCGAGCCTCCGCAGATAGAGGCCGCCTATATCCAGGATATCCGTGAAACGCAGAAAAACATGGCTGTCTGGCTGAACAAGGCAAGGATTCATGACAATAATTTTCAGTATTAAGACTTGGGACAGGTGTTGATCTTAAGGCCTGACGATCGATCAAAACGCAATTATAAAGATGCCAGGCATCAAGCCGGACTTTAATCCCGGCAAATCCATTGACTTCAGTCGGTGGTGGGGCGTGGGGGCACATGGCCCCACTCCTTGTAGGCCGCCAACACAGTTGGCGGACTCCCTCTCCCTTGAAGGCTACTTATAGTCCCCCCTTGAGGGGGAGAGAGGGTCAGGGTGAGGGTGAAGTAGCGGCAGGCCAAAAGGGAGACATCGACTGCCGAAACCTCACCCCCATCCTGACCTTCCCCCCTTGAGGGGGAAGGGGGTATTTGAAAAGCCACCGACAAAGTCGGTGGTAATTTACTAATGTTTTCATACCCCCCCAGATACACCCTTCCAATTCACCTCGTTTAAACGTGTATGTATAATATTTCTATTGACAATAAAGTATACAACATGTATAATAAAGTCAAGATAAAGCATACACTTACTTTGAGGAGGAAGAATTATGGAAAAACCGGGTTTGGAACAGGCAGTGATGGTCTGGGGTGCGGGAGCTTTGATCCTGCACATTGTGAGGAACATTAATTTTGCGAAATATCGCACAAAAGACAGTGTAAAAGCCGCGCAAAAGCCGAACTTCTCCGGTGTGCTTGAAAGCATATCTGGATGGACGGTGAAAGCGATCATGTTCCTCATATTGTTAAGCAACACTTACCAGCTGTTTTTCTCCGGAATACAGACAGGGCGTGTTGTTTATTGTTTCGGTATCGGGATTTCAGTATTGTATTTTGTATTTTTCGCGGGCCTTACCGCAGGGGTTAAAGCGTCCATACCTGAGGAAAACAGGGTAGAAGAAGGACTTTTTGGAAAGTAGATATTAATAAACTATCATGCCATATTTTTGAATTGTCTGTAATAACCGGAAATTTTATACCCTGACATTATATTGTATTGCCTTTTTATTGTGACCATGATATATTTCTATCAATAATCAAATATAATTAATGCCTTTGGGGGGCTCGTTGAAAAGAGATTTGATTTATTTAATGATAATTAGTTTAGTCATAAGTTCGACTTCCGGCTGCGCAAGCAGTCCCAGCACTTTTCATGGTTTCAAAATAGTAAATTCTATAAAATTGGACATTAAATACTCAAATAAAAAACCTTCCATTGATTATAAATTCAATAAGAAAGTCCTGGTTTTACCATTCGATGATGAAAGAGAATTAGAAAGCATAAAATATGTTTTTGATAAAAATTTTTCTTTGCTTTTTACCGAACAATTCATCAACACCTTGCAAAAGAATAAAACTTAAAAACAAATCCAATTAATTGAATTAAAAACTATCAAAACCGACCTTAACAGTTTACAACTTCTTTTATTGAAGGAATCAGCTGATATAGTAATATTCGGTTACATATCTGATTACACAAATGAGTTAAATGTTTATAATAGTGCTGGAAACGCTTATTGGGTTGCAGATGACAAGTGGACCCGTCCATGGGGATCAGATGGCAATCCCACCTATAAAATGTCATCATCTTGTAAAGCAAAAATATGTATATATAACAGGAATTCAAACGCATTACAATGTGTCAATTACGAAGGACCTGACAATAATAGTTCCTGGCACGATTTAAATATAACATATGGTTTTTATACCCGGGATCTATTTGATAATAGTGATTTTGTTCATGCAATTGAAGACAATCTAAATCACCATATAAAATCTTTAATTGATCTTTTTCTCACTTTCCGACAAATAGTCAAAGAAACGCCTTTGCCATATGAGTACCCAAATAGTTTGAAAATTGTACGCAGGGAATTTGCTGATGATTTTGCATATTTACCTGCATGGGAAGCTTGTATACCTTTGGTTTCCGGCTTTGTGGGTCTGGGGTTAGGCGCCGTTGCAGCATATAACGTATGGCCACCCGTTGATCATGGTTACGGTTTTGCACAGGTCTTTGTAGTAATAACATACGCCCTATTATCCGTGATTGGATTAGACATTGGCGTGTTTGGCTCACAAAATATTTGTAGCCAATTTGTCAGCGATAAAGATATTTATAAAAAAAATGAAGAAAATAACACATATTCATCTATTTTAGAATCAAAAAATTGTGATGTAATGGCTAAAATACAATTGCTTAATTCTCAATTTTAATCCCGGCAAATTCACCGATTTCAGTCGGTGGTGAGGCGTGGGGCACATGGCCCCACTCCTTTTAGTACGCCAACAAAGTTTGGCGGACTACCTATCCCTGACCTTCTACCCCATAAAGGGGTACTGTAAAGAGCCCCATCGAGGGGGAAGTGGGTATTTGAAAAGCCGCCGACAAACGCGGTGGTAATTTACTGATTTTCACGCCGGTCTTTTCAAGTTTGACATTGATGAGGTTTATGCTATAATTATTACGAAAGCGTTTTTGTAGTTGGTATCCCATGGGACTGGGATAAAGCGGGACTTGCACGAGCCTACCTTAAATTAAACTAAAGGAAAGGTTGAGAAATATGAGAAGCAGGAATAGAATCCAACTTGTTTTCACGTTAATAATATTAACTTTATCAATATACTCAATGGATCTCCATGCCGTAATTACATCAGTAACTGGCCTAACCTTAAATCCCGCAGGCCAAACGGCTGGTTCAATTGCAACCGTCAACTGGACATATATCAATGATTACCAAGAAAATGAGAATTATAGGGACGGGCATGAGTGTTCCGCCGGTATATATTATTATATGGTCGTGAACCAACAGACAAGAAAAACACGAAGCGGAAAATTATTCCTTGTGAATGAATAAATAAAAAAGGCCGTTCTGCCTTAAGCAAAACGGCCTTTTGAAGTGGTTATTATTCCGCTGATTTTTCTTTTGACCCCATGGTGAAATCATAGATGGCCATGAGTGAAAATGCCGTGTTATTACTGTACAGTTTTGAACCGTTTGAATTTTTATACTTGTTCAGGCTTAATTGAAAGAAAACCGACGGTGTGATAGTGAATCCCGCGATCTTATAATTATAGTAAATGTTAAATCCGGCGACAGTCATCGTAACAGCCTCGATCTTTACCATTGCCGTATAATCATAAGTAACCTGGTTTAAGTCAAGTCCAAAAACAGCCGACACGCCGGCGGCAGCTTTACCGCCCAGGAGTGCGCCTATCTCATATTCGTATGATACGCCGCCTTCCATATAATTATATGTCCTGAGGGCGTCCAGGTTGTGATACAAGGTTATAAACGGGGTTGAAATAATATCCGACTTTAAGGTTATGCTGATTTCCTGTGAAGGCGTAAGGGATGGATAATTCAAGGGACCCCTGAAGTAAGACATGTAGCCTATGCCGAGGCTTAAAAAATCCGCATATGGTATGGAGTGTTCGTAATTGGCTATAAGATCGACCTCGTCAAACAAGTTCGGGGTTGCCGCCTGCTGGCATGATGTCCATATCCCCAAAGAAGCGCCCTGCGCGCCGAAGCTTAAACCAGACTGTATGGCGGGTCCGTTATTTAAAATCGCGCCGCGCCAGAGATATTTACCTACGCCGGAAGTGTAAATGCTGCCGTCAACAACAATAGCGGAAGCGGGTAGGATAAAAATAAAGAACATTAAGGCAACTGCACAGAATTTTTTAATCATAATACCTCCATGGTTTGTTTTATAAATATATTAAACCAAAAAACCGGTTTATTAGCAAGTTAAAATATTTGCTTTATTCTTGTATAACAAGGTTTTGCAGGACCCAGCCGTTTGGCAGTACGTTGAGGAGCATAAACAGGGTATTAAGTGGGACCGTAGTGGTATTGGATTTTAGCCAATTTACAAAATATTAGATTAAAATGGGGTCTTACACCATCCTAAAATCACATATATAGACCTCTAATGCGATTTTAGGATTGAACTACCTTGTTTACATTATCCCGATAATCATCTATAATAGGTAAATTAAGGAGGAACAATGCCAAGCGAAAATAAAACAATAGCCATAGTGTCCACAAACCTTTTAAACGGCTTTGCGGCCCAGCTTATCTGGGCCATACAGACGGAGTCGTTTAACACAAATAATGATATTGTGATATATACCGCAAAGTCGGCCACGGACATGGGCGGCGTTGAATTTTTATACGAGAAAATAGCGCGCGACAAGAGGGCTGGAGCCGTCATAGTGATCGCGTACCCGGTGTCTGACAAAGCTGTTGACGCTTTTTACGGGTCGGGTATTACGCCCGTGTTAATCGAGACCGGCAAGAAGGGCGTCAACAGCGTGCGTTGTGACGATGAAAAGGGAGCGTATCAGGCCGGAGTTTACATGGCGCAGAAAAAAAGGAAAAAGATCGGGGTAATCATAGGGGATGCCGGTCTGGTTGACTCGCAGAAAGACAGGCTTAAGGGATTTACCGGGGCTTTGAAAGAAAACGGCATAGCAATTGGTGAAAACGCGGTGTATAAGATCAGCGATTACAACTATCAGTCAGGCAAAGACGCGTTTAAGTTCATGCTTATGAATGACGTGGATGCTGTGTTCTGCGCAGCCGGGGATTATGTTGCCCATGGCTTTTTACACGAGGCAAATAAACAGGGGATAAGTTTTCCATATACGATGAGCCTTATAGGATTTGACGATATAGAAGTGTCCGCTGACCTGGGATTAACCACGGTCAGGCAGCCGTTGCCGTCCATGGGCAGGGAAGCCCTTAAAATGGCGGTTGATTCCATGAAAAACACGGGTATCCCGGTCAGGGAAAAAGTTTTTGATTGTGCGCTGATAGTGAGAGAGACAGCGTGAAAAAAATATTATTTGCCGTAACATTGTTATTTGCGTGCTGTTTTATATATCCCGCAGCGCCGGAACCATCGGCGATCCCTGCAAATAATCAGCCCGCAAAAGCGGCCGCATTAACGGACATGGCCCCAAAATCAGTTTCGGCAACAGCCGCAAAAACAACCCCGACAGCGGACCTGCCAACGGTTTCCGCATCAGTTCCAACTGCCCAGGCCACGCCGCGTCTTTCCGCAATAGATATATACAGGCAGATCACAGGGAACAAGACTGAAAGGGTATTTCCCACGGCAACCCCCGCAGTTACGGCCAATGCTATTGTCCGATCGGCAGGGATAGAACCGGCGTCAGGCATGACATCCGCAAGCTGGTTCTTAATATCGGCTGACGCCGCTCTGACAGGCTGGGCCGTCTTTTCCATCATTGACCAGAATAATTCTGTAGACGCTTATGAAAGGTTGAAAACGCAGCTTAATGTACCACCTTATGCCAACTATGATTTTCTTATAAGGGAACAGGAAAAAGCAAACAGCAAAATGACGGTAACGATGATAGCCTGGTCGCTGGCCGGAGTGTGCCTGGCATATACAGCAGCGGATTTATTGTGGCTGCATTCGGCGTTTCCAGCGCAGTTAAGGTCGGCGTATGATCCGGCGACGGGCAGGGAAACGGTTTTTGTAGATATGCGGTTTTAGGGCAACGGGTAAGGTTGATTTAAGCCGTTTTCCCAGCCGCTCAACCTTTAGGTTGCGGCTTTTGTATGTAAGGCAGGTTGTAATACCTCGTCAGCTCTGCTGCAGGGATGATTTAATTTCATCATCTTTCCAAAAGTAAACCGAACCAAAATAGTATGCTTTTTAAAAATTCCTTTACCTTTGCTTTTTTTTGTTGTATCATATTTTTCGTTGTCAGTTAAGGCAAAAATAACCATATAAAAATATTATAAGGAGGCAGTTGAAATGGGAACAATTCAAATTGTCAGAGCAAGACAGATCATTGACTCGCGCGGCAACCCTACAGTAGAGGTTGACGTAATTCTCGCGAACGGCATCATGGGCAGGGCGGCAGTACCTTCCGGCGCGTCCACGGGCTCCAGGGAAGCGGTTGAACTGCGCGACGGCGACAAGAAAAGCTGGGGCGGCAAAGCTGTTACAAAAGCCGTAAAGAACGTAAATGAAATCATATCAAAGGTTTTGATCGGGTTAAACCCGGCGGAGCAGAATAAAATAGACGAGATCATGATAAAGCTTGACGGTACGGAAAATAAAGGGAAGCTCGGCGCGAACGCCATACTTGGAGTATCCCTCGCTGTAGCCAAGGCGGCAGCGGCCACACACGGGCTTCCGCTCTACAGGTATATCGGCGGAGCCAACGCAAAACAACTGCCTGTGCCCATGGCAAACGTGGTAAACGGCGGGGCGCATGCGGATTCAAACGTGGACATACAGGAATTCATGATCATGCCGGTTGGCGCGCCGTCTTTTTCAGAGGCCATGAGATGGGGTTCCGAGACATTCCACGCCTTAAAATCAGTTTTAAAGTCAAAAGGATACAACACGGCAGTAGGGGACGAGGGCGGATTCGCGCCAAGCTGCAAGTCAAATGAAGAGCCGCTGCAGTGCCTGGTTGAAGCCATAGAAAAAGCAGGGTACAAGCCGGGAAAAGATATCTCGATAGCCATGGACCCGGCTGCATCGGAATTTTACGACGAGGCAAAAAAGAGGTACATATTCAAAAAATCAACAAAAGAAGAGCTCACCAGCGAACAGATGGTTGATTTTTGGGTGAATCTGGTCAATAAATACCCCATCATATCAATTGAAGACGGTATGTCCGAGCATGACTGGGCAGGGCACAAGCTTATGACGGATAAGCTCGGCAAGAAAATCCAGCTGGTAGGCGACGATCTTTTTGTAACGAACCCGGCCATACTTAAAAAGGGCATCGCAGAAGGCACATGCAACTCGATCCTTATAAAGGTAAACCAGATCGGTACGCTTACTGAAACCCTTGACGCGATTGAAATGGCCAAAAGAGCCGGCTACACAGCCGTCGTTTCACACCGTTCGGGCGAGACAGAAGACGCAACCATAGCGGATATCGCGGTAGCCACAAATGCGGGTCAGATCAAAACAGGTTCGTTCTCAAGGACAGACAGGATAGCCAAGTACAACCAGCTGCTGAGGATAGAAGAAGAGCTGGGAAGCATGGCGCAGTATAACGGGATTGCGAATTTCTACAACTTGCATAAATAAGATATAGGTTTGAAGCAAAAAAGGCCGCCTGCAAAGGCGGCCTTTTTTTTGGGTACGCCCGCCGCAAGATCGAAGTATAAATGAGCAGATTGAACAGTTGAGCAGATTGATTAGCAAGCTCGGTAACTATTATAATAAACTAACCGTTGTGAACAAAACGCGTAGGGGTCGCCCGGTGGGCGACCCGCAGGCAGGCCATATGTTTTTGCTGCTAAACATGTAGAGAGGCTGCTTGCTGCCTCTCTGACGCAGGCTTTAAAACGAAGGATCCGTTCTATAAGGCCGGGATGAGCGGCAGCAAGCAGCCGCTCTACGAAAACCTGAGGAAGGAACATAAGAGCTAAAAATGTGTTATAATTTAGTAAAATAAATCCAGGGAGGAACAATTGAATAAAATAATTCTCGTCCTATTATCAGTTCTGGTCATGTCCACATCCATTTCCGCCGACAACCTCACGCTGTGCTACCACAAATTCGAATACTCCACAACCGATATGTACTCAGTCGTGCCCGAAGTTTTTGAATGGCAGGTGAATTACATGAAAGAGAAGAAACTCGATATCATCCGCCTGCAGCGGATGGTGGATTATTACGACAAGGGGCTCGGGAGCATAGATAAAACCGCGCTTATCACCATTGACGACGGGTGGAAGAGCGAGAACGCCATCATCCCTATAGCGGTCCATTATAATGCTCCCGTGACGCTTTTTCTTTATAAACTCGTGCTTAACAGGTCGTCGCATTACTTTTCTTACGCAGACCTGGACACTCTCAAGGCAACCGGCGTTGTGGATTTTGGAAGCCATAGTTACACCCACATACCCCTGATAAAAAAAGACATCGCCGTCCTGACGCACGAGATAGTTGACGGCAAGGCCGCCGTTGAGAATGTTCTTAAGATGAAGCTTGACACTTTTGCGTATCCGTACGGCATGTTCGATTCCGAAGCCAAGAAAATGGCATCAGCGAACTTTAAGATAGCTTTCGGGGTTAACGATGGATGGAACGGGGAAAAGACCGATAAATATAACCTGAACAGGTTTGTCATATATAAATCGATCGGTTTCGGCGAATTCATGTCCTACGTAAATTACGCGGCCGGGGACAAAGACAGGGGATACAGTGTCCATTTTCTCGGCACAGGCAGGGACGATGAGGGGCATTTTGACAGGATAAAGTTTAAGGTTTATAGATATGACGCGAAAATACCGTCAAAAAAAGCGCTCATCATACCTTCCTCGGGCGCGGGACCGGCATGGTCGTATAAACTGGTGAAAAAACTCAATGAATCCGGATATGACTGCTATGTGGTGTCGGGAAGGAACAACTATGTGCCTTTTTACAATCCAAATGAGGTCATGAAAGTCGTAAAGGACTGGGGCATACCTGAGACGATAAGGGATATGAAAGAAACCGTGGATTACGCCGTGCAAGGCGGAAAAAAACCCGTGGTATTCGCGTGGGGCGACGGTTTTGATTCATTTATGGCGCTTTTAGGTAGCGACCCGAAATACGCGGATAAGGTTAGCGGCATCATAGCTGTAAACCCGTCATTGTCCGGCGCGCTTAATGACGTGGATAATTACAAACAGCAGGTTGAAACTTATGACGCTATGCTCGCCAAAGGGCAGTATGAGGAGGAAGAACTGAATTTTTTCCTAAAGGTAAAGACTTTGCTCGACCTTATGGTCTTAAAGCCCGGCGCCATAAGCCCGTTCGCGAAAACCATGGGTTTTCCTGGGGCCACAAACAAGGCTCTTATAGCGCGTTTTCTTGATTCGGTCAAGCACCCCGAACTCGGATTTGACATGGCTTCCTTTGACGGGCTTCTGGATGAATATAAGGAGGCCTGCATGCAGCCCATGCCGCTGCTGAGCATGGTGGTGCCCGTGGCTTTCATGCGCGACTTAAACCAGCTGTGGTACGGAGATTTTTATTCAAAAGAACTGGGAGTGGAGCACGTAAAAGACGTAAACCTGCCGGCCGCGTTCTTTTATTCCAAAGTGTTCGAGATCGGAAGAGCACACGTCTGAACTCCAGTCACGCCAATATCTCGTATGCCG
>CALAOR010000009.1 GCA_937889595.1 uncultured bacterium
CGTGTGCTCTTCCGATCTTACCGCGTTTGATGACTTATTGGCCTTTTGCCCGCCCTTGTTGCCCGAGGTCATGAATTTTTCAATAATATCGGAAGGCAGTATGTTTAACGCCTTAAATTTTGCATCCAATGCCTGTATTTTTTCCGGTGATACCAAATTTTCCCCTCCATAATATATTTTGTCTTCCTGTTTAATTAATCCTTCCTTGTCCGCCCAACCCGGTTTAGAGGGGGCGACTTGTCCGTCGGAGCTTTAGCGGAGACGGAAGCCCCCTCTCTACAAGTTCTAAAGCGGTAAAGACGGCAGGGCTAAAAAAAACAAAACCTGTAGAGAGGGGGCTTGCCCCCTCTCACAGCCGGGTTTTATAACTAACCGCTCATATTATTTTGAATTCGATGGTCAGGCAAAGCGACACCTTAATTTTTAATTGCCCTTAGTTTATCTCCTGCCTTACGCTTGCTTCCCACTCATATCCCGGTTTGTACTCCTTCACCAGTTCCGTGAATATCCTGACAGACACGGCTTTCAGCTTTTCCATATCGGCTTTCGGGTCCAGAACCACTATCTCAAACCTGCCCTGCTTTTTCCCGGAATTCAACTCAAAAAGTGTTATTGTAGGCAGGCCCGGTTCAAAATCATACATTATAAGGGCCCATGGCATTTTTGCCGTGTAGAAATCCTTTGACACACCTGCAAGACAGCAGACGTTTATGGAGTATACGGGGTCTTTGCCCGCAAATACTGGTTCATCGGACATTATGAATTTCAGGTCGTTTACAACCGGCAGTTTTTTTTCAAAAGTCCCGCCTTGGGGCAGGTTTTTCATCTTTTCAAACCCGGGATCAGTATAAGGCAACGCGACTGCCCCGGCAATTACCCTGCCGCTCTCCCCCTGCTTTTCCCAGCTTAAACCCTTCCTGCTGAAAAATATGATGGTAAAAAAATCCGCCAGTATAAAAATGGCAAGGAATAGGACCGTGTAAATCAGAAAATTGTTTGTTTCATGTTTATTAATTACGGCTGCATGGAAAACTTTATTATCTTTTCTTTTTGACATCTTGGCTTTGCGCTTTTTTTTATTCTTCATTCTTTTTCAGTCTTGCGGCCGCTGTCTTCATGAGGAGTTTTGTAGCTGTGTCCGGTTCCTTTGACTGTTCCCATATATCCACGGCTGAATTAAGTTCGCCTTCCTCATAGTACAGCCTGCCCAGAGTGTTATACAGGGGATATTCTCCCGGAAAATCCGATATCGTGTTTTCCAGGTAATCCCTGGCTTGTTTTCTGCTGCGCTCCATTATCATGCGGGCTATCAATTCATGGGCCTTTACCGTCGGATATTTCACGGCAAAATCCTCCAGTTCAGCCAGGGACCTGTCATAATTTGTCCTGTCGTAAAAATCAACTGCCTTGTCCGGGTTTATATATTTCAGGTAGTTCTGCGTCGCGGCCGGGTTCACCAGGATTATGGTATTATTGTCAAAATATGCGGGCTTGTAACCCATGGCATTGAGCCTTGTTTCAAGGTCAGTGCCGGCAGGAAGGAGAAAACTGTTAATACCGCGCCTTTCAATTATGGGCGCTATGTCAAGCGTGCCCTTAAAAAATATGTCATATTCCCTTTTTATATCCTGGTCCCTTAATGCATTGCCGTCCCACATGGACTTGTACGCGGGAAGATAATATCCCGTATATCCTGTCCAGTTAATCAGCGTGAACAGGTTTTTTGGCGGCTTGGCGTTCATTATGTAAGCTATGGCGCTGTCAGGATATATCTTTTTTTTCGGCTCCATGAACTTGTAAACGCCATACGCCAGTACCAGCGGTATCATGATAAGGTAAAGAAAATTCTTTATGCGCACCAAATTTGTCTCGGTCCATTGTTTCGGCCACACAAAACCCCACCTGAAGATAAGATAAGCGTAGTACATGACTATGGGAAGTGTTATTATTATGAAAACCGGTACATAAGAAATATCGGCTGCGCAGGCAGCCGCAAATATAATCCCGGTCAGTACGTCACGCACCAGTTCCGACTTTCTTCCCACGTCGGAACCGCGTTCATTTACCGCGAGTACGAATAGAAATACGGCAAGGTAAAGCCCTAGCAGCAGCGCCTGTATTTTTTCAGCGGGCCCGCCTTTTATAAATTCGAGCCAGGAAGCCTGGCCCGAGGCAAAATTTTGCACAAGCGAAGTGTACGGGGAAATATACGACGGGGAAAGTATTGAAGCCGCAGCCGCCCCCGCAAAGGCTATCAGGATAGCGGGTGAATTATACTTTTCCCTTTTCTCGGGCATCTCGGCCATGTCCACTATGTAGTACATAATGTAAATGAATATCAGGCCCGTGCCGGCCGTGACAGTACGGTCTATATTTGCCCAGAAAAGCGATATAAAAGGAAGCGTATAATATAGGAACGCGTTTCTTTTGGACGGCTCCTGCTCCAGAACATATAAAAAATAAGCGGCAAAGATCATTGAAAAAGCCTGTGGCGCGAATTTCAGGTAGTAATTGACCAGCACCAGCCCCAAAAGGCCTATGGGTATGGTTATTGAAATGTATTTTCCCCGCTGTTTCCTGTACGCGATAAGGAACAGCATGAAGGCGATCAGCAGGAAAAACAGGAACTTGGCGTAACCCAGATGGTTCATCCCGGCGGCGTACGCCGAACAATAGGTAAAGACATCGAAAAGCCATGAACTTTTATCCCACTTTGAGTCCCCCGTGTATGACAGGGTGTCTGCCCTGGGAAAACTCATATCTTTCATGAATTCCTTTCCCAAAAGCGCGTGGCGCCAGGTTGAAGGGTCGGTAAAAGAGCTTAAAGACGCGGTAAAGATCGCCCCGGCCAGTACCAAGGCAAATACTACTTTTAATACGGTTACGAACGTTTTTGAATTCATCCTTTTGCCTCTTTTAACTTGATAAAATTCAGGTGTACGGTGGTGCCTGTGTCATTTTTTATATAATGTTTTTCCTTTGCGTTTACCCTGAAAGCATCGCCTTCTTTTACCCTGAACTCGGCCCCTTCACAGATGAAAACAGGCGCGCCCGAGATAAAGTAAAAGAGCTCGGCCTCGTCAACATGGAAATGTTCCTTTATCTCATCCCCGGGCCGCAGGTAAGCCGTGCCAAAAGCATATTTGTTTTCCGCAATGAACAGGTACTTGGAACCCGAGACTTTATTCTTGAATTCCAGCTCTTTGTCGTTGACTTTTTCCACTTAAAACCCCCTTACTGGAAATGCAGGTTCCTGTACAATACCAGGTTCTTTGATTCGGCTGTTTTGCCGTAGTAATCATTGAGAAAATTCATATAATCCCCGTACCTGTCCTTCTGCACGATAACCCACGGGGCCCTGTCCTGGACCATGGCGTCCGTCGCTTTTTGCCTGTCCTTGGTAAAGTAACCTAATGGATAAGCGTAAGCATACCTTGACGCGGACTTTAAGCCGGCGTAATAATACACCCCCGGCATATCGGGATAGGCGAAAATATAGTTGTCTTTTTTTGCCGGGCCTGCTCCGTATGACATCACGGCCTGCGCCATGGCCCGTTCCTCGTAAAATATCTCTTCCGTATAAATGTTATTCCTGAGAAAATCCCCGATCCTGTTTATCTTTGCCAGCACGGCTGTGTTCAATACCAGGAACATGGCGAGTATTATCCAGGCATATTTTCTTATTTCCATATCCCTGGAAAGGAGCACGTACATATCCCTTACCAAAACCGCGGATAAAAATGCCGCTAAAGGTGCCAAAACAAGAAAGTAGTGCGGATTAACTGTCTTTGAAAATAAAATTCCAAGGCATAAAGACGCCGCCCCGCTAAAAAGTAAAAAATTAATCCCGTCTTTTTTCCTTAAGAAAAGCATCACAGCCGAATAAATAACCGCGATGAAGGGTATTATATTGGCCTGAAATATCACGGGCATCCAGTTAAACGGCGCCACCGGCATGGCTCCGGCCGCGTATCTTTTCAGGAGCGCGAGGTTGTAGACCACCACGCCCGTATACATGTCAATAAAACTTTTGTTAAACAGCGCCCAGAGAGCAGTGGCCGCCAATACGGCAGCGTACCCTGTCAGGAACCACAGCATGTTTTTCAGCCTGTGTTTTTCAGTGTAAAAGAGGATATACGCCGCCGGCACAAAAACAAAGAAAAATGCCGCCAGGTGGGTAAGCAGCGCGGTCGCGGCGAAAAAACCCGACACGCAGAAATTGACCGGAGCGTATTTTACGTCCCGGTCGGCCGCGAATAAAAGCGATGCCACGATCGGCAGCTGCGCGTATATTGCGGTATTTGCGCTTAATCCCTGGAATATGAAACTATGCTGGTAGCACACGTAAAAAAATGCCGCGAGCATCGCGGTGAAAGCGCAGCGCCAGACGGTCCTGGCAAAAATATATATCAGGAGCATGGATGCTATACAATAAAACGTGGTAAACAGCCTGAGCGACTCGACAGAATTTCCCAATAATGAAAAAGCTGTCTTGTAAACATACAGGATAATGGGCGGCCTGTGCTCAAAAAAATCCTTATAGGGCACAACCCCGTGCTGCATTTGCGTGGCCCCGTACGCAAAAGCGCCCTCGCTTAGGTCCAGCGGAATGTGTGTGGACTGCATGCGGAAAATTGCCGTGAAAACCATTAAGATGAAAAGAAATACTATTTCAATTGGTTTTATCAAATCTTTTTTTTCAGCCATCAAAGCGCCCCTTTCAGTATTTGCCTTACCTTGACAGCGTCCATTATTACCGGATTATACGACATGGAAGCCGAGTATTCAACCCTTTCAATTATTTCTTCGATCTTTTTCGCAGCACCCTTGCATGCGCCGGATAATTTTCCCGGTATGCCCATGCTTTTATTAAGCGCCCTTATCTTTTTTATCATGTCAATACCCGTCGCTTTCTTGAACTGTATAAGCCGGGCGCCTATTGCGCTTAAGTTAAATTCCAGCACGTGCGGCAGGAGGACGGCATTAACCAGCCCGTGCGGCAGTTTAAGCACAGCACCCGCCGGGTGCCCTATGCCGTGCACGGCGCCCAGGCCCGCGTTGGCGAAAGCAAGCCCCGCAGTAAAACTCCCGAGCATCATGTTGTACCTGGCCGTCTTTTCAGACGGTTTTTTGTAGGCTGCCGACATGCTGCCTAAAATCAGCGTAATGGCCTTAAACGACAGTATTTCCGTGATCTCGTTCGCGTTTGAAGAAAAATACGACTCTACAGCGTGGGTAAGCGCGTCCATTCCCGTATATGCCGTGATTTTTTTCGGCATTGAGTATGTAAGCTCCGGGTCCATGACGGCGATCGACGGCACCATGGAATCACCGCGCAGGCTTGTTTTTTTCTGTTTTTCCGTATATGTCAGGACCGCGTTCCTGGTCGACTCGGAACCGGTGCCGGCGGTAGTGGGTATGGCGATCAAAAAACCAGTGTCGCGCCTCACCGGGATGTTTGAATCAAAATAATCCTTCACGCTTAACCTGTCCCTGTATATCCCCGATACTGCCTTGGCGCAGTCTATGGCGGATCCGCCGCCCAGGCCGGCAAAAAAATCGGCCCTGTACCGCCTGGCAAGTTCAGCGGCTTTATCGACGGTCTCCACAGACACTTCAGGCTCAACATCATCAAAAACAAAAATCTCCCTTCCTGTATTTTTCAGTATTTTCTTCACCCTGTCCAGCAATCCTGATTTTTTTGACGAGTGTTTGCCTGTGATTATCAGACCGCGCCTTCCCCTTATGGGGGCGTCTTTAAGTTTTTCAAGGCAGCCGTTCCCGAAGTACACCCTGCCGGGAAAAAGCATTGAAAAATTCTTCATAGTATAACAGCCCCTCCGTATCCCACAACCTCGCTGTAATCCCCGCTCGTATCGCCTGAATTCATATACTTGATTATCCTGCCTTCCTTCGCTCCCAGCAAATTGCAGGCGTGCAAAAGCGTATAAACCGGCATCCATCCGCACATGGATATGTCGTTTTCTTTTATTTCTTCATACATTTTATCAGGGTCGAGTTTTTCTATGGCAGAGAGCACAAGCGCGTCTTTTGCCCGCGCGGCTTGAGCTTCTTCATAATGCGTAAGGTCTGTTGATGCAATAATAAGGATATCTTTGCCTTTCACGCACGCGGCCAGGGCATCGGCAAGGTCCTTTAGGTGTTTTAAGTCATAATCGCCGAGCACGATAGGCACAAAATCAAAGCTTTTTTTATGGTACTGCAGGAATGGAAGCTGGACTTCTATGGAATGTTCCCTTGAGTGCGCTGCAGTGTCTTTTATTGAAAATTTGCATTTCTTTATTATGTCTTCGGCCAGGGGTTTGTTAATTAGCACCTCTCCCAGGGGCGTAACCCATGAACCTTCGGCAAATACGGATATGGGCGCGCCAAGACCTGTGTGATTTGGCCCCAGGATTATTACAGTTTGGGGGATTTCAACGTGAGAGTAAACCAAAGCCGCCACTTTACCCGAGTAAATATAACCCGCGTGCGGCGCGATAAGCCCGAGAGCCTTTGTTTTTTTGATCGGCTCTCCTGTCAACTCAGCTATATGTTTATTCAGGGCTTTAGGGTTTACGTCGTAAAAAGCCCCTGCAACCACAGGTTCTCTTCTCATATCCACCCTCATTGTACGGATTCAGTTTGCGTCATTAGGATTAACACGGAATGTAAAATTCAGCATGCCTGTGATACTATTTATTATTAATAAACTTTCCCAGTTTCCTGTCTGTCCTGTCTATGTGCATGACAAACCAATCTGTCACTTTTTCCTTGATTTCCGAGGCAAATTTTGGGCCTGATTCTCCTGCCACGGCCTTTTTCCTGATTATATTCACTTCATCCATAAAAACCGCATGCAGTTTTATATGCCCGTCTGTTTCAGGGTATTTGCTTTTTTCCATGATTTCCTTTTCTGCGGCAAAATGCACCTTTGCGTAGTCTTCAAGGGATTTCATGTCGGAGAGTATGTCGTTTTTGGCTTTGCCTTTATTGACCGACTGGTCAAGGTTGTCGCATAATTCAAGGAACATTTTATGCTGTTTATCCATGATTTCCACACCTGTGGCAAGCTCTTTTGTCCATTTTACTTTTTCCATGTAAAACCTCCTTGGATTTTATAAAAAGATTATACCATTTATGAGGAATAATTCAATTTTGATTTTTGAGCGGGACCCGCATGCGCGCCCCGATGGGACGAAGGGGGTGCGGCTGCAAAATAACCGATCTGTTAAAACTGGTTATGCTTTAATACCCGTGTTTCAAAGAATTTCTCTATGTCATTGACGTCTGACGTGATCCTTGCCTCAGGCAGCGACTTCACGAATAATTTCCCATATGTTTTCCCCGTTATCCTGCTGTCAAGTATGGCGACAACGCCATAGTCGTCTTTTGAGCGTATCAGCCTTCCAAACCCCTGCTTTAGCATGAATATGGCGCGCGGGAGCGCTATCTCGGCAAAATCATTCCCGCCTTCGTCCGTCACGTGGTTATAAATGGCTTTTTGCATTGGGTGCTCGGGTACTTCAAAAGGCAGCCTCGTTATGATAACGCACTTTAATGCTTCGCCTTTTATGTCTATGCCCTGCCAGAATGTGGACGTGGCAAAAAGGACCGAAGGCTCTTTTTTGAATTCACGCACAAGTTCCATGGGCGAGGCCTGGCCCTGTATGAGCATGGGCATTTTATGGGCCTTTTCCGATATTTCCCTGTGGAGCTTTTTCATGAGGTCCAGTGAGGTAAAAAGCACAAAAACGCCTCCCCCTGTCATTTCTATGATCTGTTCCACGCGTTCGGTCAGGCGTTCCCTGAAATCCGGGGATTGCGGTACGGGCAGCGTCTTTTCCAGGTATAAAAGCGAATTGTTTTTATAATCAAAAGGCGACTTTAAAAGCCCGGTGGCCGCGTCTTCGAGGCCGAACTGCTTTACCACGTAATTGAAATTCTCGCCTGCGGAGAGCGTGGCGGAGGTAAATACCACGCACTCGTAATTAAAACGCACGTGTTCCTCAAAATCTTTTTTAAGCTCATACGGGGTCACATACAGGACAGTATCCTTATCACCCTTGATTTCCGCCCAGTAAAAATACGCTTGGCTGTTTTTTTTAAGCCACATGTCCATCACGTCCGCCTGTTCATTTACCGACAGCAGCAGGTATTCCGTATACTTTTTCCTTCCTTTGTCATCTTCTTCCCTTATTGTATCATTGAGTTCATATATGAGCCCCGACAAGCCCGCCCTGATGTCAATATAGGCGTTCACACCCGCCGAAGAGTGGGTTAAAAGCGCCGTGCCGGTTTTTATCAGCGATAATTCCTGCTGTATGCCGGCCATGAATTGCTCAAACTCGTGTTTGGCCGCCTTTATCTGAGCGCGTCTTTCCCTGTAGTCATTTTTTGTGGTTTTCTTTTTGTACTTTAAGAATTCCTCAAGTTCGTGCAGGAGTTCCATGTATCCGGAAAATGAGATCTGCCGGGAAAACATGCCCCTCATGGTGTCTTCAAGCCTGTGCGCCTCGTCAAAGACAACGGCCGAGGATTCGGGCAGGAGTTTTTTATTTACCATAAGGTCGGAAAAGAAAAGATGGTGGTTTACAACTATGATATGGGCCTTGCGCAGTTTGCGGCGCATGGACCAGTAGTAGCATTTGTTGAAATGAACGCACGATTCTTCCTGGCACAAAGGTTTCTGCCTGTTTATGTTCTGCCACACCTCGTTTGGTATGTGGAACTTCGTATTCTCGCGCAGGCCCTCGCCTTCTTTTATGAAGTGCATCATGTCCGTCACATCAAGGGCATTGATGAAAAGCGACCCTTTACTTTTAAATTCCTTCATGCGCCTCGCGCAGACATAGTTGCCCGCGCCGAATATAATTTCATATTTTAATTCAGGGAATATTTGATTTACTAATGGCAGGTCTTTTTTAAATATCTGGCTCTGCAAAGCTTTTGAATACGTGGATATTATGACCCTTTTTTTATTGTCCAGGGCGTATTCCGCCATAGGAATAAGGTAAGCCAGTGTTTTGCCAACGCCAGTACCTGCTTCCACTATGAGGCAATCGCTGTTTTTCAGGGCCAATTTGACAGCCTCTGCCATTTCAACCTGTTCGGGCCGGTCCTCGTAATTGTCTATCAGGCCGGGTATGTCTTCGGTGAAATATTTTTTCACCAGTCCTTTTCCTTGCTGTTGCCTTTTGGCGGCGCCTGCTGCATATTATCCGGTTCCATACTCTGCCGCATCATATAATTGCGTATTTCCTCGGGGGACATGTTGAAAACATTCGGAAAATCATTCTCGTTCTGCTTGTGCCTGTATTGTTTTCCAAAATAATTTTTATAATCCTTTTCCGATTTCTGCGTCATATTCATCAGAGCCTGCACTTCATCAGCGGACATACCGAGTTCTTTTTGCGGGTCGGGTTTATTCCCGGCTTTTTGTTGCCCCTGTCCCGCACCGCTGTTCTGGCCGCTTTTACCGGCCTGGGAGCCCTTGCCCTGTTGTCCTTTTTGTTCCTGCCCTTTGCCGTCTTTCCCTTTATTATCCTGATTCTTTCCCTGTTGCCCCTGCTGATTTTGTTTGTCTTTGCCGTCTTTCCCTTTATCCTGTTTATTATCTTTGCCGCCCTTTTTGTCTTTCTTGTCCTTATTTTCCTCCTGCTTTTTTATCTTATCCTGCGTGACCAGTATGTTTGTTTTTGTATCCTCGTCTTTGGGGTTTAATTCCAGAGCTTTATTGTACATTTTAAGCGCGTCTTCATACTGTTCCTGCCTGTATAGGGAATTTCCAGCGTTGTAATACCCTTCAAAAAAACCGGGTTTGTCCTTGATGAATTTGGAATAACCCTCCAGGGCTTTTGCGTAATCGCCGTCCAAATAACTTTTATTGCCTTCTTTAAAAGTATTGGCGCCGAGGACACAAGCCGGCAGCAGGCATAAAAGTACGGCAGCTGTGATAAATTTCATAATTTTCATAACATCACCGGTCTATAGGATTTTGTATACAGTAATTATAATTGATAATTTCATCATTTTCAAGGGGATAAAAACACATTGTGCCCGTAGTTATATACTGAATTATGTTTAATTTACCCGACGGTTTTCTTAAACTGCTTCACAGCTATGGTAAAAACTATCACGCCATAAAGGAATAGCGCCCCGCTCTGTGGGAGCAGTTCCATGAACCCCAGGTCCTTTAGGAATATCCCCCTGACTATGACCAGGTAATACCTCATTGGTATCAGGTAAGTGAACCACTGAAGGATTATTGGCATGTTCTTTATCGGGAATATGAACCCTGACAACAGTATATTCGGCATCATGAAAAATATCGAGGTAAGCATGGCCTGCTGCTGCGTGGCTGAAATGGTTGAGATAAGGATCCCTATTCCCAGGTTGGTTATTATCATTATAAGGGAAAGTCCCAAAAGCAGGAAATAATTCCCGGCAAAATCTATCTGAAAAACGATCAGGGATACTATTATTATCAGGATTATATCCACCAGCGCGAGAAATATATACGGTATTATCTTTCCCATTATTATCTGCCACGGCTTGACCGGGGTGACAAGCATCTGCTCTATGTTCCCGGATTCTTTTTCCCTTACAAGCGACAAAGCAGTGATAACAAGTGTTACTATGGTCACGATCATGGCTATGACCCCGGGCACCATTGTGTTCGCGCTTTTTAATTCAGGATTATACCAGACCCTGTCTTCCATCACCACAGACGGCAAAGCACCCACTATATTCCTCATCTGCGTCATTTTTTTCGCGAATATTTCCGATGAGAACCCGTTAATTATGAGCACTGCCCTGGTCATGGATATTCCCGCGCTGTTGGAGTCGGACCCGTCAACTATGAGCTGCACCTGCGTTTTTTTTCCTTTTTTAATGTTCTCAGAGAATTTTTCCGGTATGCGCACGCATATCTTTGCCCTGTTCGTCCCGAACTCGGGTTTTATGTCTTCCGGGGTCCTTGAATAATTCACGACCCTGAAATATTCGCTGTTATAAAATTTTTCCCCCAGGGAACGGCTCAGGACAGATCCGTCCTCGTCGCATATCATGGTCTTTACATGGGTAATATCGGTCACGGCCACGAAACCGAAAACTATGGCCTGCAAAATGGGAGCTATTATAAGGAAACGGCCCACGCCGGAACGCTGTATCTCTATTATCTCTTTTTTCATGACATGCAGCATCTGGCTTATGAAAACAGGCACTTTACGCATTTGAACCTTCTTTCCAATATCTCATTTTTTTTATCCCAGGTCTTTCCTGAATTTGTTCGCCGAAATCAGCAGGAATATCATGCCGAATAAGAACAGGAACCACGCCTCGCCCCAAAGCGCGGATATGCCCGTGTCGGCCTTCAAAAATATGGTCCGCAGCGCCGTTATAAAATACCTGGCGGGGAATACATAGGTAATCATCCTTATTATCCACGGCATGGAATCTATAGGGAACATAAACCCCGACAATAATATGGACGGGAGCAGCGTTGAAAAGGCCGTGGCTATGACAGCCATCTGCTGGGTTGAAGCAAGGCTTGATATGAAAAGGCCCAGGCCCAGGGCGCAGAAAAGGAACAACAATGAAAATATAACAAGCGTAAAATAATTGCCCTGAAACGGCACCTTGAACCACAATATGCCCACAATCACGATTTCAGCCACATCTATCAGGCATATCAGTATATAAGGCGTTAATTTTCCTATCATAAGTTCAAGCGGTTTGATCGGCGTGGATATAAGCTGCTCAAAGGTCCCTTTTTCCTTTTCACCCACTATGGTAAGCGAAGTGAGAAGCGCGGCTATGAGCATCATGATTATGGCGATAAGGCCGGGAATAATAAAATTTGAGCTTTTGAGTTCCTGATTGTACCAGACCCTGGGCACGGTTTCCACCATGGGTATGGTCTTCGGGTTAAACCCCCTGCTCTTTACCTCTTCAAGCAGTATGCCCCGGGACACGCTCGCGATGATCATATTCGCGTAACCCAGGGCCGTATTGGTGGTAGTCGGGTCGGACCCGTCGCCTATAACCTGTATCTTTGCCGTCTGGTTCTTTTTAACTGCTTTTTCCAGGCCCAGGGGCAGGGTCACTATGGCCTTTATCCTGTTTATCCTTATGGCTTCGACGCTTTTCGCCATATTATTTTCTGCCGGTTTATACATCTCAAAATACCCGGACGATGTGAATTTCGCCGCAATGAGCCTGCTTAACGCGGACCTGTCATAATCCACCACGGAAAAATCCAGCTTATTTATGTCAAACGTCACTGCATAGGAATACAGCACCAGGAGCAGCACGGGTGCGACAAGCACTATGGCCAGCGACCTTGCATCCCTTACTATATGCAGGAACTCTTTTTTAAACACCGGTATTATCCTTTTAAAGTTTAAAGTGCCCCTGTCATTTGCCACTTGACTCGCTCCCTTTGACAAGATTTACAAAAACATCCTCCATAGTGGGTTCCACGTTCTCCGGTTTGGAGAATTTTATCCCGGCTCCGTTTAGCACTTCCCTTATGACCGCGTCCGCCTGTTCCATGCCGGACAGCGGTATAAGGTGTATGAGCGCGCCATGTATTGAAATTTCTCCAAGTTCATCCTTTTTCGCGCTGAGTAATTTATAAGCCTCGACCGGCGCTTCTGATTCTATTTCCATTATCGGCTTTTTAAATACCGCGGATTTTATGTCATGTATGGTACCTTCCTTTATTATACGCCCGTTATTCATGAGCGCTATCCTGTGGCAGTGTTCCACCTCGTCCATATAATGTGTTGTCACAAATACCGTGATGCCTGATTTTGAAAGCATGTCTATTATCTCCCAGAACCTGCGACGCAGAAGCGGGTCCACGCCCGCAGTCGGTTCGTCTAAGAACACTATCTCGGGTTTGTGCGCGATGGCGCAGGCCAGTGCCACCCTTTGTTTTAACCCGCCGGGCATGTCTCCGACTATATTCTTTTCCAAACCGTCAAGTTCGGTGTATTTTAAGACTTCGGGCATGCGTTGCTTTATAAATTCATCGTCTTTCCCGTAAAGGCCCGCGTAAAAATCGATATTTTCCGCCACTGTCAGGCTGGGATAAAGAGAAAATTTCTGCGACATATAGCCGAGCCGCTTTTTTACCTCTTCAGGGTCGTTCTTTATGGAGAACCCGGCAACAATCGCATCCCCGGAAGTGGGCTCCAGCAGCCCGCAAAGCATGCGTATAGTGGTGGTTTTTCCAGCGCCGTTTGCGCCTAAAAACCCGTATATCTCGCCCTTTTCAACCTCAAAAGATATGGAATCCACGGCGACAAAATCGCCGAAGGTTTTCTGTAGGTTCTTTGCGCTTACGCTTTGTTGCATGGAGCTCCTTGTTCTCTGTTCTCTGTTCTCTGTTCTCTGTTCTCTGTTCTCTGTTCTCTGTTCTCTGTTCGAAACCAAACAAAGAACAAAGAACACAGAACAAAGAACACAGAACATAGAACAATCTTTACGCCTTTATCCTCTCCACAAAAACATCCTCCACGCTCGCCGCTATGCGCCTCACCGTAACCTCGCCGCATATCCTGCCGCAAAAATCGTCAGCTGCGGCATTGTCGGTAAGTATCACATGGAACCGCTCTCCCAGCTGCTGCCAGTCCTTAATATATTTGCTGTTTTTTATGGCTTCCAGTACCAAATGTTCTTTGCCTTCGCCTGTCACTTCAACAACCACCCCGTTTAAGTTCCTTCTCAGATTTTTTGGGGTGTCGGTAAGCACTATCTGGCCCCTGAACATGAGGCCTATTCGCGAGCACTGCTCTGCCTCGTCCATGTACGGGGTGCTCACCACTATTGTGACGCCTTCCGAATGTATCCCCTGCAGTATTTCCCAAAATTCCCTCCGGGATACCGGATCCACTCCCGTGGTAGGCTCGTCCAAAAAGAGTATCTCCGGCCTGTGTATAAGCGTGCATATCAGCGCAAGTTTCTGCTTCATTCCGCCTGAAAGTTTACCCGCCAGCCTGTCTTTAAAAGGTTCCAACCTTGTCATTTTTAAAAGCGGCGCAAGCCTTTCATAGAGCGTTTTCCTGTCAATGCCGTAAACATCCGCGAAAAATGCTATGTTTTCATTTATAGTAAGGTCGGTGTAAAGGCTGAACCTCTGGCACATGTACCCTATTTTCTCCTTAACCGCCTCGGCAGCATCGGGAAGTTTTTTATCAAGCACCATTACCTGTCCGCTTCCCGGAAGCATTATGCCGGCCAGTATGCGCAGCGTGGTTGTTTTTCCGGCGCCGTCCGGCCCGATCAGCCCGAATATTTCCCCGCGTTCCACGGAAAAATTCAGGCCGTTAACCGCTGTAACATCCTTGAATTTTTTTGTCAGGCCTTTTACGTCGATTACGTTCATGGGGGTCCTTTGTTGTTCTTTGTTCTCTGTTCTTTGTTCTTTGTTCTCTGTTCTTTGTTCTCTGTTCTTTGTTCTCTGTTCTTTGTTCTCTGTTCTCTGTTCTGTGTTCTGGCCTTTGAACAAAGAACAGAGAACAGAGAACAAAGAACAATCTTTACATCTTTATCTCCACATCCGCCGGTATTCCCGGTTTTAAGATATGCTCCGGATTTGGGACCGTTACCTGGATTTCAAATACTTCTTTTATCCTTTCATCTTTTGTCTGCACGTTCTTGGGTGTGAACTCAGCCTGGCTTGATATGAATGTTACTTTCCCCGTGAACTCTTTCTTATCCAACGCGTCTATTTTGACTTTTACATCGTCCCCGTATTTTATCATTTCCATTTCCTTTAACGGCACATATATGGTTACTTTTGCGGTTCCCAGGTCACCCAGGGTAAATAACGGCGAACTGGGCGAAACAAGTTCTCCTACTTCCACATATTTTTTAAGTATCACGCCGTCCCAGGGGGCCGTAACAGATGCTTCCTGTGTCATTACCTCTGCCTGTTTAAGCTGTGACGCGGCGCTGATGAAATTGGCGCGTGACAGGTCAAACTGCTGCTGGGATATCGAGCTTGCCTCGAACATGTTCTTTGACCTGTTATATATATCCTGGGAATTTTTAAACATGGCCGCAGCCGCGTCCTTCTGCGCCGCAACTATGGAGTCATCGAGCGCGGCTAAAAGCTGTCCTTTTATAACTGATGCGCCTTCATCAACCGAAAGCGAAGTAACCCTGCTTGATATACGGGACGCGACATCCACTTCCCTCACTTCAACCGTTCCGGAGGCTAAAATACCTTTTTCCTTATTAAACATCTTCGGCACCAGCCAGATACCCAGGACCGTAAGGATCACCATTGCCGCTATTATCGGCCTTGCTTTTTTTACTTTTTCCATATCCATGCATTACCTCCTGCGGTAAATATAATTTTTAATCCAATTACCGGCTGAACTTCACGGTTTTTATTCCGCATCCGCCATCCGGCATTATTTTTTCCTTATCCCGTCCATGGTCAGGTCTATTACGAACTTTTTCCTGTCTTTTATGAATCTATTGAACACGTATTTATCAAAACCAACACCGCCTACTATCTTTTCTATGACGCCTTTTGCAAAGTATACCGGCGCTATCTGGGATATTATGCTAATTACAAGGTGAAACACGTTTACTTTCTTTATGTTCCCCTTTTTCATCTGCTCCTTGAAATACCTGTACAGGGACCCGTTTATTGGGTTAAAAGGTATCTCCTTTATCCTTGGCACCAATATTTTCTTTAACTTATCCCCGCCCCTTAAGACCTCGGACAGCACAAACCTGAAATACCCGCTGTAATCCGTAAAGAGGCTTATGTAGACATCCATTATCTGTTCCATTTTCTTTTCTATTTCCACAGGCTCGTCGCTTATGGCGTTCAGTTTTTCTATAAGAAGCCCGATCACCTTGGCCAGGGCCTCCTCATAGATCCTTTCCTTGCCGCTGAAATAGTAATGAAGCAGCGCCTTATTTACCTTTGCCTTGTCCGCGATGCGCTGCGTGCGCGCCCCGTAAAACCCAAACTCCACGAATTCATCCATGGCAGATTCCAGTATCCTGCCCTTGGTTTTGTTGTCATCGGCTTTCAATATTTTTTCACCTGTTGTCCCCTCCAAAAACAGCGATCCATACGGCGATAGCCGCTGAAATGCGCTTTAAAGGAATTTTTTTCATCCTGTTGACGGCTGATTTGATTTTCTTTTGTTTCATATTGTTTCCTTAACCAATTGGTTTAACCATTTGGTTAAATATAACATGACATTTTTATTTTGTCAAATAGTTTTTACGGTTATAGTTTGAAACTTAGGGATTTGTCTTTTGGCTTAATAACTTTAATATTGGGCTTTCAACCGGCTTTTAACTGATATACCCATGCTCTTTCATCCTTGCCAGCAGCCTTTGCACCCTTTTCTTCTGGAACCCGTCCTTATCCTGTGCCAGCAGGGCCTGGCCCCTCGCTTTTGGTTTGGGTAAAGTGACAGCGAGCATGGCGGCTTCCCGGGGGGTCAGTTCTTCAGGCGTCTTATTGAAATAATATTCCGAAGCCTGCCCTATCCCGTATATCCCGCTGCCAAATTCCGCGATATTGATGTAATAGTCAAGTATCTGTTTTTTACTGAGTTTTTTTTCGAGCCGCAGGGCGGTGATTGCCTCTATGATTTTTCTGGAGAACTTCCTCTCCCCTGACAAATATACATTTTTTACCACCTGCTGGGTTATGGTGCTTCCCCCGTGCTTTAATGTACGGTATTTGATGTCGAACTGGACCGCCTGTAATATTTCATCCATACTTATGCCGTTATGGGAATAAAAATCCTCGTCTTCTGAAACTATTATAGCGCCGGTCACGTGTCTGGGTAGTTTGCTTGAAAAGACAAAGTCACCGGACAAAGGGGAAACAAATCTTTCAATTTTATTTTTCCCCTTGCCCTGTACCTGTATCATTACGCCTTTTTCAACACCCCTTATGTCGGGCAAAAAGTTCAGAAATATCCCGCATGCAATTAAGGATATGCCGAGTATGAGAAGCAGATATTGTCTTGCCCTGAAATATATAAAACGCATTGTAAAAAACCTCTTTTTTAGCGCAATGGAAAGATAAGTCACTTTCTAATCGCACAAGAATCGTCCGGCCGCATAAGTTTTTGGCAAAACCATACGGATACGTGTTACCCACAGATTATACCCGATAGATTATGGATAGTCAAGCCTTGGGGTCCCCCCTTACGTTCCCCCCTTACGTTCTTGACATTTTCCCGTCTTTAAAATACAATCCTTATGATCTCAAAACCGGAGGGTTATTTTGGCTTCTGAAAAGCTTAAAGGCTACATAGACAAACTGCTGCACCTTTCCTTATATATGATACTTTTCATTGTGCCGCTTTCTTTCTGGCTTCCGGCAAATGAAAGTTTTGAAACACCTAAAACCGTCAATTTTTATGTGCTTTTGGCCTTTGCCCTGGCGCTTTTCCTGTCACGGCAGGCCGTATCAGGCAGGTTTTTTATCAAAAGAACCTCTTTTTCCATACCGCTGGCCGGCATTACCGCTGTTGCTTTCCTTTCCTTTCTCAAAGGGATTTTTTTGAATCAAAATGCTTTCCCCATGCACTGGCAGTTCTTTAAGTTCATACTCGCCAACGCGCTCATGTACTTCCTCATGATAAACGTATTTTCAAAAAAGGACATCCCGAAACTTTTATTCTTCATCCTGGGGTCGCACTTTTTAGTCACAACATACGGACTGCTCCAGTACCTTGGCGTGGATTTCATAAAGTGGGTGTCTTTCGGCGAGGGCAGAGTTTACTCCACCATGGGCAACCCGGACTACATGGCCACCCAGTTTTCTGTCCTGATCCCGGTCATGATAGCGCTGATAATTTCCCCGATAAAAAGGATAACCAAATTTTTGGTAACCTTATACCTTTGCTTCATGTTCATACTCATCATAGTTTCCCACGGCCGCGGGGCCTGGCTCGGCTTTTTGGGTTCTTTGATCTACATGTTCATCATACTCGGGGCGTCATATGGGAAAGTTTTTTTTGCGCGCAACAGGATCTTTGCAATTGGTATAGCCTTATTTGTTGTTTTTCTGGCCGTAATCTTTTCATTTCCAAATCCCATAAATAAAAACAGCCAGACCATAGTGGACAGGTTAAAATCTGGTTTCTCCCTTACAAATAATTCCGTGGCTGTCAGGCTTTTTTACTGGGAATCAGCCCTGCAGATGGCCATGAAAAACCCGTTATTGGGCGCGGGCATAGGGGGCTTTTCGCTAAATACATCCTTTTTCCAGAGGAAGGTCCTGGACAGGTGGGAAAAAGTATCGCCTTCCATGGCGGCGCAGGTCGAGCCCCATGTGGAACTTTACACGCATAACGATTATTTGCAGACTCTAGCGGAAACCGGTTTTACAGGGCTGGGCATATACCTATGGCTGTTTATTTCCATACTTGCAATGTCCTTAAAAAACGCGGCCGCGGAAAATAACCCGGTATTGAAGAACATACTGCTGGGCATATCCGGCGCAATTGTGGCCTTCCTTATAAACAGCCTTCTTAATTTCCCATGGCGCGTCGCGCCCACGCTTATACTCCTGTGGACCTTGTTCGCGGTTTTTTCCCTGTCCGAGACAAAAATAACGGTTGAAATATCCTCGGATAAACCTAAATCATGGGTGCCGACTCTTGTTTTTGTCCTTGCCGCCATATTCTCGGCGCTGCAGGTCGATTTTTTGCTCGCCAATACCTGCATACGCGCCGGCCAGGCTGCTTTTATGAATAAAAATTATGAGGCCTCACGCGAAATATTTGAACGCGCCTTAAAATCAAACCCCCGCGGCACCGACATAATAGAACTCCTGCTGTACTCGGGCAATGCATATAACGCCATGGGAAATAACGATAAGTCGGTGAAATACTACGACCGCGGTCTTTTGATGTTCCCGAACTTCATAGAATCGCATTATAATGTCGCCAATGTTTATATGAACAACAACAGGACGGATAAGGCAGTTGAAGAATACAACAAGGTCCTTGACTTAAATCCCAAATTCACAAGCGCCATAAACAATCTCGCTAACATATATTTTAACAGGGGTGATTTTGAAAAAGCCGAGGAAATGTACCTGCGGGCGCTGAAAATAAAGCCTGAAAGCACGGAGGCCCGCTACAACCTGGGAGCGGCTTACTTCAGGATGAAAAAATATAAGGAAGCCTACGATGAACTTACAACAGTACTGAAATACGACCCAAATTATACACTGGCCTTAGACTGGATTAAGAAGATGAAAGCGGCAGGGCTTGCTAAATAACTGACAAGACCATGTCCTGCGTCCGGATATTCACCGTTTTCCTACCTCCTCACACTGACTCCTCATCCTCCAAAAATTTTCTTCAGAAAATTTTAACCCCAGTTCAATGCCTCGGCAATTATTTCCGAATACGACGGATGTATGAACATACACTCCTTCAGGGCGGCTATTTTTATCTTTGATTGTATTATTACCGTCAGTTCGTTAAATATATCCGCCATCTCATTGCCAACTCCCGCAGCTCCTATGATTGTTCCTTCATTTACATCGGCGATAAGCTTTAAAAAACCAGCGTCCCTGCCTTCCACGACCGCTTTTCCGATCGCCTTAAAAAAGTATTTATAAACCCTGAAATCTATCCCTTTTTTTTTCGCTTTTTCCACGCTCACGCCGACGCTCCCCAACTGGGGGCATGAAAAAACCAGTTTGGGCATCATATCATAATCTATGTTTCCCTGCCAACTTTTCGTAATATGGGAAATAACTGTGGAAGCTTCCCTTGCCGCAGCATAGGCAAGCATGGGGCCGGCTATGCAGTCGCCTGCGGCATAGATATTGGGCGCGCTTGTCTGCATATTATTGTTTACTTCTATGAAACCTTTTTCATCCACCTTGACGCCGGCAATATCGAGCCCTATCCTGCCTGTATTTGGCCGCCTTCCTGTGGCCTCAAATATCATGTCGTACTTTTCCATAATAATTGTGTCCCCGGACCTTATCTGTACTTCCCGGTCCGTGCTTATCCCCATAACCTCGCTTTTTTCAAATAACTTTATATTTTTTTTCTTGAATTCGCGCGCCACTGTCCTGACCGATTCCATGTCCTCGCCAAAAAGGATTGAATCCATAAGTTCAACTATGTCCACGCTTACGCCTATATTATTAAGGAAAGATGCGTACTCGCAGCCAATGACCCCTCCGCCTATAATAAGCGCTTTTTTAGGCACCTCGCCCAGCTCAAATATTTTCTCGGGTGCGTACACTGCCGGGTTGTTGAATATTTTTTTCGAAGATGAACCCACGGCAATGATCATATTCCCGAAGGTTATTGTTTTACCCGCCACTTCTATCTCATGCGGGGATTTGAACCTGGCTTCCCCGTTGATTATATCTATCCCGGCGTTTTCCATCCTGTTCCTTAATCCGTCGCGTATAAACCCGACCCTTTGCATTACATTACCGCGTATATAATGGTAATCAGTTTCATGCATGGAGTAATGAAGAAGCCCCTTGAGCGGTATGCATCCTTCATTTAAGCAGACCCCTCCGATTTTTTCCGGCTCTCGTTCTATTATCGCGGTCTTCAGTTTGCATTTTGCCGCTTCCAAGGCGGCTGTGTGCCCTGCCGGGCCGGAGCCTATTATTACGATATCGTACATGAAATCCTCCTGGTGCAAACCTTTGTTTTAAATTCTATTTCCGGTGACTACGACGCAAAAACATCCTTTATATATTTAACCTCTTCCACCGATAAAGGTCTGTCCGCGGCCTGAAGGTTCATCTCAACCTGTTTTTTATTCCTGAAACCCGGGATAACGCAGCCGGTAATATCATAACTTAAAATATACTGCAGCGCAACCCTTGAGAGATCCTTGATTTCTGATCCGAATTTTTGCTTTAATTTATCAACCTTTGGTTCAAGCTTCGCAATTTCCGCCGGTGTGAAACGCTGGTCGTTTTTCCTGTGATCGCCGTCGGCAAATACGGTCGGATTTTTTGACGAAAATTTTCCCAGCAGCAGGCCCTGCGCAAGTGGAGAAAAAGCCACAAAGGAAAGACCGTCTTTTTTCATCAGTTCCGCCACAGGCTTGCCGCTCCTGACAAACTGATCGTCCGTTATATTTCCCCAGCTCTGCAGCACATTGGGTTTGATTTTCGGGGTGAGCCTTAAAAAATCATTTTCCGAATAAGTGGACAGCCCCAGCCATCTTATCTTTCCCTCTTTTTTAAGCTTGTTCATCATGTCCACTGCCCCGTCAACATAAATATCATCGGGCCCGAAATCGCCGTGGTGGAAGTAGTAAAGGTCTATGTAATCACGTTTTAAATTAATAAGCGACTGCTCGCACTGGTGCCTTATATGGGCGGGTTCGTAAGCGTGTTCCGCTGTCCCTTTTACATGGCCGATCTTCGTGGCTATGATTATTTGTTTCGACTTTGTCCCGAGCGCCTTTGCCAGCATCCTCTCTGCTTTGCCGTTGCCGTAAGTATCGGCATTGTCAAAGTGGTTCACGCCTTTTTCCATGCCGTAATTGATGGCTTCTATGGCTTCTTTCTCGTCAACATCCGCCCATCCGGCCGACTTTCCCTTATCCCAGCTGACTCCGCCCAAAGTCCAGCAGCCAAGGCTTATTTCAGACACATTTAAATCCGTCTTACCGAGCTTTCTGTACTTCATTTTTAAACCTCCGGTTGAATTTAAAATTCAAAATTGAAAATTAAGGTGTGCTTTGCACCTTTATTATAATAGCACATTACAAAATACCTTAATTTTCAATTTTGAATTTTAAATTATAAGTCTCCGCCATATACGAACTTCTAACCCACACTCCGCTTTCAACATGCTTAAAACCCGCGTCATATGCTTTCTGCTTATACCAATCAAATTTTTCCGGTTTTATATATTCTACCACACTTGCGTGTTCTTTATCCGGTTGTAAATACTGGCCTATGCTTATATAATCGCACCCTGTTGCCACCAGATCGTCAAACACTTCCAGCACTTCATCTTCACTTTCTCCGAACCCCAAAAGCACGGCTGATTTTGTGGTCATACGCGGATTAATTTCCTTTGCAATTGCAAGCACATGCAGGCTTCTTTTATAATCCGCGCCCTTCCTGACATGGTAAAACGACGGCACTGTCTCAACATTGTGCGCAAAAACTTCAGGGTTTGCATCAATTACTTTCTTTATTGAGGATTCCAAAGCCTGAAAATCCGGCACTAAGACCTCTACTTTAGTCTCCATGCTCCTGCCTCTTATCTCATTTATTACCTCAGCGAAAGCGCCGGCCCCGCCGTCTTCCATATCATCCCTTGTAACGGATGTAATTACTGCGTACTTAAGTTTTAACCTGACCACAGCCTCAGCTACTTTTTCGGGTTCACTTTCATCATAAATTTCCGGTTTCCCTTTTTTCACATTGCAGAAGCTGCAGTTTCTCGTACATGTATCGCCGAGTATCAGGAACGTTGCGGTTCCTCTGGCAAAACATTCCGATATGTTGGGGCAGCGCGCCTGGTGGCACACTGTGTGAAGATTCAGGCCGGATAACAGGCTTTCCGTGCCCTGCATGGCCTTAAAATCTATTTTTTTGACCGCGTATCCGGGTTTTTTCATTGTTTCAGGTTCCAGTTATTGACGGCATACCTTGAGGTTAAAAGCGCGACAACTTCCCGCTTTTCCGCCGTATTCAGCGGTTTTATCTCAAGATCGCAGTTGAAAGTTTCAGTATAAGACGACACCATATTCGCGCATACTTCGACTTCACCCATATCCCTGCCTGTCAAAGTGCTTAAGTCCGAATAATTGCCGCTGTCCTCTTTTTTATTGAAATAATCCATGGCCTGGGGGGCGCTTGACAACGGTATGGAGCCGTGCTGGAATATCAGTTCTTTTTTTCTTGACTGCGCGTTGCCGCCGATCTTTTTGCCTTTTATCACCAGGTCATACTCTTCATTTGAGGCAAAACAAAAAGCCGATATGCCGCCTATTTTTGTGCCTGCAGTATTAAGGTCCTTAGCGTAAGCGGCTGCAAGGCCGCATTTTAAGTACATTTTGATCATAAATTCATTGAGTTTTTCAAAAGATTCTTTTACAGTCAGGTCATTTTTTGAAAGGTCTTTCCCGGAGCATACTATCGAATAGGTGACTTCATTATTGTGGTATATAGCGCCTCCTCCCGTGATTCTCCTGACAACAGGCACTGCGTCACGCCTGCACTTTTCCAGATCTATATCCTTGAGCACTTCCTGGTTTTTTCCCGCTGAAATCCCGGCCGGACTCCAGGCATACAGCCTGAAAACAGGCTGAAGCGTCCTTTCATAGTAGGATATCAGGTATTCGTCAATGGCCATGTTTTCATAAGGCGAGAAATAACCGAAAGGTATGAACCTGCTTGTCTTTAAAAACATGTAAGTTTAAGTTCCCTCGCCGCTTTTGTTTCGTCGGGCCTTGAAATCCGCGTTGTTGAAGGCGCATTTTTTATTTTTTCAGGGTCGCTTATTGCCAAAGCCGCGATGTCTTTCATGGCTTCTATGAATAGATCGATTTCCTGCTTTGATTCTGTTTCCGTGGGCTCTATCATGATGGCTTCCTCCACCACCTGCGGAAAATATATGGTCGGAGGGTGATAACCGCGGTCAATTAACGCTTTTGCTATGTCCAAAGCGTGCACGCCGTTCTTGATCTGATTTTTGGCCGTGAATACGCATTCGTGCATGCATATCCTATCATACGGCAGGTCGTAAAAGGGTTTGAGTTTTACCATTATATAGTTTGCGTTTAGTACCGCCATTTCAGACACATCTATAAGGCCTTCCTTCCCAAGCATCATTATATAGGTATAAGCCTTAAGTATGACCCCGAAGTTCCCGAAAAACGAGGCAACCTTTCCTATTGAATCCCTGCTGCCCGCGGCTATGCAAAATTTCCCAGTCTTGTTCTTTTCCACGTATGGCTCGGGTAAAAAAGGCGCTATACGCTTTGATACGCCGACTACGCCCGAACCGGGCCCGCCCCCGCCGTGCGGGGTTGAAAATGTCTTGTGCAGGTTTATGTGAACTATGTCAAAACCCATATCACCGGGCCTTACTTTGCCGAGTATGGCGTTTAAGTTCGCACCGTCATAATACATGACCGCGTCATGCTGCCCTGCTATTTCAACTATTTCCTTTATCTTTTTTTCAAAGACCCCCAGTGTGCTCGGCATGGTCATCATAACCCCGGCCACTTCATCGTTCATCTTTTCCCTGAAAATATCCACGTCCATGCCGCCCTCCGCATCCACGGGAACGGTAATTATGGAGTAGCCCGCGACCGCGGCTGAAGCCGGATTAGTGCCGTGCGCCGACTCGGGGACCACTATGTATTTTTTCTTATTGCCTTTTTTCCTGTGATAGGCGGCCGTAAGCAGCATTCCCAAAAGTTCCCCGTGCGCGCCCGCATAGGGCTGCGTTGTGAATTTTTTCATGCCTGTTATTTCGCACAACAAGGAGGAAATATTGTATATGACTTCCATGGCGCCCTGCGCCGCGGACTCATCTATCATGGCCATGTAAGGGTGAAGCGCGGCAAAGCCCGGTATCACGCCTGCGGCTTCATTGACCTTGGGGTTGTATTTCATGGTGCAGGAACCCAAGGGATAAAATTCGGTATCCACGGAAAAATTCAGTTTTGACAATTTCGTATAATGCCTGACCACGTCAAGTTCGGACAGTTCGGGAAGGCTGCTCTCTGTGGAGCGCCTTAAAGACGCCGGTATTTTATTGATCGACTTTTCATCGGGAGTCCCCGCGCCCACCCCGTGCCTGCCTGATACGCTTTTTTCAAATATGTTTTCCATATGTCCCCTCACAGTGCTGATTTAAAGGCAACAGCAAAGTCATCCATTTCTTTTTTCGTCCTTTTTTCCGTGGCCGCTATGATAAGATAGTTCTTTTTATCGGGATAATAAAGCGATGCGGGTATGCCGGCGGCGAACCCTTTTGCCAGCATTTTTTTAGCGAAAACAGCCGCGCCGCAATCAAGCTTAACCGTAAATTCATTGAACGTGGTTCCTTTTTTTATTTCCGCCAGTTTCTTTAATTTTGATTTTAAATATTCCGCTTTTTCAAAATTAACAAGGGATGCTTTCCTGAAGCCTTCCCTGCCCAAAAGCGCGAGGTACACGACGGCCCTTAATGCGCAAAGCGCCTGGTTTGAACATATGTTTGAAGTCGCTTTTTCCCTTCTTATATGCTGCTCCCTTGCCTGCAAAGTGAGCACGTAGCATTTTGTGCCGTTTTTATCCACGGTCTCTCCCACTATTCTTCCCGGCATTTTCCTTACGTATCCTTTTGACGCGGCCATGATCCCCAGATAAGGCCCTCCAAATGAAAGCGGCAGGCCCAAAGACTGTCCGTCAGCCACGGCAATATCAGCGTTCATTTCCCCGGGCGTCTTGAGGATCCCCAACGACATGGGGTAAAACACCGCTATCTTGGTAATTCCTTTTTCCTGCGCCGACTTGTATATATCCGAAAAATCATCGACTATACCGAAATAATTCGGGGTCTGCATGACCACGGCTGAAATACTTTCATCAAGCATTGATTTTATCTTTTCCCTGTCCGTGTATATATCCTTCAGGTCAACTTCCATAATCTCTATTTTCTGGTTGGCGGCATAAGTTTTTACTATCTGCCTGTATATTGGGTTGACTCCTTTGTCTATTATCACCTTTGAGCGGTTATTGGTCCTGATGGCCATGGCGATCGCCTCGTATAAAGCAGTGCCTCCGTCATAAAGCGAGGCATTTGAAACTTCCAGGCCCGATAATTTCGCCATCATGGTCTGGTATTCAAAAATAGCCTGCAGCGTTCCCTGTGAAGCTTCAGGCTGGTACGGCGTATACGCGGTGTAAAATTCCGCGCGCGATGATATGGCGTCAACCGCTGCGGGTATAAAGTGGTCATAGTAACCGCCTCCCATGAAAACTGCGGCTGAAGTATTGTTTTTGGCGGCCATGGAATTTAAAACGCTTAGCGCTTCGTATTCAGTCATGCCTGCCGGGATTTTGAATGATTTTGGGGCCAAATCCGCCGGAATGTCCGCAAATAATTCCTTGATGCCTGTCAGACCCGCGGCGCCGAGCATTTCCTTTACTTCGGCAGGTGTGTGCGGCGTGAATCCGGCCATTATTCTTCCAGCCCGGATAAAAATGTTTTATAAGCCGCCGCGTTCATGAGGTTGGAGGTCTCGGACAAGTTTGATATTTCCATCTCAACGATCCAGCCTTCTTCATAAGGCGATTTATTCACGAGTTCAGGCGCATTTTCCAGCTTTGAATTTACAACAACAACTTTTCCCGTCATAGGCGAGTATATGTCGCTTGCCGCCTTTACCGATTCTATACCTGTCAATACCTCAAACTGTTTTACTGCTTTGCCCGCAACAGGCAGGTCCACGTAAGTTATGTCCCCGAGCTTATGCTGGGCATAGTCGGATATCCCGGCCTTTGCCTTATTACCTTCTATTTTAACCCACTCGTGCTCTTTGCTGTAAAAATATCCGTCTTTTACGTTCATCTCATGCCTCCTGATATTTTATGGATGTGTTTTTTATGAAAGGCGGGGTGGTGATCCTGCCTGAAGTCTCTCCCTTATCAAGTTTTATAAGCACTTCATTTCCTTCTATGACTTTATCCGTGTCCAGGTACATAAATCCAATCCCCTTGTTTAAGTGCGGTGAAAAAACCCCGCTGGTCACAAAACCACAGTCTGAGTTGTTAATGTGAACGCGGTTTGTGTGCCTTGGCGTCCTGCGCCCTTCTATGGCCACGCCCGTGAGTTTTTTTGTTATACCCGTCCTTTTTTGCTTGAGCAACGCTTCCCTGCCTATGAATTCTTTTTCAAAATCCAGGAATTTTTCCATGCCTGCCTCAAGCGGGGTCACGCTCTCTGTTAATTCGTCCCCGTAAAGCGGCAGTCCCGCTTCCAGCCTTAATATGTCGCGCGCTCCCAAACCTGCGGGTTTAACCAGCGGGTCTGCCAGAAGTTTTTTCCACAGCTCCACGCCCTTGTCCGCGCTTATGTACAGTTCATAACCGAGTTCCCCGGTATATCCTGTCCTGCTTATGATATGGCGTCCGCCAAGCAGGTCAAAGGTATCAAACTGGAAATATTTAAGTTTTTTAATCGAATCGCCGACAAGTTTTTTCATGACTTCCATTGACTTCGGGCCCTGCAAATCTATCTTGACCGAGGCGCCTGATATGTCCTCAAATCCGGCTTCCTTGGAAAGGTTTGCTTTTATTTTTTTCGCGTCATGTTCTATGTTTGAAGCATTGACCACTATCATCCACTTGTCTTCTTTCATCCGGTACACTATGAGGTCGTCAATAGGCGTGCCATTGTCATTTAATAAAAATCCGTAGCGGCAGGTTAAGGGCTTCATCTTGACTACCGGATTTGTGATGGTCTCATCCAGGGTTGATTTAGCCGGGTCCTCGGTTACGATAAACTCGCCCATGTGGCATATGTCAAAAGCAGCCGCGGCAGTCCTGGTATATTTTGTTTCTTCGATTATGCTGCCGTAGTGTATGGGCATGTTCCAGCCCGCGAACGGAGCCATGAGAGCCTTTAGTTTGATGTGTTCATCATAGAGAACTGTATTTTTGTGATCCATATTATATCCTTGGGGGAAAATGTATTTTGAACTGTTTTTAGTATATCAAATAACCCAAATGCGTCAAGACGAAAAAAAAACAAAAACGCGGCCATGGCCTCCTTTAATTCACCCAAAAATTCATTACCCACCGGAAATTCATATAGGCCTGCCATGTCATCATGTATGCAAGCACAATACCAAAAACCAGCTTTTCTTTTTTTTGTTTTGCTATCCATAGCGCAAACAGCACCCACAGCGGATAAACCGCGCTTAAGTACCTCGCTATGGATTCGGAACTGTTTATGATGGAAAAAAACAACACGATAAAAAAGGCGTACGCCGCCTCATTCAGCTTCAAAAGTTTGCGCCCAAAATACAGTAAAAGGAGCGTCACTGTCATATAAATAAAGGACATGTTCACCCTAGTGTCGGTCACTTTAAGCTGGAGTTCAACCGTGAAATTCTTCAATGATTTCAAATAAGCCAAAAACGGGATAAAACTAATGCGGCCGCCTTTATACCACTGCGACTGGCCGTGCAGGAACGCAATATAATCGTTATGAATGTGCTTCGAATAGAACATGTAAGCGGCTAATCCGGAAAAAATGGCCAAAAGATACAGGGCCAATTTATAGAACTCCTTTTTGAAATCCTTGTATGCTCCATAATAACCGACAACGAACGGGATCATGATCAAAATACCGGCATTTCTTGTTGCCGCGGAAAGCATGCCGAAAAAAACCGCAGCAAGCCAGTTTTTTTCATTGATGTAATAAAAACCCATGATTGTAAGCATAAAAAACATGGATTCCGTGTAACTGGTTATGTAAAAAAGCGCTGTCGGAGCGCACATGAAAAGCATTACCGACATTGACGCGATTTTTTTACCGTAATTTTTGTCTACCAGGTTGTAAAAATATACGATAGCGGCCAAAAGGCATGAATTTGATACGGCAACACCGGCCCATAGGGTGTCTTTTATCAGGAACGTCATGGCTTTAACCGCCAAAGGGTATAACGGAAAAAAAACCATCCTCCAGGAAAGATCATAGCCATGCTCGATTATGGCCCTGTAATGCCCGCTGTCCCAACATTCAAGGGAATCAGCCAGCATACTGCCGAATGGTATTGCCCTTGCGCGGAATATGTACAACATAAATGTTATCAGGATAAACGTCAGCCACGTAAATGCTTTCGTGGCCAGGAATATCGCAACAGGCCTTTTAATCTGCAATTGCCGATCCCCTTTATCAGGATTTTTAAAAAGTATCAATTTTTTATGCGGCAGCCGGGGTCGAACAGGCTTTTCCGGAAATATCTCAATAAATCTTCAGCACGCCCTTTTGGGCGTAAATGCCGTTGTAATAAAGTTTCACGGGCGATTTGGACCTGTTTAACAGCGGATTATAATCCTTTATAAGGAAATTTGCCAGGCCGGCAGGTATGTTGACGAAACCCGCTTTTAACCTGATTATCTTCACGCTTATGTCCGGGCTTTCCTTTGAAGGGTTATATAATTCTACGGCAGCCTCAAAGTTGATCCCGGAATACACGGCGGAAAAAGTTATAATGCCGTTATCGATTTTTACTTTCAGGTCCTTTGCTTTTTTAGCATATATGGCCGCGAAAGCAGCCAGGTCTGTTTCATTGACCTCGAGTGAGTGCAGGTATACCCCCCCTATCGATAGTATGGAAAGGTTCCCGGCGTTAAGTTCCTCCGGATTTAAAAGAAGGTCCTTTATTTCAATATCGGCGTTTTTTATTTTAAGCCCCGCGTCCCTGTGCTTAAAATCGCCGGCAAACCCTTCGGCAAAACCTACCCGTATGCTTTTTACCAGCGCGGTATCAGGCGCCACCTCTGTTTTGAACCTGAATTTCTTCGCGTCTTTTAAGTAAAACCCGAGCAGCTGCATGCTGCTTTTGTTCAGCCCGCTTTCAAACCGGTCCGGGTCCACGCTGATTTTGTCTTTCCTTTTATATAACATGGCGCGCGACCCGTCAGGCAGCGCGGTTTCATAAATTTTTCCATAGAACCCCGAAGCAGGCCCCTTGTTTTCCAAGACGTCTTTTGTTATCTGTTCCCTTTTATCCGAAGCTGTGAACACCGGCCCCTGCGCGCCGGTTTTTATGAGAAAATAATCCGCGAACATGGGAAAGTTAAATATGCCCGATACCTGCAGATTCGGATAATAATTTTTTATATAAAAACCATAATTAATATTATTCATGGCCGGGATATCGGGAACCAGAACAAACACCCCCGGGCTTTTTGCCTTATCCAGTATTTCCATGATTTTCCAGTCGGCTTTAACCGGCCTTGCGGCCTGGGGCCAGGCAAAACCAAAAGGATAGACCGCGAACGTATAACTTAAGACCGCGATTGCGGATACTGCAGCGGCAAAGGCCTTCGCGTTTTTTATCCAGTGCCTTATCATATATACCAGGTATGACCCCGCGATTGCGGCAAAAGGAAGAGCCGGCATGATATACCTGTCTTTTTTATTCTGGAGCAATGTCATGAACAAAACCGGGACGAAAAAAAACAAAAGTATATCCATAAATTTCTTTTCTTTTTTGGCTATAATGAGTATGGCGCCGGCTGAACATATAAGCGCGGGTACGGGGCTTAAAAGCCCGGGCAGCATTTTGAAATAATAAATAAGCGATCCAATGGAGAATACCGAAGGAAGCCCTTCAACCCTGCCGCGGTCAAAAGAATACATTAATAGTTTGGAGACTACGGGGATTGCATGCCAGAGATACCACGGGCCGGCTGTTAAAAATATAATGCCAAAAAGTAAAAACAAATCCTGTTTCCTTATTTTTTCAGGTGTCTTTGCCTCATCAACAAGCCTGAAAATAAACGGCATAGCGATATAAATCCAGTAGGTCCACTTCACGAGCATGGCAGCACCCATTGTCACACCCAGCAGTATAAGGGAGCGTTTTTGCCTGAACAAATCCGGGCCGGACAAAAGATAAACAGTAAACATCACAAGCGCGGTCAATGGCAGGTCAAGCATTAGGAAATGCCCCTGAGAATAAATCAGCGGGAACGCCATGGTCAGGCAGGACGCCGCGCACGCGGACAAAAAATCAAACCTGCGGCGCGTATACGCGAATACAGAGAATATGAGCAGAGCATGGAACAGAACCATGGAATAAGTAAAGGAATCCATGTCATTGTTATGCAGCCCGAAAAAAGCCGCGATAAAAGGAACAAGCGGCGGGTAATAATTTTCCCGGGTCACAAAATCTGGAATAACCTTTAAGGGATCGTGCTTTATGGTTTCGGCAAAAGCAGATGCCGCCTGCAGATGCACAGATTCATCCCAGGCCTGGGGCACAGTGTCAATACGCAGCCATATAAAGTTGGAAACCACGCAAAACAAAGCCAGCAAAGCCGGAAAAATCAGTTCCTTTTTATCCACAAACACCGCCCGAAAAAATTTTCTTTATTATACCACAAATCCGCAAAAAAAAATAAAAGCGCCGCAACTTAAAATTGCGGCGCTTTTAGCCGGGTTGAACCTTCCCCGTGCTCGTGAAGCCCCTCTATAAGGCCTATGTTCATCTGTTGAATAAATATCAGCTAAAACTGCCTCTTTGCGGTGTTATGTAATCGAATATCAATACAGTTAAATGATTTAAATTCCCGTATTTGCCGATACTCAAACCCTTTATAGATAGGATAATATTATTATTTAAAGGAATTGTCAATAGTTATTTTTTAGTTGGCTTATGGGTGTTACAAATATAAACTCCCGGTTTATCCTGTGATACGTTCCTCAAAAAAACTACGCACTTTCGCCGCAATTTGATGGTCCGTCAGCTTATCTGCGGTTTCCACAGCCGCCACCCTGTCCTGATTGCCGGTTTTTTCCATGAATTTTTTCATTTCGTCCTTTGCCTCGCCCGGACCTAAAAGCAGGACTGATTCAGCATCCTTTACTGATTCTAAAACCTCTTTATAAAAAACATCGAGGTGCCCGCTGAAGTCCCTCAATTGCTTGTCATCCGAGGATACCAGAAGGGATTCATACGGCTGGACAGAACGTACCCCGTCCAGGCGGCCATTTTGTTTTTCAACCTTAGACAATATTTGTTTCGTTACTTCCCCTTCATCCGACAAAATAACAACTGTAGCTTTCCTGTGATCGATCCACAAACCCGCAACTGGTTTCATAAAGCCTCCATTTATTTTTAGAACCGGATTAAAAACGCGGCCACAGCCGCAACTGCGCCTATTAATACGGATAATAACAGTATGAATAGGGCTTTTTGCCTGTCCTTTTTCCTGAATTCAGCCTGCATCACCGTGTCAGTCTTTCCAACTTCAGGCCCGAAATTAAACACACCCTTCATCCCGAAACCCGCGCAAAAATGAAAAGCAGCCTGTAGAAAACCGCTGGCGCCCAGCATTGCAGGCAAAAAAACAAAAAGCCTCCATCCCGGTAAAGTGTGGGTCAGCGCAAGCACGGACCAGAGCACGATAGTCACGCCAAGACCCATCCAGCCGCTTGCGGCGCGCATGCGTATCTCGGCGCGCCCTATGTTGCATACTCCGGGAATATATTCATTTCCCGGTTTTGCAGAACCTTCTTTTTCCATGATATGCTCCTTAATGCTCATTTATGCATTGAATTCAACTATCATTATAAATAATATAATAATTTGAAACGCTTGTAAGCGGGATTTTTCGGCTTTTTGTTGACTTTTATCCTTTTGGAAAGTCAGGCATAGTACTGGCTTGCTTTAAACCATAAACTTTATAAACTGCGCCAACGTTAATATTTTTATTGCCTTATATTCGTTTAAGTCAAGCAAATGTTTATCACCAGTTATTATATACCCTGACTTAGCCTCTAAAGCGCATTCTATTATCCTGTCATCGTCAGGATCCTGCTTTACCACCCTGACCCTGACAGCCGGGTTTACCACGGTACAAAGCTGCCTTAAAATACCTTCTGCCGCTGTGCTTTTCTCCGGGCCCCACCCAAACTGTATTTTTGCAACCCTCATAAACTCCCTTATAATATCCTTTGAAACCGCAATCTCACACAGGCCTTCTTCCGCAAAGTCAATCACCTTAACCGCGACAGCAGAAACTCAAATCAGGAAGGATATGAACAGGCTCGCCAGCCGAAGCTTCAGCGAAGGCTGACTAAAATAAAAACCACAACGTTAAGACCACAGCGCCCGCCGTCGCCGAAGGCTTTGGCGGGCAGCCTTCGCGAGACAGAGCTATAGTGGGCGTGCTTACTAAATCATCGCTGAAGGGCTCGCCAGCCGAAGCTTCAGCGAAGGCTGGTGGACAAGTAGGGAAAAGACACTGAACTGGATGGAACGCCTTAAACCGTGGCTTTGTTCGGAGGAGGTGATTGTGTTATACAACAATATACTAAAGTTGTCAAAAAAAGAGTAACTAACTCAACTTTGGAAAATTTACCTGAACGGATAAAGTCCAGCAATCCTAATTCTCATTATATTATTTTAAATCAAAAAAAATGCCCTGCGGGCTTTGCCTTCGGCAGCCACGCAGGGCAAGATAAACATGCAAACAAACACACAAAAAATACATTGCAAAATGTAAAAGGTAAAAATCCAAAATGTTAATTGGTCCTCGCAAAGCGGAAGCCGTAGCTGTAGCTCGTGACATACGGGCTGAGGCTGTTGCGGTAGCCCACCTGCATGCCGCCCGCGCCGACGCCGAAGCCCCCGCCCCGTACCACGCGGAGGGAACCGCTTGCAGGTCCTCTATAGTCTGTAGATGTGCCGGGATACGTTCCATACCAGTCCCAACACCATTCCCACACATTCCCCGACATATCATAAATTCCCAGCGCATTTGCTGTTTTACCGCCTACTGCCTGTGCACTACTAAAATTTGCACCATACCACGCTACAAGTCCGGTTGCCGCTGCGTTGGTATAGTCCGCTGTTGCTCCGCTGGCATAGTTATACGGCGTCCAGCTTGACCCGTTTATATAACTTGCCGCGTATTGATATTCACCTTCTGAAGGCAATCTGTATCCATTATTTGTCCATGCACAAGCCGCATTATCACAAGCTGTTGCACTGGTTGAATCCTTTATCACTGCACTTGCGTAGGTATAGCAAGGTGTCAACCCTGCCTCCTGACTATATGCATTACACCAC
>CALAOR010000010.1 GCA_937889595.1 uncultured bacterium
GGTTTCGCCTGGAATTTACTATTATATAATTTACCGGGATGACTGGAAAATGCTGGTTAGCGGCAAGATTTTTTTAACGAGATAGAAGCGCCATGCTGTTGCGTATTGGATTCAAAAAAGGGATGGGGTCAATTCCCGATTTTTGATTGCCTTTAGCAGGATTCTGTTATAAAATGATGTCAAGGGTTTGGTAAAGCGCAAAAACAGGGGGAAGAATTGCGGCGGTATTTTTACAAAAATATGGAGGTGTTATCATGAAGATCTTAATGGCAGCGGACACATACAGGCCCAGGGTTAACGGCGTTGTGACATCCATAGATACTTTTTCGGCAGAATACAGAAAAATGGGGCATGAAGTCACCATCATCGCGCCCGAGTACCCGGAAACCCAAAAGGACGTAAAATCAGCCGACAATGAGAAATTTGTCGTCAGGCTTCCTTCGCACTACATGTGGTTTGACCCGGAAGACAGGTTACCTTCGCTGAATAATCCCATTTCAAAAAAGCGTATAAAAGAAAAGATAATAAACGGCGGGTTTGACATAATCCACACCCATGTAGCGGCCCGGCTCGGGGTCGCGGCTATTGACTGGGCGAAAAAAATTGGCTGCCCCGTGATACACACTTACCACACCTTGTTCGAGCAGTATGTGCACTATCTTAAATTCATCCCGAGCGGCATCGCGAAGTGGATAGCGCGTTACCTTTCAAAACTTTACTGCGATAGGATGGACCTTGTTATCGCGCCTTCCACGCAGATGAAGGACATCCTGAATACCTACGGAATCAAAAAGAGCGTGCCCATAGTGGTGAACCCGACAGGCATAAAAATGGACAAGTTCAAGACCTTTTCCCGCGCTGATTTCAGGAAAAAACATGACATACCCGAATCCACCACGCTCTTTCTTTTCATGGGCAGGATAGGCGCGGAGAAAAATATCCCGTTTCTTTTTAAAGTGTTAAAGAACGTCCTTGTAAAAAGGCCCGACACAAAACTGATAGTGGCTGGGAAAGGCCCTGCCGAAGCCTCGGTACAGCAGGCGGCAAAGGATATAGGCGTTTTTGATAATGTGATATTCCTGGGATATTTCGAACCGCAGGACTGGGTAAACTGTTATGCCGCGGCCGACCTTTTCACATTTGCGTCAGTAACGGAAACACAGGGGCTGGTGGTAACGGAAGCCATGGCAGTAGGCACGCCGGTTGTGGCAGTCGGCAAGATGGGCGTAAAAGAAGTCATGGAAGGCAATAAAGGCGGAATTCTCGTCAATGAGGACGTAAACGAATTTACGGAAGCGGTATTTAAGATACTTGAGGACAGGACCCTGTATGCAGCCAAGAAAAAAGAGGCCTTCGAATACGCCAGGGAATGGTCGGCGGAAGCCATGGCGAAAAAGATGATAAAGAACTATGAGGAAGTTATAGCAAGGAAAAAGGCTGCGAAGTAGAGGGGGGCCGCCCTCTCACAGTTGAAGATATGTATTGGCCGAATACGAAGTCCGGCAACAAGTCCGCCGGAGCTTTAGCGAAGGCGGGCACACAAAGTGTGTTGACAGGATTATTCGGCCACGAAGTTGCCCGGCTGTTTACTTCTCCGTAACAAACGTTTCGAAAGGTGAAACTCCACTTGTCTATACATTCGTATTTTTTACAAAAATAATCCTTTAAATCCTGTTTAGTTTGTTGTATATTAATATCTCAATTATTTATCCTACACAATGATTGCTTAAAATTGGTGAATAATTGCAATAACTGGCATTGTATTTACCGCATAATTATTATATATGATGGGAGATCTAAAAAATGACTAAAACTGCGTTTGGTATTTGTCTCGGCGCGTCTACTATAAGCGCTGTGGAATTATCCAAAAAGGGCGATGATTTTAAGGTTGAAAGGGTTATCAGGAAAGCGCACGACGGCAACCCCAAGGCCATATTTGCAGAAGTGGTGAAAGAGCTTAAGACCGGGGACAGCCATGTGCTTGTAACGGGCAGGCGTTTCAGGGAATTTGTGAATGTGCCTTCAATTACAGAGCCCGAGGCAGTGGAAGAGGCTTTGCAGCATTTATCCGTGAAAGATAAAAAATATGACGCGGTAGTGTCGGCCGGCGGCGAGACTTTTATAGTATATAGGCTTGACCACGAACAAAAGGTGTCGGGAATCTCAACCGGGAACAAATGCGCTTCAGGCACGGGGGATTTCTTCCTCCAGCAGATAAAAAGAATGAACATAAGCATAGATGAAGCCGTGGAGAAAGCCATGCAGGGCGACCCCTACAGCGTGTCGGGCAGGTGCTCCGTATTCTGCAAGTCCGACTGCACGCACGCATTGAATAAAGGCGTTCCCATATCAAATGTAACCGCGGGGCTTTGCGCCATGATAGGCGAGAAAATAACGGAACTCGTCATGAAAGTGCCGCATGAAAACGTGCTGATAACCGGCGGGACGACCTTAAACAAAGCCGTGATCGCAAGCGTCAAAAAATTCATTGATAACGTGACTGTTCCGGTTGAGGCGCCTTATTTTGAGGCGCTCGGCGCGGCAATCGCCGCATTTTCCAAGGGAAAGAAAATCACCGGACAGCTTTTCAAAGAAGGCCATTCAGGTTTCTCCGTGCTTCTGCCGCTTAAAGACGCTGAAAACCTCGTTACTTTCAATAAGTCCGAGAGGGGCACGCTGCGCCCGAACGACAAGTGCGTAATCGGGCTTGACGTGGGTTCTACAACCACAAAAGCCGTCCTCATGCGAGTGTCCGATGACAAAATACTCTCGGATATTTACCTCCGTACAAACGGCAATCCCATAGAAGCCTCGCGAAAGTGTTATGAAAGTATTTTAAAGGACATAGGGGACACTCCTGTTGACATCGTGAATATAGGCGTTACAGGTTCGGGCAGGCAGATTGCCGGCTTATACTCCATCACCGACGGCGTGATAAATGAGATCATTGCGCATGCTTCAGCCGCGGTGTATTTTGACCCTGAAGTGGATACGATCTTTGAAATAGGCGGGCAGGACGCCAAGTACACGCATATTACCGCGGGCGTCGCGTCCGACTATGCCATGAACGAGGCATGCTCGGCCGGAACAGGTTCTTTCCTTGAAGAAGCGGCGTTCGAATCCCTCGGTGTTGATTACAAACAGATAGCGGACATGGCCATAACGGCAAAAAGACCGCCTAATTTCAATGACCAGTGCGCGGCATTCATATCTTCCGACATAAAAAACGCCAGCCACGAAGGCATATCAAAGGAAGACATACTTGCGGGACTGGTTTATTCGATTTGTTTTAATTATGTCAACAGGGTAAAAGGGCACAGGCCTGTCGGTGAAAAGGTATTCATGCAGGGCGGGGTTTGTTATAACAAAGCCGTGCCCCTTGCCATGGCTGCAATCACCGGCAAGCAGATCATAGTCCCGCCCGACCCGGGCCTCATGGGCGCATTTGGAGTGGCCCTGGAAGTCAAAAAGAGGCTGGACTTAAACCTTCTTGAAGAAGGAAAATACGACTTAAAGCGCATGATAGCAAGGCAGATAACAAATGAAAAATCGTTTGTGTGCCTGGGTGGAAAAGAAAAATGCGACAGAAAATGCGCAATAAATATGATAAGGATAGAAGGCAAAGTATATCCTTTTGGCGGCGCTTGCAACAAGTATTACAACCAGAGATATAATATAGACGTTGATGCGGAAAAACTCGACTATGTCGCGGTGAGGAACCGGCTGGTTTTTGAGAGATTCGCGCCCGCCATGCCCATAAATGAAAATTCTCCTGTTATCGGGATAAACCGCTCATTTATAGTCCTGCAAATGTTCCCGTTATACTATAATTTTTTCGCGAATTTAGGGTGCAGAGTCATACTTTCAAAGGAACTCGTGGAAGACGCGTCGCACCTGCATACGACATCATTTTGCTACCCTGCGCAGGTATCCATAGGCATGTTTGAGGATCTGCTAAAGTATGATCCGGACTATGTATTTATGCCGCATGTTGAGGAAATGCACGTGGCAAATACCGAAGCCAGGAAAGAATTTTCGGCTACCTGCATATTTACCCAGGGCGAGGCATTTACCATGCGGCAGATATTTAAGGGCAGGGGCCTGGATAAAAAGATACTTGCCCCGACATTGAATTTCTCAAAGGGCGTTGAAGATGAGAAAAAGTCCTTTATCGCGCTCGGGGTTCAGATAGGATTTTCGGCTGAGGCCGCAGCCGCTGCTTTTGACAGGGCCGACGCGGTGCAAAACGAGTTCTATAAGGAAAAGAAAAAGGTGGGGCGAGAGTTCCTCCAGGAACTTCACAAGGACCCGTCAAAAATAGCCGTGGTCCTGTTGGGCGCCCCGCATCATGCTTTTAACGAGGACACGAATAAAGGTGTGCCGCGGAAACTGACTTCGCGCGGTTATGCCGTGATACCTTTTGACATGCTGCCCATAGAACACGAACCTCTGGAGTCGCCGCATGACGATTACCTGCACTGGGAAATAGGACAGAAATTAATAAGCGCTTCCCAGATAATTAAAAAAGACAACCAGCTTTACGGGTTATATATAACCAACTTTCTGTGCGCCATAGACTCCCTGACAGTGACATATTTCAGGCGTATTATGAAAAACAAGCCGTCACTAACGCTCGAACTTGACGGGCACACGGCCGACGCGGGCATTGATACCAGGGTTGAAGCTTTCATAGATGTTGTAAAGAACTATATTGAAGTGATGAAAAAAGTGCAGGAAACAAAACACTCCGGGTTTGTGCCGGCAAAAATGTCAATAGAGAACACGGGAATGTATTTTGTGGATTCAAGCGGCGCCAGGACAAAGATAACCGACCCGTCGGTCAAAGTGATAATGCCTTCCATGAACGACCTGTCAACGGAATTTATCGCCGCGGCATTCAGGAAAGCCGGGGTCAGGGCGGAGGCCATGAATGTTTCCGACACGGAGACGCTCAGGATAGGCCGGTCGGTCACCACGGGCAAAGAGTGTCTCCCGATGGTGTTAACGGTCGGCACAATGCTCAAGTATATACAAAGTAAAAGGGATATAAATGAGAAGCTCATAGTTTTCCAGCCGCGCGCCGCAGGCTACTGCAGGCTCGGGCAGTACCACGTATTCATGAATATGATAATCAGGGAAAAGAAATTAGAGAATGTGGCTGTCATATCGGTCGCGAACGAAGAGCGTTATACCGGATTCGGGCCGGGGCTGATGATAAATGCCTGGCGCGGGATGGTGGCGGCAGACATGCTTGACGACATAAGGAACGCGATCTGGACGATCGCAAAAGACCCGGATCTGGCGGAGGCAATATTTCACGAAGAACGTAAAAAGGTAATAGCGGCCATAGAAGGGTCGTCCGGCATTGATATTTACAAACAGCTAAAACGTACGGCGGCTGTGTTCAAAAAGATACCGCTGAAAATGAAACTGCATGAAACACCCACTGTTTCCGTAATGGGGGAAATTTTTGTACGCAGGGACGCTTTCTCCAATAAGAACATAGCAAAGCGCCTGGCTGAAAAAGGTTTCATAGCGCGTACGGCGCACCTGTCAGAGTGGCTGTATTACCTGACTTACATGATCAACAACAAGCTGCACATACCCGAATACACCATGCTGGGATGGCTTGAGTTCCTGGTCACCGATATGACGCAGAGGCACATAGAGATAAAAATAAAGAAGATACTCGCAAAATCCGGCCTGTGCGTAGTGGAAGCGGTCGACATAGACGACATAGTGAAGTATTCGGAGCACATACTGCCGAAAACCTTAAAAGGCGAACCGGGAATGATACTGGGAGTGACCATGAGGGATGTATTTAACAAGTACGCCGGCGTGGTGAATATAGGGCCGTTCTCCTGCATGCCCGTGCGCTACACCGAAGCTATCGCGGCAAATAACCTGGACTTCAAGAGCCAGGTCGAAGCCTACGCGCAGGCGGGCGTGAAGCTAAAACAGACCGGTTACAGCGAAAACGACAGGATGCCGTTTTTGACCATAGAAGCTGACGGAAACCCCTACCCGCAGCTGCTGGAAGCGCGGTTTGAAAGTTTCTGTCTGCAGGCTGGAAGAGTGGCGGAAAAACAGGGTAAGAAAGTGGCTGCAGGAAAGCTGTAAAGTCCGGATTGCGCTGCCAATTACTGCGAATGGTAAATGGCCTTTATGATAGGTCGTGTCCGGCACGGATGAAATTCTTCCATGGATTGCGCGCTTGTATTATAAAGGGTTTTAGTGGCGCGCAGGCCATGGAAGAATTTCATCCGCACCGGACACGATAAAGAATTTCATGGATTTATAGGGTTTTCCGACAGTCTCCAAATACCATCCAAAACTCTTTTAGTTGACCAGGTTGTATTTAGTGTATATACTGGTATGAGATTTGATGACAGGAGACCTATGGCTGACGACAAGAATATAAAGAATGATCCGGGGGATCTTGAAACGGATTTCTACAAAAATATCCTTGATAATCTTTATGAAGGCGTGTATTTCTGCAGCTGGGAAAGAAAGATATCTTACTGGAACAAAGCTGCGGAAAAGCTGACGGGATATAAGGCTGAAGACATTGTCGGGCAGCATTGCTGGGACAATATCCTCATGCACACAAATAATAAGGGCGAGAATCTCTGCAAAAATGAAAATTGTCCCGCAGTCAGGGCCATGAAGGAACAGCGGCTCGTGGAAGAGGAAGTTTTTTTAAAGCATAAGGACGGTTACCGCCTTCCCGTTATCACCAGGATTTCCCCCATGAAGGACTCAACCGGCAAGGTTATCGGGGCCGTGGAGATCTTCAGTGACAACTCAAATAAAATATCAGCGTTCATGCAGATAGAAAAACTCGAACAGCTTGCTTTTATAGACGCTTTGACAGGTGTGGGAAACAGGCGTTATACGGAGATTAAGATCAATACCAAGCTCGAGGAAATGAACCGGTATTCGTGGGCAAACCAGTTCGGGCTGCTTTTCATCGATATAGACCATTTCAAGGAAGTAAACGACCAATACGGTCATGACGCCGGCGACAAGGTCTTAAAAGTCGTGACCAAGACATTCATGAACAACTTAAGGGAAGAAGATTTTGTAGGAAGGTGGGGCGGCGAAGAGTTCATACTTTTAATCGCAAATGTGGAAAAAAAAGACCTGTACACGATCGCGGAGAAAATAAGGGGTTTAATTGAGCATTCACATATTCCCCTGCCGGAAAAAGAAATAACAGTTACCGTTTCTATAGGCGCGACAACGGCAAAAAGGGATGATGATATAGATTCTGTCATAAAAAGGGCGGATAGGTTAATGTATTACAGCAAGGGTGAAGGCAGGAATAACGTTACCATTGGCTGACCCCGATTACCAAATATTTGATTAAAATGGGGTCTTACACCATCCTAAAATCGCATATATTGACCTCTAATGCGATTTTAGGAATTAACAAAACACTTTACAAAAGGCGCTTTATTCATTATAATCCATATGAAAGCGTTATTTAACCGCAGTTTCATGAATTACCCTTTATTTATAAAAGAGGTCAATCATTGCATATCAAAAAAATTAAAAAGCCCGCTAAAAAAACAGGTGCAAAGAAAAACCGCCCCGGACATAAAACCGGTCCAAAACGGGCAAAAATCCTTTTAAACAGGAAAAATTCAAGCGAAATCTACAAAAAACTCCTGATTACATCCTCTGATGCCGTGACGATCACTGATCTGGACGGAAATATTATGTACGCTTCCGAGCGTGCGGCGCATATTTACGGGGCAGCAGGCGCTCAGGAACTCATCGGTAAAAGCTCATTTATCTTCATTGCGCCTGAAAATAGGGAGAAATTCCTGCTCAACATAAAGCGTACATTAAAAGAGGGGTTTTTAAGCGGCGTTGAATATACGTTCTTGCAGAAAGACGGCAGCAGGTTTTTGGGAGCAATGAACATTTCGGCAATAAAAGACGCGAAAGGCAAAGCAGTGGCATTACTCGGGTCGATCAGGGACGTGACCAGGAACAGGCAGATGGAGGGCCGCCTGAAGAAATCCGAGGAAAATTATAAAGCTATATTTAACGGCGTGAACGACGCTATCATGATCCTGGACCCCAGGACGGGCGGCATAATAGACGCAAATAAGAAAGCGGCTGAAATGAAGGGCTGTACTTATGATGAACTAAAGGCAAAAGGACTTAAGCTTTTTATGCCTGATGCGAAAGAGGAAGAATATGAAAGGGTCCTGGATGAATACAGAAAGGCAGTGGAAGACAAAGGGTATCACGTTTTTGAGTGGCGTAATTTAAAAAAAGACGGCTGCGAGCAGTGGGTTGAAATGAGCTTAAAGAAGGACAGGATAGACGGGGAAGATTACCTGCTGGCGATCGCCAGGGACATAACCGACAGGAAAAGGACCGAGAAAGAAATAAGGAATTCGGAAGAAATGTTTCGCAGCCTGATCGATGCTTCGCCTGACGCTGTCTTTGTGGCGGACAGCGCGGGCAGGATACTTTATGCTTCTGATAAAGCGCTGGAACTTTACGGAGTGCCGAGGATGGACATGCTCGTGGGTAAGAACGCCGCTGATTTTTCGGCAAATGATGAAAAACCGAGGGTACTTGAGGCATTCGGCAAGGTAGTCAGGGAAGGCAATGCCCACAATTTTGAGGTGGTAATTATAAGGCACAATAATGAAAAAGTCACGGGTGAGGCGAACGCAACACTGATAAAGACGCCCGACGGCGCCCCTAAAGCGGTCATGGTTACGATCAGGGACATAACCGAAAAGAAAAAAATGGAAATAGAGTTAAAACAGAGCTACATGGCCGTCAAGAAAGTTATGGACGGCATAATCATCGCCATGGAAAAGCTTGTAGAAAAAAAGGATACATACACGGTGGGCCACCAGCACAGGACCGCCCAGTTGGCGCGCGCCATAGCCAAAGAAATGAGGTTGTCCCCGGAGCAGATGAACTGCGTATATATTTCAGCTTTGATCCACGACATAGGAAAGATATTTGTGTCGGGATCCATATTAAATAAGGTCGGCTCCTTAACGCCGGAAGAGTACGAAATAATTAAAAAACACTCCGAGGCGGGTTATGATGTCTTAAAGTCCATTGATTTCCCGTGGCCCATAGCGGATATAATACTCCAGCACCATGAAAGGCTTGACGGGTCGGGTTATCCATACGGGCTCACCGGAGACAAGATATACCTTGAGTCCAGGATCATCAGCGTGGCTGACGTAGTGGAAGCCATAACCTTTGCCAGGCCTTACAGGCCCGCGTGTGGGATAGACGTGGCGCTTGGGGAAATAACGGCCAACAAGGGGAAACTTTTTGATGTGGAAGTGGTCGATATCTGCGTGAACCTCATGAAGGAACAGGGGTTTAAGTTTGAGCAGAACACTTGATTTCAAGCTTTGACAAAACAGCCGTCCGCATATATAATATCCCATAATGAAAAAAGCCATAACAGCATTTTTAGCCATCACAGCCGTGTTATCATGTTCAAAGATGTCGCAGCCGACGACTGCGTCCGCAACCGACCCCGCGTCCGCTTCCGCTTACGCCCTGCCTACGGCTACTCCGGGCATGAAAACCTGGGTACAAGGCGAGCGTTTTTGTGATTTTACCGCGAGGGCGTTTCAAGGCATGTATTCCATAAATGACCGTTTATATGTCGTGGCCGGCAGGGGCGTAAGCAAATGCAGCGGCGACACATGGTGGACATCGGATTGTGAAACATGGGTCACATCTTCGGCTAAGGCGGAATTTGCGCCAAGGGATTCATTTGCAGGCGCAGTGTTCAATAATAAAATGTGGGTTATTGGGGGATCGGACAAAAATATTTATTTCAAAGACGTGTGGTCATCATCAGACGGTGTAACATGGACGGCAGCTGCCATAACATGGACAGCTGCGGCATCGGTCCCGGGTTTCAGCGAAAGGGCGGGATTAAGCGCTGCCGTGCTTAAGGATGTTTTATATATTACTGCGGGTTCAAACGGCAAAAAGGAGCTTAATGATGTATGGTCGTCAAAGGATGGAAATAGCTGGACAAGGCTGAAGGAAGATAATGATAAAGGGTTCCCGCAGAGAACGGGCCATAAGCTGCTCTCTTACGCGGGGAAACTCTGGATAATAGGCGGGAAAAACGGGGCTGAAAATTTTCTTTCCGATGTGTGGTCATCGGAAAACGGGATTGACTGGAAAATAGCCACGCCAAATGCCGGTTTTTCCGGCAGGTCGGACTTTGCGGCCCTTACATATAAGGAACGCATGTGGGTTATGGGCGGGATGGGGGCAAAAGGCGCGCAAAATAACGACGTGTGGTGGACGGTTAACGGTTATTACTGGGTTTCAACAACCGCCAAGGCCGATTTTGAAGCAAGGTCGGGGTTTAATGCCGCGGAATATAAAGGCAGGGTATACCTGACCGGCGGCATATCGGGCGGCAAGTTAAAGAGGGACCTGTGGGTGTCCCAGTGAAAAACAAATTACAAATTACTAATTACAAATTACTGATTAAAACAATTGCCGCAGTAACCCTGTTTTGTTTGCTCTCCGGATGCGGGGTTATATATTATCACAATCCAGAAAAGGCCAGGGAAACCGCAAGTGAGTTTTTGAGCTTTTTATATACTGAAAAAAATATTGACAAGGCTTATGCCATGACCAATAAATTTTACAAGGATAATTACGGGCGGCAGGACCTTGTAAAAGCATCCTCGTATTTCCTTTCTAAATTCGGCAAATTTGAAGGCACAAGGGCAAAGGAGTACTTTACTGAAGGCGGCTCAAAGGAAATAATCGTATTTTATACGGCTGTGAGTGAAGGCGGCATGACGTACCAGAAAGTGATCTTAAATGACGAGGGAAAAGACGGATACAAGGTGTCGGGGCTGGTAATATCGGACACGCCGTTCATAGGATACAGACTTATAAAGCCTTATAAGGATTAATTGATACTGCCGGGAAGTCCTTATGATAGGTCAAGAAAATCAGCCATAATAAAGAGGGTTTTCAGACAGTATCTGATAACCTGCGGGAACTATATAAATAACAGGAGAACAATATGTATACGGAATGGACGCCTGAAATGTCGGTCGGTATCGGTGATATAGATGTGCAGCATAGGAAAATGATCCGCAAGATAAATGAAATATCCGAGGCTGTTGACGCTTCAAAATCAAAGGAAGAAATAACCGAAGCTATCAAGTTTTTTGAAGTCTATTCGGAAGAGCACTTTAATACCGAAGAAGGGTACATGCAGGTTTACAGGTATCCCGATTACATCGGCCATCAGAAAGAACATAAACAGATCCTGGAGGACATGGCTCAAGTCAGGGAAAAATTCAATCGTGGCGAGATAACCGAAAAAGAAGTTTACGAAGGAAGCCGTAAAGTGGCCGAATGGTTTGTGGTGCACATGAAGACAACGGACAGCAGGATGGCGGTTTTTTTGAGGGGGAAGGTTAAGTAGATTGCGGATTTTGGATTGCGGATTGGCTTAGCGCGCAGTGCCGGGCGGGCAGTACGACAGCAGACTTTAAATCGTAAAAAGAAAAGAGGCGCATCAATGAGCTTAAAATTCGGAACGTATGATTTTGAAGGGCCCTATCCGTCAACGATGCAGATGTACGAAAAGCCAGGCGTTTATATAGTGTTATGCAAGGACTACAAGATTGACGCCAGGTATTACCTGCTCGACGTTCAGGAATCGGATAAGGTCAGGACCCATGCTACTACCAGTCCGAATACGGTCTGCTGGACAAAAAACTGCCACGGCGTAGGCACTATAGCTGTGGCTGTTTGTTACATGGAAAAAGCTACAAAAGAAGAACGGGCAAAAGCGGCAAAATATTTGCGCGACCTCTACGATGTGCCGTGCAAGTGACATTCCCCGGTTAATGCCGCGCCTGGACCGCAGTTTATGCATGTTTTTACAGCAAATCGCTGTATCCGTATTTTTTTCAGTGTATATTTTAACATGCAGGGCCCTGTATTATTATGACCATTTAAAATACGCCGCATACCTAAAATCCCCCAATATCTGGTTTGAAGCCGCAGGTCTGGGCGCGGTCATCGCGTTTGTCCTTCATATGACTGCGGGCCGGTTGAACCGGGAAAATATGCCCGGGACCAGGCTTCAAATCGCCGGCGCGGCCGTGTTATTTGCCATGATTTCCGCGTCTTTCTTTCTTTTGAAATTTGAATTTTCGTATGACCGCTTGTTTATTTTGTGCCTGAATAATACGTTTGCCGCCGTTATAATATTTATGTCAAGCGGCATAACCCGGGACAGGCTTAAACATGCGCCGGGCCAAAAAACGGATAAAAAGGGCCCGGACCGGGCCGTTGTTGTTATTTTCCTAGCGGTGATCACAACCGTAATATTTCAAAAAACATTTTCTTTTCACCAGGCCTTTTATACCCAGGCCAAAGATGCCGGGATATATTTTAACGCCATGTGGAATATCATAAATTCCCACAGTCAATTTACATGCGCGGACGGGTATCTGGACCATAGGGGCGTTCATTTCCAGCCGATGATGTATTTGTTTGCGCCTTTAATGCTGTTAAAAGACGACGGAGCGATATTTTTCTTTTTGCAGGCGTTTTTTCTCGGACTTTCCGGTTTTTATATGTATCTGCTGTCCGTGAAACTTCTTAAGAACAAACACGCCGCATTTCTTATAATGCTGGCTTATTGTATAAGCCCCTATTTTTTCAGGATAACCGATTATAATTTTAAATTCTCGTCCATTTACGCCGCAGCCTTCCTGGCCATGTTGTACCACGCCGAGAGAGGAGAGTTCATTCCCTCGGTAGCTGCCGTTATTGCCGCCATATGTGTAAAGGAGGAGGCTGCGCTATATACAGGGTTTATTCTGGTGTTCCTGGGTTTAAGAAAAAATGACACGCGGTATTACCTATTGTCTGCCGCTATTTTTATTTATTTTGCCGTAGTGACTTTCCTTGTGATACCGGCATATAACCCCGGTAACTCGTATTTTTCAGGGTGGATTACAGACTCAATAATGAGCATCAAGCCGTTTTTTAACACTGCAATGCTGAAACAGCTTGTTTTTTTCCTTGCGGGGGTGCTGTTCCTGGCGCTGTATCCTTCCAGCGCGTTTGTTTTAATCCTTCTCCCGCCGCTTATAGTCCAGACCGCGGCTTACACGCCGGTTTTTCTTATTTTTTTCTTTTACCATTCGGCCATGGTCACCCCGGCATTGTTCGCAACTGCCATGTACAATTATGAAAAGATCAGCCGTGTTGTAAAGGAAAAGAACCCGGGAACACGGGTATTTGCCGCGTCATTTCTCATACTTATACTGCAAACCCAGTATCATATTGCGTATGCTCCGCTGTCATCAGTGACAGGCGCCGCGCTGGCCTGCGTGATGTTCCTGTCGTTCCCGTACATTTATTTACGCGTAAAAACACCAGTACTGCTGAAACAGTCTTTTATCGCTTTAAGCGTAATAATAATTTTTTTGGCCGGATATGCAGCTTTTTATAATGCCAGGCTGGATTTTATCCCGCCTGCGGACAGGGAAGCTATCCGGGAAGCCATGAAACTGCTGCCTGAAGACAAGAATATACCGGTCATAGCGAATACAAACATAGTGCCGCATATATCAGACAGAAAATACGTGGATTTTATAGAAAGTGAGATCGCGTTCAGGGCGGTGACGATCAGCAAGTCCAGGGTCTTTTACCTGCTTGAGAATTTAAAGTCAAATACCTATAGCGGGATGAATTCGGCAATGCGGGACAGGGAATTTGCTGAAACCGCGGTAAAGAACGGGTTCAAAGGCGATCTGATATTCAGTAAGGACCTGGTCTGGCTCTATAAATTTGTAAAGGCAAATTGAAATCCGGGATTTAAACCCGCAAAAACCCGCATTAGATGCTGCCGGAAAAGCATGTCATGTACCTTAAGCTACTGCGAATGGTACATGGCCTTTATGATAAGTCGTGTGTGGTACGAACTTTAATTTTTCTATGGATTTTGCGCTTATATTATATAGGGGAATCGCGCAAAGGCCATAGAAAAATTAAAGTTCGTACCGCACACGAAAGGAAACACGTCATATTAATGATGGTTTTCCGACAGTCTCAAAAAAATACCATTACCCCGGCCTGTATTGACCCTGTTTATTGCGTACGTTCTGAAAATGCCTTTGTATTGACTAATAGTAAGAATATATTGACTAAAAGTAAGGCGCATATTGACTATAAGGATATAAATGTTATATATATTTCGTTCGGTAAAAATTTAAGCAAAATAATATTTTTAGAGGAGGAAAACAGTGGATAAAAAATTTTTGATCCCGGTTTTAGCAGTGTTTTTATTGATCCTTGCCAATTCCATAGTGTTTGCGGAAGCCGAAATTGTGGCCAAAGACGTCGAGTACAGGGACGGGAATGCCGTGCTGGAAGGTTACGCAGTTTACGACAGCGCCAAGGCTGGAAAAGTGCCCGGCATTATCATAGTACATGAGTGGAACGGGCTGGGTAAGTACGTCAAAGGCAGGGCCCGGCAACTTGCCTTAATGGGTTACTCGGTATTTTGCGCGGATATTTACGGCAAAGGCATAAGGCCCAAAAACCCGGAGGAGTCCGGAAAAGAGGCAGGCATATACAGGGCGGACAGGAAACTCATGCGCTCACGCGTCAATGCGGCCCTGGAAGAGATGAAGAAAATGAACATATCTGACAATACAAGGATCGCGGCTATGGGGTACTGCTTCGGCGGCGGGGTAGTGCTTGAACTTGCCCGCAGCGGCGCGAATATTCCGGGTGTTGTGGTTTTTCACGGGAACCTGGACACGCCCGAGCCGGCAAAGCCGGGTGATATAAAGGCAAAAGTGCTTGTGTTGCACGGCGCGGATGACCCATATTCGCCTGCGGACAAGATAAAAATTTTCCAGGATGAAATGCGGGGGGCAAATGTGGACTGGCAGATGAATTTTTACGGCGGGGCCGTCCACGGGTTTACAAACCCTGATAATGGCTCAAACACTTCGACAGGTGTTGCCTATAATAAAGAGGTTGACATGCGTTCGTGGGAAGCCATGAAGGCCTTCTTTAAGGAACTATTCGAAAAAAAGGAAGCAGTCAAATAAAAAGGATCTTTATGTTGAGCCGGGGAGGAAAAGTCATGGAAAAAGAAACGGCTATATCATGACGCGCCATAGAAAGAAAAGGATGGTCATTAAGGCGAGGCCCACCCTTGAGGGCGCAGGGGTGCATCTTAAACGGGCGATCGGGTTTTCCAGCACCAATATCGCGGACCCGTTCCTTCTTCTTGATCATTTTCATTCGGACGACCCTGGGGATTATATTGCGGGTTTTCCGTGGCATCCGCACCGCGGCATTGAAACAATAACATACATGCTGGAAGGAATGATAGAGCATGGGGACTCAATGGGGAACAAAGGCGTTATAAATCCGGGTGATGTGCAGTGGATGACAGCGGGAAGCGGCATCATACACCAGGAAATGCCAAAAGGCTCAAAGAACGGGAGCATGCATGGTTTTCAACTATGGGCAAACCTTCCGGCAGCTGATAAAATGATGGAACCGAGATACAGGGAAGTTTTAAGCGGGGATATACCACATGTAAAAGAACCCGGCGCGCTTATAAGGGTCATAGCCGGCGCGGTGGGAAACGTTGCCGGGCCCGTGAGGGATATAGTGACGGACCCCGAGTATCTTGATGTTACAGTCGAACCAGGGGTGGTGTTTTCCAGGAATGTCAAGCCCGGGCATACGGTTATTGCATATGTTATCGAAGGTGATGGAAATTTTGGAAAGCCGGTGAATGATATTGTGGAAGAACTGGAAAAACACACCGCAGGCAACAGCGTGGACAACAATACCGGCGCGGAAAATCTGATAATATACGCAGACGGAGACAGCATAAGCGTCAAGGCGGGAAAAAATGGCACAAGGTTCCTGCTGATATCGGGAAAACCCATTAATGAGCCAATAGCATGGTCCGGGCCGATAGTGATGAACACGGAAGAAGAATTAAGGATTGCTTTTGAAGAATATGAGAACGGTACTTTCTTGAAGCACAAGGCATGATAGACAAGTGTTTTTGTTAAAAACAGGGGGTAAAAAATGGATTTGTTATTCCGGCTGTTTTTTTCATGTGCTGTGCTGCATTCCGGTTTTTCACTTTTGTCGTGTTATTGCGTGCGTTGGCCGGTTTTTGCCGGTAAAAAGCGGTTGACCGTCAGTTTTGTCAAAATAAAATACAGGTAAGTAATAGCGTAATAAATTTGACGGAATAATCGCAATGATATATAATATTACCGGATGTACAAAAACCGGGGAGCTGATAAATGCACATAATGGTTGTTGATGATGAAGATGATATCGTCAGGCTGACAAGCACAATTTTTGAGTTATATAATCATAAGGTCACAAGGACTAATTCCGGAAATGAATGCATGGAAAAATTAAATGCGGGGATCATTCCCGATGTCATACTGCTTGACCTGATGATGCCGGGATTATCCGGGTATGAAACATGCAGGATGATAAAAGCGGACCCAAGGTTCAATAAGATACCTGTAATAATATTTTCCGCAAAAACAGGCAAGGACGATATCGCTGAAGCGTATAAGCTCGGGATTGACGGTTATATTACAAAACCGTTTGACCCGCTTGACATGGTTAAGCAGATTGAAAAGAGCGTAAAACCGGCAGCCGGGCATGGATCTGTATGACATGAAAGTATCTGACCTGAAAAAGCCGGTTTTGATATCGCTGGAAAAATTTTATCAGTGCCGGACCCTACTTATCATTAAGGCCATGTACCATTCGCAGTAGCTCAGGTACATGGCATGCCCGTGTACCATTCGCAGTAGCTTAAGGTACATGGCATGCTTTTCCGACAATATCTAAATAGTTTTCTAAACCCATATTTGACATATTTTTGAGACTCCTTTTCAACGCTTACAATATTCGCGCCCAACAACTTTAACACCCATGTACCACTCGCTATTGCTCGGGTGCATGGCATGTTTTCCGACAGTATCTAAATAGCTTTCTAAACCCATATTTGACATATTTTTGAGACTCCTTTTTAACGCTTACAATATTCGCACCCAACAACTTTGACACCCATGTACCACTCGCTATTGCTCGGGTGCATGGCATGTTTTCCGACAGTATCTAAATAATTATCTAATCCCGTATTCTTGCCATCAGTCTGTTTATGTTATTACATGCCTGTAATTAATTTGACAAATCAACCGAAATGATATACAATAGGCTCATTAGACATACATAAAATAAGGAGCCTATATATGCACATAATGGTTGTTGATGATGAAGATGACATCATCAGGCTGACAAGCGCGGTTCTTGAAATGAATAATCATAAGACAACCAGCGCCTGCTCGGGAAATGAATGCCTGGAAAAATTAAACGCGGGCATTGTGCCTGATATTATACTTCTTGACCTGATGATGCCCGGAATAAGCGGGTATGAAACGTGCATGAAGATAAAAACGGACCAAAGGTTCAAAAGGATACCTGTAATAATCTTTTCCGCAAAATCAGGCAGGGATGATATTGAGTACGCATACAGGCTCGGGATTAACGGTTATATTACGAAACCTTTTGACCCGCAGGACCTGCTTAAGCAGGTTGAAAGGTATGCAAAAGCATTAACCGGGCATGTACCTGACTAAAAGGCACCCGGCCGGAAAGCGGTTTATATGGAAATAACTGAAGCAAAATTACTCGGGCGTCTGCACAATCGGGATAAGACCAGGGAAAATCTGTTTATATGTTCCTGCGGCGGAGCAAACTGGATAACGGATCTTAATGAAGGCAACAGGAAGGTTCAATGCAATAAATGCAATAAATCGTATAATCTTGTCAGGAATAAAAATCTTTATAAGATATTGCATCAGACCGTCAGGTAAAATTATTCCCGGGCAAAGATATTGGATATGGTTTTATGCCGTCCGGCACAATTAACCCGGCGGAATCCGCCCGAAAGCCGGCGACAGGCGGGCATAGACTGCTTAAAACGGGTGGTTACAATGTACAACCTTGAAGATTTGGATCAGGATACAAGACGATATATGCTTGAAGTATTTGACAAAGAGGAGTCCGGGGGAAATCCTTACAGAAGCAAAAGTCTGACGCTGACAGGGCAAAAGCATTTTTACGGCTTGATGAAAAATGCGATACTGGACGGCAATGAAACAACCTTGGCGCAAAGCCTGAACTATAAGCAATTTTGGAAACATGCGGATTTAAGGGGCAGAAAGATAAATATTTTATTAAGCTCAAAAAAGCTTGCGTCTGTGGAATTCAATACCTGGTATGTCAGGGGTTTATCAAGAAGGCTGATAAATGACAAAGAAGAATATTGCGAGATTTACAGCGCTGAGCCCGCTTATGTCCCGCGCGGGGACTGCGCGGCCTGCAACGGCAGCATAATAAAAGTCCGGGATGTATACTTTGGGCACCGCGCCAAATACTGGCCCAAAAGCAATCCGTCGGCATTTTCAATACCGACGGGGCCTGATTGCCATTATACGATCAGGCGCATAAAAAAACCGGAATGTGTTGAAAATACAATTATCTGATATATAATATTGCCGGTATCCTGCAGGCCTGTTTTAATAAAAAGATCATTGCAGGTGATAACTATATGTTAAAGGATGAAAAATGCTTAAATCAAAAGACGCTTTTGGACAGGGCCTTCTGGAATATATGGTCAAGGGCAGTTGCAGCGAGATACTTGAACGTGATGACGGGTTGATGTTCCGTGTGAATAAAGGCGAGTACTTCACTTCTTATAAAAATTGGCCCATGTTTGAAAAAAACGCGATAAAATCCGCAAAAGGCAGGGTGCTGGATATAGGATGCGGCGCGGGAAGGCATGGTATTTACCTGCAGGAAAAAGGCCATGACGTGCTGGGCATAGACAACTCGCCTCTGGCGGTTTTCGTCAGCAAAAAGCGTGGTTTTAAAAAAGTCAGGGAATTGCCCATAGAGAAAATATCCGCCAAACTCGGGAAATTTGACACAATTTTATTGATGGGGCACAATTTCGGGCTTTTCCAGAGCGCGGATAAGCTGAAGAAGCTGCTTCATAAAATGGACCGGATCACGCCGGCTGACGGTATAATAATAGCGGAATCTTTGGATCCGCACAGGACTCACGGCAGGGATGAACTTGAATACAGGAAACGGAATATCGGGGAAGGCAGACTGCCGGGGCATATGCGGATGCGTATTATGATAAAACAAACCATCGGATCCTGGTTTGATTACCTGTTTGTATCAAAACAGGAAATGGAATATCTGCTTGAAGATACCGGGTGGAGGGTAAGAAAATTTATCGGCGGCATCATGCCTACATATGTGGCGATCATGGAAAAGCGGGCGGGATTTAAGATAAGCGGGTAAAAGAAATTGACCGGGTTCAGGCATATCTATTGAGGAACTGGAGTTGAAGTTCTTGAACCTGCCAATACCGGGGTTATTGCGGGTGGAATGACCGGTTTCATCATTGATATTTTGCGCACCATGCCGCTATAACCGTTACCCTCAGTGCCTGCTGAAACACTCCAAACACTGCTGCCGTCAAACACAAGGTCGGATTGCCCTGCGCCTGCCAGGGTGCATAATATCTTACCCGTTTTTTTATCGTGAATATTTACGTTCAGGTCATCCCCGGCCGTCCATATATAATTGCCGTCATACATTATCGTATTGAGCCCTACGCCCGATGCCCACGTATCAACCAGCGCCCCGGTTGACAGATCATATTTAAAAATACGGTTGAAAGTCTCGCCGTGCCCGAAAGTATAATCAGATACAAATACAAATGCACCATCCGATACGATCCGGTATGCTGTATATGAATTTGGGGTTTTATAAGTTGTATACACACCTGTAGCCGTATTTATTTTTGACCAGAATCCCGAACAAGCCGCCAAAACATATTCCTGGCCGCCGCTGCCGGCAAATGTTAGGCCGTTTACATTTGTTTGCGCGGTTATGGTCATATTTATCCGCCCGGTCGAGGGGTTAAAACACAGGACGATCCCCCCGCTTGCCGGAAGCCCGCACCATAGGCGGGCTCCATCCCATATAACTCCCTGTATTCCGCCGCTTCCTGAATTCGCCGGATTGAATATATATGATCTTATTATTTTGCCGGTTGCCGTATCAAATTTATTTAATGTCCCGGAAACATCGTAGTTCCCGATCCATAAATAAGCCCCATCCCATGCCATTTGCAGGGTGGATCCATACCCATAGTCCGGCAAACTGTATGTGTTAAGCAGTTTCCCGCTGCCCGCTATTTTATACAGATTGTTTTTCCCGCCTATCCAAAAATTATTGCCGTCCCAGCACCCGTAATTCGCCGCATAAGGAGCTGCCACCGTTGTTATCGGGACAGGACAGGATATAACCGCGCTGCTGTATTCAGTGCCTGCCATTAATCCGAGAACCGCGATAATCAGCGCAGGCAACTGCTTTTTATAACCGGAGTGTATGGTCATGCTTATTTTTTACCTTTCATTTGATTTTTAGGTCCCTGGACAACCAGATTATATTATTATACAACGTCCCTGTAAAAAATGGAATATTTTTAAACATAAGCACATGCGGGCTGGAACAGACCCAACATTATCTTTCATTTTCCGGCCTTCTTTGGTATTATGCTATCAGGAAACAGGATAAAAAATAATAGGCTGTTTTGTTACGGAATAAGTCAACCTATCAAAGGGAGTATTTGCGCATGGCCGTATATTTTTTCCTGCTTTGGATCCTGTTTATAATGATCTACGAGATAATCATGGGCGTTTTTGACCACCTCAAGGAAGGTTTTTGGGGCTATTATGACCGTATTACGGAGCGTATCGACAGGTATACCGTTGATGCAGCCATATACGGGCAGGATGAGCTTCTGGTCAAGACGCTCAATAAGCAAAAGCAGGAACTTGAAGACATCATGAGTCAGTATGTTTTTTACCGGTTCTGCGAGCGCATATCTGTTTACTTGACCCAGGTCGACACCGTCATTATATTCTGTGTTTCCATAGCAACCGTCATTTTTGTCCATTCAGCGCTTATACTTAAGGAATACCTTTGGCTCGGCGTATGGCTTACGGCTTACGTCGTTTACATGTGGCAGGAAGTGTCGGGGTCTTTTATCAGGTTTGAAATATGGGCCACGAACCTGTTCTTGAAACAGTACAAAGTGCTTTCGCGCTCGGGAACGGCCGAGGCCATAGTTGATTCCAAGAAACACAATAAGATTATTCTCCGGCAGATGTATCTGTTCCTGATACTGCCTGTTTCTTTGATCGCGCTTGCTTTAATGCAGCATTTCATCATATACCCACTGCTGCCAAAACTACCTTTTGAGCTTCAAAGCGAGATATTCATATCCTGGTTCGTGTTCATGCTCTGCGGAAGTATTTTTGTCGTCGTCATACCGATCTTTCTTGATCTGGTGTTAAATGCCAGGCTTAAGATCAGGCTGGAAATGCTTTCCGACGTGCATTACGCGGTTTATATTTATCTATTCTTAACTCTGCTTCTGTCCACGATAATGTCGATCGCGAAGTACACGATATAAATAGCGATTACAAATCAAACAAAAAGGGACGTATTCATGAAACTCAGGAAAGGCGAAATAATATCAATTTTAATCCTGGCTGTATTTTATGCCGCGGTTTTTTATCTCATGCCAATTATGCCGGATAAGATGATCAGCCACTGGGGGATAAGCGGGCAGGCAAATGGGTGGATGCTCAAGGTGCCCGCCATGCTTATTATGCCCGTGCTCGGTACTATAATTGTTTTTTTATTCCTTGTGTTGACACGGCTTGAACCAGCCAAAACCGGCATAGAAAGTTTCGCGTCTGCTTTTGACGCGTTTGTAAATATATTACTTCTGTTCCTGGTGTATATTTCCGGGCTTATGGCGGCCGCAAACCTGAACGTGAAGTTTGATATGGCCGCGGCTTTTGCTCCCGCTTTTGCGGGATTATTATATGCGGTAAGCCTGATCATGGAAAGATCAAAGCCCAATTATATAATAGGAATAAGGACAAAAGAAACATTGAACGACCCTGAAGTCTGGGCAAAGGTACACGGCAAAGCCGGGGAACTTTTCAGGTACTGCGCGCTGATATCGCTTGGAGGCCTGTTTTTTCCCAGGCTGCTTGTGTTATTTATGGTTGTGCCTTTGTTCGTAACCACGGTTTACCTCGCGTCGTACGCGAAAAAGATATCAAAGCCGTTGTAGGCAAAATGTTTAATTAGTAATTATCCTTATTTAAGCCCTTCCAAGATCACAACCGCGCCCTGCTTGTCTATCGGGCTGTTGTTGTTCCCGCATTTGGGGCTGTAGACGCAGTATGGGCATCCGTCTTCGCATCCGCAGTTTTTTACAAGTTCATAAGTGTTTGTCACCAGTGCGGGAAATATGTCGAACAGTTTGTCCGCAATGCCTATGCCTCCGGCATAACCGTCATATATGAATATTACAGGGTTGCCGTCGTCGTAAACTGGGTATGACCTGCCGCCTATGTCGTTCCTGTCGCACATGGCGAATAACGGGGACAGCGCTATAAGCGCGTGTTCCGCTGCGTGGATGGCGCCGTCAAAATCAAGTTTTTTGTCCTTAACGGCCCTTATTGCCGATGACGGTAGCTCTATCCATACTGCCTGGGTGCTGAATGTGAGGGGAGGCAGGAATAAGTTGTCGTAAGACAATACTTTACCGGATTTTTTGGTTTTATACGATTTGTACATCTCTGTTACGGTAACGTCGCCAAACCGCAGTTTAAAATTGTCATAGTCCTTCGATTTTCTGACTTTCAGGATCTTTACCTCCTCATCCTTCATTACCTCGGTATAATGTTCCACTTCTTCTTTGACCGCGTGAGCCACGCCTTCTTCAAGGTTCAGTTCTTTTATAACATAAGTTTCACCGTTATAAAGATGAACGGCTCCGGCATGGGCCTCGTTATAGGCCCGTGAAATTGAGATCTCCTCAAGTATCCTTCCGCCCACCTTTATCTTTATATTGCCGCCGCCTATGGAATCCAGGGCAACCACGTCCTGCGGACGCCTGCTGCCCGAGTAGATCAAACCGCGGGGCGTCCTGGTCACTATGCCCTGGTCTATAAAGGTTTCCACGAACGGTTCAGTGTCGATATCCCCGAATATCCTTGCGCTCTCTGCCATGGATTCTGATATGGCGCAGAGCACGTGGCCGGCGATTATTTCCGGATTTTCCGTTGATATGACCGCATTCTCGAAATTTCGCGACGTCAGTATCTGCGGGTTCCTCAGGATATATTTCTGCATGGCGTCCTCGTGCGGCAGGAAAAATATGGCCGCATCCTGCATTTTCCTTCCGGCCCGGCCGGCCTGCTGCCAGAAAGACGAGATTGAACCGGGATAACCGGATAATATTATCACGTCAAGATTTCCTATGTCTATGCCGAGCTCAAGCGCGTTAGTGGAAACAACACCCTTGATGGTCCCGTTTTTAAGCCTGTTTTCTATATCGCGCCTTACCTCGGAGGGGTACCCGGCGCGGTATGAAAGTATTTCCACGGATTTATCCTCGGCATTGGCCCACTTGCGTATAAGCTCGCTCATCCTGCGCGACGCCACAAAGCCGAGCGTCTGGAACCCGTTTTTGGCGCAATATAAAAGTATATCTTTTGTCTGGGTGTGGACCGATTTTTCAGGAAAAAAAGATGAGTCCCACAGGACCAGGTGTTTTTCCGGGGAAGGGGAGCCGGACCGGCTTACGACGCTGAACTGCTCGCCTGTCAGTTTTTCTATGAATTCATCCGCGTTGGCGATCGATGCCGTGGACGCGATGAACTGCGGCGTGGCGCCGTATATTTTAAGGACCCGTTTTAAACGGCGCATCAAAAACGCTATGTTTGAACCGAAAATCCCCTTATACCTGTGGGCCTCGTCTATGATTATATATTTCAGGTTTTTATAAAATCTTTTCCATTTCGGGTGATAAGTCAGCACATGATGGAGTTCATACGGGTTCGTGATTATAATATTTGCTTTTTCCCTTAAGTGTTTTTTTAGGTCCGATTCGGTATCCCCGTCATATATGCCTGCTTCAAACTTTATGCCTGATTTTTGCTTCATTTCCTTTAATGTGTTTAATTGGTCATTGGACAGGGCTTTGGCCGGGTATATGTAGAGCGCGGTCGCGTCTTTGTCTTCGGCGATCTTTTCCAGAACGGGGATGTTAAATCCAAGCGTCTTGCCTGACGCGGTGGGCGTGGTTATTATAACATTTTGACCCGCCCGGGCCAATGCTATTGCTTCCGCCTGGTGCGTATACAAGTGTTCAATGCCGCAAAGGCTGAGGTATTTGCCTATGTCCGGGTTTAAAGGCGGGTCCGGGGCATAATCCGGCTCTATGGAAGGAATGCCTATTACCCCGGTTATTTGTTTGTTATAGAATCTTTGTTCCTGTATTTCCTTTATGAGTTCTTTTATACTATCCATCTTTCGGTTAAACGCTCCATCAGCATGACAAGCGCGTAAATATCCTCGCGGTTGTGGTAGATTATAGGCTCTATATACTTGGGATCCAAAGTGCGCACGTAATTTTCAAAGTAAACCTGTATCTCCGACCCGTCTATATCGCCCTCGCGTTCCTTGCCTAAAACCTGCGCTTCCATGGCCTTTAATCTGTAGGAATCAAACTCGCGTTTGTAACAGCACCTGGAAAAGTGAAGGAGGTCAAAGTTATGGAGCTCCAGGATGTCGTTGGCATAGCCGGTGTTGCCATGGTAGGAAATCCTGCCGTCAATAAAGGGGATATCAAAGCTACGTCCGTTATAGGTGACAAAGGCTTTTTTGCCGGGCAGGAGTTTGCCGAATTCTTCGAGTACCTCGTACTCGGCGGCGTCGGTTAAGCATGTGAATTGTTTTACCGTGAATTTGCTTCCTTCAAAATATCCCGCGCCTATTTCAATGATAGAGGTCTCAAAAAAAAGGGATTTGGTCTCTATGTCGACAAATAAAAGTTCTTCGGGCCTGAAAAAAGACAAAAGCAGGTAATAAAGCCTGTGTGAAGGGGAGAAACGCGATGAAAGGACTTCCTTTACAGCGTGTATGTCCTTATCCAGCGCCGACAGTATGAACCCGGCTTCTTCCCTGAACCTGTCATGCCGTACCGCGTCTTTCAGGTCTTTGATCCCGCAGGCGAGTATTTTTTCAGCTTTTTTATCGCGGATACCGTATAGAAGCTCCAGGGTTTTATTATAAGCGTTGTTAAATATGTCCCGTTCTGGAAGGCCGAAACCCTTAAATTCCCTTGAGTTTGTGGTTATAAGGAACTTCACGTTATTCCTGGATATGACCTCTCCGGGCAGTTCGCGGGACTGTTTTTTTTCCTTCTGTTTGTCGGAGAAATCCTTGAATTTATTTAAAAATTTGTGGTCGATTTCCATAGTGTGAGAATAGCATAATTAAAGGCGAAAAACAAATCATTTGGTCATAAAATTGTTGTTGCATTAAAACTCTAATTATGATATTTTATTTCCTCACTGCTTATTTTGCAGGTAGGGACTTTGCTGTCCCTATGGTTGTTTAAAAAAGGCTAAGAATTGAAAGGAGATTCAGACTTATGGTAAAAATGTATGAAGCTATTATTTTCCTGAAACCCACTTTATCCGAGGCTGAAATTGCGGCAATTACCGCGAAGATAAAGACCTATATTTCAGAGGGTAAGGGCGAAATTCTTGAAGAAAAAAAGGCGGAAAAGAAACGCCTCCCTTTTATTGTAAAAAAGACAAGGGATGCTTTTCACTGCTATTTCAAATTCTCGGCGGATTCGACCGTAATTAACACTATCAAGGACAGGATCAGGCTTATTGAGGGCATAAACAGGCTGACCGTGGCCAACGCGTCCTCGACCGTTAAGTTCCCGGAAAAGGCAAGAAAGAAAAAAGAAGCGCCCGCATCCGCGGCCGCCGCACCTTCCGCACCCGCTGCTGCACCCGCGGTTGCACCAGTTGTTGCACCCGCTGCTCCTGCAGCGCCGGCAGCACCCGCGCCTGAAGCCGCTCCAAAAGAAACACGGGCTTAAGTAAATACATATAGGGGCAAAGACCAGTCATGGCAAATTTAAACAGGGTACTGCTGATGGGCAACCTGACAAGGGACTTAGAGATAAAATACGGAAAAAACGGACAGCCTGTCACCAATTTAAGGCTGGCTGTGAACAGAACATACATGACGCAGTCCGGTGAAAAGAAAGAGGAAGTCTGTTATGTGACGGTTGTTGTATGGGGCAAGCAGGCTGAGTCCTGCCATACCTACCTGAAAAAAGGTTCGGCAATATTTGTTGAAGGAAGGCTCCAGTACAGGCAGTGGGAAGCTGAAGGCGGAGAAAAGAAGAATGTCCTTGAGGTTGTAGCCGAGAGGGTGCAATTTCTTGATAAAAAGAAAAAAGAAGGCGAAGCGGCGCAGGAACATACGGATGAGTCCCCTGAAACGCCGCCGCCGGCTGATGAACAGCCATTTTGAGGAGGATATAATTAATGGAAAAACGTAGCGGAAGCAGCAGCCATGGAAGCCATGGCGGGCAGAGGAGTTCAGGCGGAGGCGAAGGCAGGTCCAAAGGCTTTGGCTTCAAGAGAATAAAGAAAAAAAGATGCAAAATGTGCGTTAATAGGATCAAGACCCTTGATTTTAAGGATGAGGATTATCTGAAGAATTTCCTCACGGAAAGAAGCAAGATGATCCCGAGAAGAGTAACCGGAAACTGCGCGAAACACCAGCGGATGGTCACAAGGACCATTAGAAAAGCAAGGGAAGCGGCAATACTGCCTTTTTCCACGGAATAGTATTATTTTTTTAAATAAATAAATAAGAAGGCGAAATATGCCGGAACCCATAGTTTCTTTTATCCTGACTTTTGCAGTTCTCCTGGCTTTTTTCGGGGTGCTGGATTTCATCATAATGCTCCTGATCAGGAGAAACGTAAAGTGGCCCTTAATAATAACCGCGGGTGTCATCTACTTCGCGGTTATTTTTTTTGGTTTTTTCCTGATGGTCAGGCAGACAGCGGGCCAGGATGTGACACAGTACATAACGGCCGAACTTAACAGCAGCCTCGATATAATAGCCGCCCAGCAGAAGAAACTGGGGGCATCAGCGCAGGAAATCCAGGATCTAAGGATTAACTACGACCTTTTTGTCATCAAAACCTTTCCCGCATGGGCATTCATAAGCGTGCTGTTCATGGTATTCCTTAATTATCTGGTTGTCAGGCTTTTTGTGTTCCGCAAGTACGGGATAAAAAGCGAAATGAAATCATTTGAACTCTGGTACCTGGATGAAAGCGTCATCTGGGTGCTTATAATCGGCATCTCCGTCATACTGTTAAAAAAATACCTGCCCGGGGAGTGGATGTATTACGCGGGGCTTAATGTTGCTTTTGTGCTTGCCAACATTTATTTTTTTGCGGGAATGGGAATACTTTCCTTTATGCTGAAAAAACATAAGGTCCCGGCCCTGCTCCAGTTCCTGGCGTATATGGGCGTTATTTTTTTCATGTACCTTACCCTGGCAATAGTGTTCGTGGGGGTATTTGACACCTGGTTTAACTTCAGGAAAATTGAAAAGGGAGGCAACATATGGAGGTAATGCTTAAAACCGACGTGAAAGGCATAGGAAGGGCGGGGCAGGTGATAAATGTATCGGAAGGATACGCGAGAAATTTCCTATTCCCCTCAAACAAAGCCGTCATAGCGACGCCCGGCGTTATAAAAGAATTACAGGCGAAACTCGCGCGCAATAAGGAAAAGGTCAGCGATGAAGAGGCTCATTTAAGGGACTTATCCGGCAGGCTTGCCGGGGTAGAGATAACCATAAAGAAAAAAGCGCATGACGACGGGAAACTCTTCGGGTCGGTCACGGAAGCTGAAATGGCGGACGAGTTGTCAAGGCAGGGGTATAAAGTGGACAAACATGACGTAGTTTTGGAAGGCCACATAAAGGAACTTGGCATGAAAATGGTAAACCTTAAATTCAAGTACGATATCCCCGCAAAAATAAAATTATGGGTGGTTAAGGAAAAATAATGGCGGCGAAAAGAGCCTTCACAAACAAGCTGGAAGCGTACAAGACCGAACCCAAAGGCAAGGTCCCGCCGAACAACATGGAAGCGGAGCAGTGCCTGCTTGGCAGCGTATTGTTAAAGCACGAGGTTTTTGACTCTGTCGCGGCCATAGTCAACCCGCCGGATTTTTACGAACCCAGGCATATAATCATATTTGAGACCATGAAAGAACTTTACTCGCAAAGCAGGTCCATAGATTCGCTGACGGTTGCGGAGAGCCTGGCTACCAAGGGTCAGCTCGAACAGGTCGGAGGCGTCTCTTATGTTTCCTCGCTGGCCGACTCGGTGCCCACTTACGCCCATGCAACGGAATACGCGGAAATAGTCCGCAATAAAGCCATGCTGCGCAACATGATAGACATGTCAACGGCCATTGTCGAGGCCGCGTACAGGGAAGAGATGACCACAACTGACATCATACAAAGCGCGGACGAAATGCTTTTCAGGGTTTCAAAGCGCACCCAGACGGAATCCGTCGAGGAGGTGCGCGAAAAGGTGTCGGGTGTTTTTGAAAGCATAATAGAAAGGTCAAAGAACCCCGACGCTATAGACGGGCTCCAGACAGGTTTCAGGAAGATAGACGAATGCACGACCGGTTTGAAAAACGGACAGCTTGTCATCATAGCGGCAAGGCCGGGCATCGGGAAAACATCCCTCGCCATCAATATCGCCTACAGCCTGGCTGTAAAGCACCAGAAGAACATACTTATATTCTCCTTCGAAATGAGCTCGGACGACCTGATACGCAGGATGCTCGCTGTCGGCTCCAGGGTGCACCTGCAAAATATCAGGATGGGACGTATTGACTCAAAAGACAAGGCACAGCTCATGCACGCGGCCGGCGCCCTCTCAGAGACAAACATATTCATTGATACGGCTGACAATAATGTTTATGAAATGCGCGCGAAAACAAGGGCAAAGAAGAGCGAGCTGGAAAAACAGGGCAAAACGCTTGACCTTGTAGTCATAGACTATATGCAGCTCGTAAAACCAAATGACAGCGTGCCGCGCGAGCAGCAGATATCGCAGATATCCAGGGGCTTTAAGACCATGGCCATGGAGCTTAAGATGCCTGTCATCGCGCTCTCGCAGCTGAACCGCGAAGTTGAAAAAAGGGAAAAATCCGCGGACAAAACCTCCCCGCCTAGGCTGTCGGATTTAAGGGAGTCGGGCGCCATAGAACAGGACGCCGACCTTGTGATATTTATCCACAGGGACGGCAAGGACGCGTCGACCACCACCGAGACTTACGAATCGGGGGAAAGCGTAAACAGGCAGGTGATGAAATGCAAGCTGATAATAGCCAAAAATAGGAACGGCCCTGTCTCTGAACAGGGCGTGTGGTTCATTCCCGAACTTACTTTATTCCAGGAAATGTCATCACAGGATTCAGACGAGGCCGGCTATGGCAGCGCGATCTAAAACATCAGGGCTTATGGTCAGGGCGGAGATTGACATGGCCGCGCTGCGCCATAATTTCCTGCAGATAAGGAAAAAAGCCGGCGGCAGCGAGATAATCCCGGTGATAAAGGCAAATGCATACGGCCATGGCGCCGTGGAATTCTGCAAATTTCTTTCATCAGAACTTGAAGTTAATAATTTCGGCGTAGCGCGCGTTGCCGAAGGCGCGCACATAAGGCTCTCGGGGATTAACGGCGTATCCCTCATAGTGCTGGGCGGATTTTTCAAGGGTGAAACAGCGGACATCATAAAATATTCGCTTGAACCCTCGGTGTTCTCAAAAGACGAGCTTAAATATTTGAATGCGCAGGCGCAGGCGGCGGGAAAGATCATCCCTGTGCACCTGAAAATAAATACGGGCATGAACCGCCTGGGGATCAAGCCGGAAGAATCGCGGGACTTCATAAAATACATAGGTTCATTAAAAAACATAACATTAAGGTCCGTTTATACGCATTTTGCGAACGCCGACATGGACAGGGAAACATTTACCCGCTCTCAGACTAAAAATTTGGCGGCTGTAAAAGCACACGCGCCTGCCGGCATATTTTTCCATGCGGCGAACTCTGCGGCTGTCGCGAAGTATTCCTTTGTTTCCTTTGACGCGGTAAGGCCGGGCATAGCTCTTTACGGCTCGTTTGCGGACAAAAAAATGAAAAAACTCCTCAACTTAAAACCTGTCATGACCTTAAAGAGCAGGGTCATCAATACGTTAACGCTTGAACGCGGCGAAGGCGTGAGTTACGCGGGTCTGTACAGGTCGCCAAAAAAGGAAAATATAGCGGTTGTCAGCATAGGTTACGGCGACGGCTTCCGCAGGGAACTTTCAAATAAATGGTATGTCATGATAAACGGCAAAAAAGCGCCGGTGATCGGCAGGGTTTGCATGGATTTGATAGCGGTAAAGCCCGCGGGCAAAGTAAGGATAGGCGATGAGGTACTGATATTCGGCAAAGACAAAAAAGGGGAAATTCCCGTGGAAGACATGGCAAGCGCGGCGGGGACAATATCGTATGAGATATTTACGGGGATAACGGACAGGGTAAAACGGGTGTATAAGTACTAAATAGCGAGGAAGAACGGTCTATGTAGGCGCAACCTTGACTTCGGCTGAGCTCAGTCGAAGCCTAGGTTGCGGATTTTGTTCTAACGCGGCTTAAATCAAATGATACTGTCGGAAAACCCCTAAAAACCATCGTTGTGGGTCGAATAATATTCGACCCCTACAAATATCTGCCTGTATTTGTAGGGGCAGCATATCATGCTGCCCGCCCTTGCAGGCTTTTCCTACTCAGCCGAAGTCAAGGTTGCGCCTACATAAACAAATTCCAAATTAAATTCCAGATCATCAAAACTACCTTTGAATTCAACCAGACTAAATGTTATAATATCACCAATTTGAAACACTAAACTCCGAGGTGGCTGTTCCTGATCATACTTGGCATCGACCCCGGCACCGCAAGATGCGGGCTGGGAATTATTGAAAAAAAAGGCAATAACTTAAAAACGGTTTCATACGGACTTATTGAAAGCGACAAGGACAGGCCGCATCCGGAACGGCTTGAAGTTATTTTTTTGGAAGTTACAAGGTCCATAAAAAGGCATAAGCCGGATATAGTGGCAGTGGAAAAACTTTTTTTCAGCAGGAACGTAAAGACCGCCATGTCTGTCGGCGAGGCGCGCGGGGTCATACTTTTGGCCGCCCAGCTCGCAGGAGTTGAAATACGCGAGTACTCGCCCATGGAAGTTAAACTGGCGCTCACAGGATACGGCATGGCCGATAAGAACCAGGTTTTGCAGATGACAAAGGCGATATTGGGGCTGAAAGAAACACCCAAACCCGACGATGTGGCCGATGCGCTGGCGATTGCGGTTTGCTGTGCGAGCAGTTCTAAAATGCAGGGGATAAAGGATAAACATACCAAAGGAGTTATTAAACCATGATTGATTTCCTGGAAGGCACTATCGAGGAATTAACCGAAAAGTACCTCCTCCTCAACGTCAACGGTACCGGCTACGGTCTTACCATAACCGCGGCTGCGACCGATCATCTGCGCAAACAATCGGGCATTGCCCGCGTTTACACCTACATGAGCGTATCCGAGAACGGCGTGGCATTATACGGGTTTTCAAGCAGGGAGGAAAAGGAAATATTCCTTGCTTTGATAAGCGTCGAGGGCATAGGGCCGAAAGCCGGTACGAACATATTATCAAATATAAATCCCGACGCTTTGAGAAAAGCAATTGCTTCGGGCGATGAGGCGGGCCTGACCCGTGTTCCAGGATTGGGGCCAAAAAAAGCGCAGCGCATGATAGTTGAACTAAAGGATAAGTTTAAAATATACGCGTCGGCCCAGGATGAGTTTACGCCCGATGAAGAGTATCTGCAGGCGCTTTTGGCGCTTGGCTTTAATTATCAAAAAGCAAGGGAAGCGCTCCGCCAGGCCATGATATCGGCAAAGGATAATACTGGGAAAGAAGATATATTAAAGGAAGCGTTAAAAAGGCTGGGTAAATAACATGGAAGAAAAAAACAAGAAAGAGCGCGTGGTCGACCCTGTTTTCATGAGGCCGGATTTCATGGAGGAAAAATCACTGCGCCCGAAAATGCTCGTTGATTACATAGGCCAGGAAAAGGTAAAGGAAAAACTGAAGATATTAATTGACGCCGCAAAGCAGAGAAAAGAAGCGCCGGAGCATATTTTATTCTACGGGCCGCCGGGGTTAGGCAAGACAACGCTTGCAAATATCATAGCCAATGAAATGGGCGTTAACATAAAAGTGACGGCAGGGCCCGTCATAGAAAAGGCCGGGGATCTGGCTGCCATAATTACAAACCTTGAAGAAAATGATATATTGTTTATAGACGAAATCCACCGTTTAAATAGGGCGGTAGAGGAAATAATGTACCCGGCCCTGGAAGATTACGCGCTGGATATAATGATAGGGAAAGGCCCGTCAGCTAAAACTTTCAGGATTGATCTCCCAAAATTTACGCTCATAGGAGCCACGACGCGCGTCGGCATGATTGCGGCACCGCTGCGTGACCGTTTCGGAGCGACGTACAGGGTTGATTTTTATGAAGTAAAGGATCTGGAGGAAATCCTGACGCGTTCCGCAAAAATACTCGGTGTAATAGCCGATGTTGGCGGCATACATGAGATAGCCAGGCGCTCCCGCGGGACCCCGAGGATAGCGAACAGGCTCTTAAAGCGGGTCCGCGATTTTGCCCAGGTAAAAGGCAACGGAAATATCAACAGGGAAAGCGCCATAGAGGCCCTGACAATGCTTGAAGTGGACGAGCTGGGCCTGGATAACATGGACAAGAAGATCATAACCACCATCATAGAAAAGTTCAAGGGCGGCCCGGTGGGCATAGATACCATAGCCACCGCTGTTTCGGAGGAACCTGATACCATAGAGGACGTTTACGAGCCGTTCCTGATACAGACAGGCTTCATACAGCGCACCCCGTCGGGCAGGAAAGTGACGGATAAGGCGTATGAATACTTTAAGATAAAGAACGTGAGGAAGAACCAGGAAGAGATGTTTTAAGCATTGCGGATTTCGGAATGACAGATAAACCGTGAGCGGCTGAAAACACAAAAGATTATTATAGAGAAAAAAAGCGTGGAATTTGTTTAACGTAAAAGGTATATTTACCGTTGACAAACACTTACATGGTTGACCCCAGACAAAACAAGAAACAAAAAGACAAAGAAACAAAAAGACATTGAATAAGTCCGCTCTTTGATGTATTATCCACATTGGATTATGCTTTGGCAGGTAAGTTGTCTTCTTGGCCGGAATATATGGTATTTTTCAAACGGAAACAGTGGTCCTTTTGACCGAAATGTGCAGTTATATTAGAAACATAACATCTGGGGAGGATATTAATGCTTAAAAGGGCGATTATATCCATTACAATCTTCTTTACCTCATATATTGTAGTATCTGCTGCAGGACTAATGCCTACGCCAACTTTTACACCTACTCCTGGAGGGATAGGAAGTCTTTATAATGAATTAACAACGGATGGCAATATAGAAACGATAATATCAAATGGTAATGATTTGTATTTAGGCGGGGATTTTAATTGGATTGGACCACGTACCGGTTTGGGGGTGACTATAGATCCTGCAAACGGACTTATACTTCCCGGATTTCCTATGTTTGCAGCCGCAGTTCAAAATATTTCAGTCGGAGTTCATTGCGTGGTTTCGGATGGAACCGGCGGATGGTTCGTGGGTGGTTGTTATGATTACGTAGCCGGCATATTGTCAGGCAATCTTGTGCATATTTATGCAAATGGTTCGCTGGATCCCAATTTTAGACTCGACGCTCTTTATAATTCAAGCGAAGCTGAAATTACCTCGATTATTTACGACGGAAGCAACATATACTATTCTTATCGTCAAATCAATGGGACGTACGGAGGAATAAAAAAAATAAATTCTATAACTGGTGCTGACATTTCGGCTTTTGCTCCAAATATTGGCCCAAATGTGTATTCTCTTGCGTATGACGGAAGTTATATTTATGCAGGCGGATATTTTTCCAGCGCGGGGGGAATAACAAGAAATAATATTGCTCGATTTGATGCTACGACTGGCGGTATAGATTCAACTTTCAATCCAAATGTAAATTCAGCTGTATATTCTATGTTCCTTTCTGCGGGGAATTTATTTATTGGAGGTTACTTCACGCGAGTAAGTGGTATTGCATGTAACAGGTTGGCAAAAATAAATACATCAACAGGGGCTCTGGATACGATGTTTATAACAAATGTTGACAATAATGTTGATACTATTTTTTTTGATGGCGCATCTTTTTTATATCTTGGAGGGTGGTTTACCACTGTTAATGGTACGGCCAGAAATCATGCGGCAAAAGTCAATGTAATAGACGGTGCGCTTGATATGATGTTTAACCCGGATGTAGATAATAACGTTGAAGCGTTTGCTTCTGATGGCACAAATATTTTTATAGGCGGATATTTTTCTGCTGTAGGTGGACAAGCTGTTTCTAGAGTGGCTAAAGTTGATTCGACCTACGGGAACATAGATGTATTATTTAATTTTAAGCCATCTGGTGTAATTTTGGCGCTTGCATGCGATGGGACGAATTTGTTTGCTGGCGGCGGATTTGCCGGAGCAAACGGGTATTGGAAAAATAATGTCGCAAAAATTAATGCACTAACGGGCTTAGTTGATCCGACGTTTGGTATCAGTTTTGAAAATGGTTCAAAAGTTAAAGCCATGACATGCGATGGTACAAACTTGTATCTGGGAGGAGATTTCACTACGCTAAATAATCAACCTCGAAATAGTACGGCCAAAGTGGATGCAAGCACAGGGGCGCTGGATATGCTTTACGATCCGAATAATTCTATGATTGTATTTTCCATTGAGCATGACAGTACAAGCGTGTATTTGGGCGGGATGTTTACCGAGTTTGCCGGTCATCCTGTTTCCAATGTGGCAAAAGTAGATAAAATCACAGGGGCTCTGGACCTGGCGTTTAATCCATGTCCAAATTCTGTAGTGTATGATATTTGTCGTGTAAATCAGGATTTATATTTATGCGGATCGTTTGATAAAATTGGCGGACAATCTTTGAATTTTTTGGCGAAAGTAAATAGCATTACAGGCGTAGTAGACCCTATTTTTCGGCCGACACCAAATGCTTGGGTGGGAGATATGGAATTTGATGGTACCGACCTGTTTGCAGTAGGAACCTTTACTCTCATCGGTGGACTTGAGCGGCATTATATCGCTAAAATCAATACGCTAACTGGCGATTGTGTGTCCGGATTCAATGCGATGGCTAATGGAACTGGTTTGGGATGTCTTGAATATGGAAGATCTAATGTATATTTTGGCGGTAATCTTAGTTTTTTAAATTACTTAACTCGTTATAATATTGGGGCATCAATTGAAACGAACGGAACGCCGGATTTGAATTTTATGCCTCAATTTGATAGTGGCGTAAAGAAAATAATCCTTGCAAATTCTGATACAGTGCTTCATGTGACCGGATCTTTCGGGGCCGTCGGTGGACTGCCGGCAGTAGGTTATGCTGCAATATATCTAGGGCCAGTACCCAGCCCTACCGGTACAGGTTCGTCGTCACCAACATGTTCAGCTACGTTTACTATAACAGGAACGTATACACAATCATTTACTCAGACCCCCACTTTCACCATAACACCTACAAAATCTTTTACTCAAATATATACCGACAGCGAAACGCCTACAATAACAGAAACGTATTCGATTACTGAAACGCATACTATATCTCCGACTTTTACCGATTCGCCTACGATTACAGAAACAAATACTATAACTGAAACGCATACTATCTCTCCGCCCCCGACAAATACACGCACATGGACGAATACATGTGCTGCGACCTTAAGTTTTACCCTGACGCTTAATCTAACTTCTACCCTGACACCCACACTGACGTTTACGCCGACAATAACATATACAGATACAATAACCCCGACTTTTATTATAACCCCTGTTTCTTTTCCGACAAACACGCCGCTGCCTTATGCCCTCATAGAACAGGTGCTTACATATCCGAACCCGACAAAAGACACATTGAATGTCATTTTCAGGGATGGAATGGGTGCGGATGCTGCTGAGATTATGGTCTATACACTCGATTTCAGGCTTATAAGAAAGTTGCGTATAAATACGAATATTCAAAATCAGTATTCAATTGACGTCTCAAAATTATCAAATGGTACTTACATTTTAAAAACCAGCCTGCTTAAAGACAGCAAGGAAATTTTTAAAAACGTTCAGCCGATTATTGTATTAAGATAAATTTGTGATTATATGTTATGTTTGGTTATGTTTGGGGTCACCCATTTAAGTACTTGTCAATAATAAATATACGTATTACGTAAGCGGTTTCCAAACCATCTGTTAATCCATTATTCAGTCGTCCATTTTTTTATCTCTTGAAACCCGGAATAATCCGGTTTTTCGTTTTTGCTAAAGCTTCAACGGACATGGCAGTCACCCATCAACAGCGGCCCGCCTGCATGATAATTTTGGGCCCGGATATCCGCTAATCAGACCCTCGAAGCCGCGTGTACCTCTAAATGTACATATATGTTGACATTAAAAAGACATTATGATATAAATATAAAAATACAACGCCAATAGACTAAATATATCTGACTAAATTGGGCACAACACAAAATATGGAGGGGTGTTATGCGAAATTTCCTGTCTATTTTTTCCAGGTCCTTTTTAACTCTTAAACTGTTTTTCGTTTTTTTATTGGTTTCCTTTTCCACGGGACTTTATGCCGGGCAGAATTTGTCATTTACATACGATGTAGATACTTCTGCTTTCAAATCCGGGAAAGCGGACAACTATGACGTTATTTCGGCGCCTGATTGTTTTATGAATAATGAACCCGGTAAACCGGCGCTTCCCATAAGGACGCTGAAAATAATTATACCTGAAAACACAAAAGTAAAGGAAGTTGTAATTAACAGCGTATCATACGAACCAATGGCCGGTAAATATAAGATATATCCGGCGCAGAAACCCGTGCCCGTGGGTTCAAAACGCCAATTCACGCAGCCGGAAGAAAAAATTTATTCCTCAAACGACCCCTATCCTGCGTCAATGATCCAGCCTGCGGGAAGCAAATACGAAAACGGCAGTTTCAATGTGTGTTATCTGCGGCTCTGGCTCGCGCAGTATCTGCCGGCAGAGGGGAAAGTATCGGCTGTAAAGCAGGTTTCTTTCACGCTGGTTCTTGATACGGGCCTGGGAATAAAGAAAATAAGGTCCAGGGCAAAGAACGAGCAGGATAATTTCGAGAAAAGAATAAAAAAACAGTTAATAAACCCGCAGGATTTGGACAGGTACAAGATACTTCCGGAAAAAATAAAGGACAGGAGCAGGGAAAAGACAAGGGATTATTTTTATAAAAGCGCCGGCAATCAGTATTATTCCCTGGGTGTTGCAGGCACGGTCGGCGCGCAGGCCGCAGTTCAGCAGGCCGGAGTATCCGGGATCCTTATGCCGCCGCTTGCGGCCCAGATAAACCCGGGTGTAACGCAGGCCGGCGACATAGATTACGTCATAATCACAGGCGATTCACTGACGGGCGAATTCCAGCGCCTCGCCGAGTGGAGGCAGAAAGAAGGGATAACTACCGCAATATATACGGTAAATTACATTGCAGCCAATTACTCCGGCGACGGAGTTGCTGCCGATATCCAGGGAAAGATAAGGAGTTTCATGAAAGATATGTGGAGGAACCATGGCACCGAATACGCTCTTATAGGGGGGGATGTATCGGTGGTCGCACCCAGATATACGACATCCACGGTCGGCCCGACAACGCTGCCGACGGATTATTATTATTGCTCGGGTTTGAACCAGTATATGAACGGCAGTACGCCTGTGGAGCTTTGCTGGCAGCTCCAGCAGGCAGGCGTTCATGACGACATAACCGGGCTTAACGTTGACTGCTACGCGCCTGTGACGTCCGATGCGCAGGGCGACTCCAATGTCCTGGCATTTTTCGACACAAATATAAAGTTAGGAAGGGCACCGGTCGACACGGCTGACGAGGCGGGTGTTTTCGTGGACAAGACAATAAGTTACGAAAAGAACCAGTTCAACGATTATATGAACAAGATGACCGCGGTCAACATGGATAATTACGCTGCAGGCGAACAATGGCAGACCGACTGTATGGAATACGGCTTTCTGGGAACGATAGAATCCGGTGGCGTTGTCATAACATGGAACCCGAACATAGCAGGTTATGTGAACTTAAAGAAACTTTACGCGGATCGTACATTTAAGCTTGAGGATACGGATACTGCGCCTGTTTATTATGCGGACGACTGGTGCACCGATTATACGATAAAGAATTATTTCAATGATTTCAGGCCGAATATAATCGCCCATATGGGCCATGGATGGACGGCTGGATGGTCCACCTTTAAATTTGAAGGCAGTTTTTTGGCCGACGACGCTTATGCGTTAAACAGCGCCGGCAGATTTGCCGGTGTTGACCTTGAATCGAGCTGCGATACGCTGGCGTACGACACGGATGAAAGCGTTTGCGAAAATCTGGTAAAAGCGCCTGCCGGAGGCGCCATAACATCGATAGGCGGTTCCAGGACCATGTACGGTGGCGTGTACGAGCCTGCGCACGCGAAATACCTGCAGAGTCTGTACGCGGACGGCGGGCAGTTCTCGGACTACGCGGCAGGCACCTTGTTCAACGACGGTAAAAAACTTTATATAAACAACGGCAGTATATGGCTGAACTATCCCGGCTCGATGGAGCGCTATACGGCATTTTTAATGAACATGATCGGCGACCCGGCGGCAAACATTTACTCAAACACGGCAGTCAGGTTCAATGTGAGCTGCCCGCTGTCAATACCCGCAAATACGGCGCAGAATATAACTGTGAACGTCAGCGCCGCAGGCGCGCCAATATCCGGGGCGGTCATTACACTTTTCAAGGAGGGGGACGGCAGCATGACCGCCAATACGGACGCGGCAGGTTCGGCTGCGTTTTCCAGCCCGGGTTGGAGTCAGGGATACATGTACGTCACGGCGAGAAAGCACAATGCCCTGCCCTTTGAGGGCGTGATATACGTCGGCGCCGTGCCGACTTTTACCGTAACGCCGACTTATACGGATTTGCCGACGGTCACGGTTTCACCGACGATTTCCCCGACTTTCACCAATACGGACACTTATACGCCGACGCCCATACCTAAACTTAACCTGCAGATAAAAGCGAGCCAGAATTCGTGCTCGGCAAATATATTTGACCTGTTCCCCAAAATAGCGAACGTGGACAACACGACGAGCTTAGTGTCGATGGATGTATTGACGATAAAAATGTGGTTTTACACGCCCGGGAGCATAAATATAAACGGCTGCTGGGGCGGCTCGATCAAGGACCAGACAGGCCAATACATAGGAAATGTAACGGGCAATGCCTATATAAATGATTATACGGCGGCATGCACGGATACCACCGGCAGGCGGGCGAACAAGGAACTGACGGTATCGTTCTCCTCCGGGTTGACGCTTGCGCCGGGACAGTATATGGACAATATGGAGCTTCAGTTTAACAGGGACAATTGGGCATCGCCTTTTGACGACAATTGCGACGATTATTCCAAATCCGGGGCGAACGCCTACCATGAGGACAGGCATTTTGCCCTGTATATGAACGGACAGCTTGTGAGGGAATGGACGAACGCGAGCGCCATGGACGCAGAAACCGGTGTGGAGCCGTGCGCCGTCAGGCTGACGCCGGCAAGTACGGGAACGTCCACAAATTCGCCGACATTTACGGTTACGGCCAGCGTTACAATAACCGCAACGGGTACACGCACATGTACTTTGACACGTTCGGGAACAATAACTGCGTCGTATACCGCGACATTTACGGCAACCAGCACGGCCGGGAACAGCGCGACAACTACGGCATCAGCCACAGGAACGCCGGCGCCGTCCATATCCGGGACACCGACACGCACGCCTGTACTTTCAACGCCTACAAGGACAAGAACGGCAACGTACACGGCAACATATACCGTTCCGGCAAGCACTTCTACGCCGACAAGGACGCAGACAACGGGCACGATACTCACGTATACGCGCACGCCTGCTGTTACGCCGACATATTCGCCGACACGCACGCGCACGGCTGCGGGAACGCCGACGCGTACGCGCACAATTGCGGGCACACCGACACGAACGCGCACTTACACAAGGACACCTGCGCCGACAAGGACGGGTACTACGGGAGTAATATATACGTATACTGCCACCCAAACGCGTACTATTGCAGTTACGCCGACGGCAACCTTTGTATTAACGCCTACGGTTACTCCGACAAGCGGGCAGGCCATACTGAGGGTACAATATTACACGTCAAATACTTCGGCGGACAGCAACACACTTTATGTTAATGCGAGGGTATATAATGATTCTGCGTCGCCTATGGATCTGCTGCCTGTATCGGTAAAATACTGGTATACGTTTGAAGGCGCGGGAAATACCGAAACAGCCGAGCTGGATTACGCGGGCATACAGCCCGGAGGGCAGAATATCGTGCCGTATGTGAACAGGAACATACAGACGATAAGCCAGGGCGGACAGACCAGAGTGGAAACAACGTCTTTCTCTTCGGCGGCAGGGAGCATACCTGCCGGAGGTTATGTTGAGCTGCGTCTCAGGATACATAAAAATGACTGGACAAATTACACGCAGACGAACGATTATTCTTTCGGCACGCAGACCACGTACCAGGACTGGTTAAACGTCACGGCGTATATAAGCGGCGCAAAAGTGTGGGGGACCGAGCCGGGCGCGGTTTCCGCCTTAGCTATATCAAAAATAACTGAAACGCCCGATGACGCGGCATTCGACGCGGGAAATGTTTACGCGTTCCCGAATCCGGCAAGTTCCGGTGTGACGATAAGGTTCTATACCGACGGCACTGCGGAGGTACGGATACTCGTGATAGATTTGAACGGCAGGAAAATACAGGAAATGGACATAAATCCGGGCGGATTAAAATCCGGTAAGAATTATATCAAATGGAATCTAAAGAACCAGGCCGGGGCCGATGTTTCAAACGGGGTTTATCTGCTGTACATCAAGTCCGGCACGGCATTGGTTGTAAAAAAGCTGGCGGTAGTAAGATGAGCGCCGGAAACCGCGCCGCTGTAGAAAATCTGTCGTAAAAACTCCGTTTAAGTCATTTCCACTTTAGATTTTGTAGAGAGGGGTCTTGCCCCTCTCTACAGGGACGGGGGATGAACAATAGCTGAATAAGTCCTTGACATAGCGCTATTTAATGATTATATTGTTATTAGGGACAAAAGAAATTTTTTTTTGGCGAAAATTTAAACGCTTAACAAATAAAAACGCTATAACTCTCAAGGGGTGTTAAATGACCAGAATCGGCCGCTCCGGAAAATTAAGAATACACTTTCAGCTTTCCGTTATATTAATTGCGCTTGTGTTACCCTTCTATATTTCCGCATCTCCTTTTTCGGTCAACGGCCAATTACATGTTTCCGGGAATCAGCTTGTGAATGAATGCGGGTCTCCGGTACAGCTCCGCGGCATTTCCAGCCACGGTCTGCAGTGGTACGGGCTGAACAACTGCTTTGATTTTTGCTGCATAAGCGCATCAGCGCTCGATTACATGGCTAATACCGTCGGCATAGACGTGTTCAGGATAGCGATGTATCCGGAACCCGACGGGTATATAGCCAACCCGAGCAGATTTACACAGCAGGTAAATAACATCGTGCAGATGTGCGAAGACAGGGGCATTTACGCGCTCATAGACTGGCACGTACTTACACCCGGCGACCCGAACGCCGATATTGTTTACGCAAGGACGTTTTGGGAGTCCATGGCGACCGCGCACAAGGACAGCCGAAACGTAATATATGAAATATGCAATGAACCCAACGGCGTTTCCTGGAGCCAGGTTGTAACATACGCAAATGATATCATACCGAGGATCCGCGCCATTGATCCCGACGCCGTCATAATAGTAGGAACGCCAAACTGGTCGCAGCTTGGATCGGATGTGGTCAACAACAAGCTTTCATATTCGAACATAATGTATACATTCCACTTTTACGCGGCAACTCATAACACAGGCATGCTTACCAGTTTTGTAGGGCAGCTGCCTATATTTGTGACCGAATGGGCCGCGACAGAGGCAAGCGGACTGGGAGCTACAAACTATACCGTGGCGGATTCGTTTATAAGCATAATGGCCACTAACAAAATAAGCTGGTGCGCGTGGAACTGGTCCGAGTCTACGGATACATCGGGTATGCTGAATGTAGGCGCGTGCGATGCGGCGAATTGGTCGAGTTATAAGCCGACCGGAAGCTATGTCGTGGGAAAGGTGTCGAACCCTGCCGACAGCTTTACCGCGTGCAACATAGCGACGAACACGCCTACTCCAAATATAGTACCCACGGAAGTTATTCTGGCAACAGATCTCCGCCTGGACAGCATGACCGACGGCGATTATGTGAGCAATATCTGCAGTAACTGGTACGCATATGACGACAGCAATGACTGCACTGACAAGAACTGTACTATAAATGCTCACGGGACCTCGCTTATCGTCCCGTGGTCAAAGGACCACTGGCAGGACCTCGGGCGGCCCGTGCAGAATTTTTACATGCAGCAGCCCGGGCACAACGGCGCGGCAGATTACGCGGCGCGGATTACAGGAGTGGTTACAACGACATTTTTATACGGATTTGCCGGTTTGGGGTTCCCGCTGAAAGAACCCGAGGGCCCGGTCGACATACACACGGCCACCGGCTTAAGTTTCTGGTGCAAAAGCAACGAGTCAAGGACTTACAGGCTGAAAATAAATGCCCCGCAGGCATTCGCCGGGCGCCTGGACGAGGACATGTACGGTTATGTGTTCACCGCGACCACATCGTGGCAAAAGGTGTCGATTGACTTTGCCAGCATCCTTTTCTCGCAGGAAGGATGGGGCAATACGCTGGTGACAAGGGCCATGGCGCTGGCCCAGGTGGATACGATACAGTGGCAGACACAGGGGCAGACAGGAGCGCCGTACAATTTTGATCTATGGATAGACGATGTTGTTCTTATGAACGCGCCGGCGGCATTAAAAACCATAGCGACCGCAGGCTGCGGATCGGCAAATACATTCACGGTCACGCCTTCAAGAACACCGACAGCCACATATACCCGCACTGTCACGTGTACAGCAACCAGTACAGCTACACGGACAAATACGCCGGCAAACACTTTCACATTTACAAACACCGCGACCAACACGGCCACCAGGACCTATACTCCGCTGCCTACATTCACAAATACTATCGTTGATACGCCTACCTTTACACGGACAGCCACGCCGCCGACAGCCACGAATACCCCTACAATGACGCGGACATGGGCTGATTCGCCGACATTTACGCATACACGCACGGATACGGCTACACTCACATACACTGTTACTATTGCACAAACAGATACCTATACGCCCGCGTTTACGGCAACAATGACGCCTACAATAACGCGGACATGGACTGAATCGCCGACATTTACGCATACGCCCGCGTTTACGGCAACAATAACGCCTACAATAACGCGGACATGGACTGAATCGCCGACATTTACGCATACACGCGCGTATACGGCAACAATGACTCCTACAATAACGCCAAGCCTGACTCTGACTCTGACTCTTACTCTTACTTTTACCGGCACGCCGACTTTAACGGATACTCCGGTAAATACACCGACAAAAACAGCCACATCAGGAGCTTACCTGACGGTCCAGATAATCGGGACACCGAATGCGGGAGACACCATAACGGTCATAATGATAGTAACAAATATAGGGGACACGGCTGCTGACAATGTATTGCCTTCAGGTCTTGCGATTGCGGGTACAGGAGGCGTTTCTGCTCTGACAAGCCCGTCTTCAATGGTTTCCATACCGGCGGAAGGAACTGTTGCGTTCACCTGGACATATAATGCTGATTCTTCAGGTGTTGTGACGTTCCAGGGAAGCGCAAGCGGTATTGATGCTGTAGGAGCATGGGTGGTAACCAGCGGACTTGTTACAAGCAACGAGGTAGCATTCGGTGTTTCGCTGCCGACAATTACATTCACAGACACACCGTCGGCAACGCATACACCGGCAAATACATTCACAGGTACCCCGACAGCAATGGATACACCGACAGTTTTATACACACCGACAAATGTATTTACTGCTACACCTACACGAACACCAGTACCCGTGGATGCGAAAGATTTAAAAATTACGGATGAATTGGTATACCCGAACCCGTATAATCCGGGACTTGGAATACCTATGGGAATAAGGGCTGATTTCAGCCAGAAACATAGAAATACGATGGTTGAGATATACACATCAGCATTACGGCATATAAAAGAATTTAAATTCCCTGATTCGCCATGGGCAGGCGAAAGAACGCTGAGTATTCCGGATTCTTCGTTTGTCGGACTCGCAAGCGGAAGTTATTATTATATTATAACAACAGAGAATGAAAACGGTGAGAAAGCAAAAAGCGCGATATCAAAACTTATAATACTTAAATAATAAGTTCCCGGATAGAGAAAGGGTCAGGTCATAACCTATGACCTGACCCTTTTTTCACCTTTTTCAAAGCGCAGGACTTAAGCCTGCCTGCATGATAATTTTGGACACGGATGTCCGCTAATCAGACCCTCAAAGCCGCGTTAAAAATGCACTTTAGATACCATGGAGCGCACATCCGCCGCAGACCGACCGACCCAAACAAAACACATGTGGTTAATAGAACACGAAAAAAAGTCCTGACAAAAGCCTAACCTCCGACTAATATAATATATGATATTATATTAGTCGGAGGTCTTGACCTGATACATGATGATTGTTGTATGTAAACAAAGTGGGTTTGTCAGGTAGCAGTTCAAGACGTGGCCCCGGATTGCGGACAACAAAGGGTGAGGAACCGGCGGGTTGGACAAGAATAATTCTAAAAGCTCAATCCGAGTTCTGACCCCAGCCACACCAGCCACATAAAAAATCAAATTGACGAGTGTTTTAAATGGATGTAGTATGTAATTAAATTGAGGGAACCAAATAATCCGTACAAGGCGGGAGAAGAGGGCGCACTATGGTAAAAAAAACTGTTACCGGAAGTCAAATAGCGGTCTTTAAGGGTAAAAAAGTCAGAAAAGTACTTTATAATAATGAATGGTGGTTTGTAATCATCGATATTGTTTCGGTATTGACGGATTCCGTCCAGCCGGATGGGTACATAAAAGATATGCGAAGGCGCGATCCTGAACTTGCAAAAGGGTGGGGGCATATTGCCACCCCCCTTGTGGTGCCTACGGAAGGCGGGCCGCAAAAGCTAAACTGCGCCGACACAGAGGGTATATTCCGTATAATACAGTCAATCCCATCATCCAAAGCAGAACCGTTAAAACGCTGGCTGGCTAAGGTCGGTTACGAGAGGGTTCAGGAAGTGGAAAATCCGGAACTTGCGGCCAAACGCACGAGGATGCTCTATAAACTGAAAGGATACAGCGAAGATTGGATTGAAAAGAGGATGAGGGGCATAGCCATCCGGGAAGAGTTAACCGATGAATGGCAGAAACGGGGAGCGCAGGAGGAAAAGGATTATGAGATTTTAACGGCAGAAATATCAAAAGCGACTTTTGGCGTAACGCCAAGCGAGTATAAAAAGCTTAAAGGAATAAAAAGGGAAAACCTGCGCGATCATATGGATGATTTTGAACTGATTTTTACAATGCTTGGTGACAGGTCAACCACCGAAATACACCGCAATGAAGATTCAAAAGGCGTAAAAAAACTTAAAGCCGACGCCCAAGCTGGCGGAGGGATAGCCGGAAACGCTCGAAAAGAATTGGAAAAAAAGTTGGGAAGATCTGTTGTGTCAGAAAAAAACTATCTGCCTAAGACGAAAAAAAATAAATTGGCGGATTAATGTTTGATGAAGTCTGTAACCGGATACTGTCTTGCACATAAGAAAAAAGATACTGAAAGGTTATACACAAATAAAGAAAAAAGCTGTGAGCAGGATGAAGCAAAAGGACAATATGTATATATGGGATAATATGAAGCAGGAACACAGGGATTTGGTCCTGAAAAAAGTATACTGCGGCGGGTGCTGCCGGGCGGTGGAGATTGCGGATTATAGGTTTGAATCATCAGGCACAAGCCTGGTGCTTAGAGGCAAATGCAAAAAATGCGGTCATGAAGCGGCGCGGGTGCTGGAGGGTTGTTGAAATAAATAGGATATCGCAAATATAGGGTCTGGCCCTAAATTTGCGTTATCAAAGGCGTAGCTAGCACGCCGGCTAGTCCGCCGAAGCGAACTTGCGAAGGCGGGAAGCTTTAGCGAAGGAGTGTCTCGCACGCCGGAGCTTTAGCGAAGGCGTGTTCCACGATGCAGGAACGAAATGCGGCGAGGGATTTCATTTTTTGGGGAATCGGAGTAGAATGGAAAGACGATAAACAATGGGACTCACAACATGAAAAGCGGGGCGGGAACTTCGGGTGATTGACGGCAATTAAAACTCCCCTACAGGGAACTATAATTGCCGCTGAACAGCGGGTTGGATAAGAACACTTCTAAACGCTCAATTCGAGTTCTGACCCCAGCCAACTGGAATTGGGGAATAAAAAGGATGGTGGAGATATGCCGTATGTAAGCAAGGCACAGGAAGCTTATTTTAATGTTCACAGGAAAAAGCTGGAAGCTAAAGGGGTTGATGTGGATGAGTGGAACGCAGCGAGCAAAGGGAAAAAACTTCCGGCAAAGGTAAAAAAAGGCAAGGCAATAAAGACAGGAAAAAAGCCGGGCAAAGGAAAATGACGGAAGAAAAGGGTCAGGTGTAAGAAGAAAAAAGGGGTCGTGTCTTGACCTGATACATGATGATTGTTGTAAATAATCAAAGTAGGTTTGTCAGGTATCAGTTCAAGACGTGACCCCGGATTCACCCTGCAGGGAACTATAATTGCCGCTGAACAGCGGGGGATGATACCATATATTTTGTTCTTTTAAAGGCGGATGAAATATTTGCGGACAACAAAGGGTGAGGAACCGGCGGGCAGCGGGTTGGACAAGAACAATTCTAAACGCTCAACCCGAGGGCTGACCCCAGCCACCCGTTTTGTTTATAATTTCGTTGGATAAAGAGACCGCTGCGACAGAGCTTGCCGATGAACAAAAAAGTCAAAAGAAAGTGGATTTTGGTAGTGTGTTTTAGGCATTTACGGGTCTATAATTGATTAATGCAGCTAAATCAGTAGTGGATAAACGTAACAAAGGCGATTTGTCTATTGAGAAAACAATATTTTTTAATTTTTAGAAAGGGCGAATTGTTATGATTACACATTTGATGATTTATAACAATGAAATTGCATGAATTCAGATTTAACTTGTTTATAAACTTAGATATGGTATAATTATTTTGTAAGGTTTAGTGTACCGGTTCTATACCGAAAATGCTATATAATTGGCGATCTTTGACAGCTTCAATAATTTAGATAAGCTATGGTCGTGGCGCGGCCGACGTGGCAGGGTATTCAAGTCATGAAATATTTTATATTGGGCATTGATATTTTGTTGGTATTTTGATACAATCATTCAAATAAAAAAAGTAGCTAAATCTTCTAAAATATCGATATAAGCGCCCCGGAGGCCAAAAGAAATGAAGTGCAGAAAGTGAAACTGAATTGATTATAAACAATCTCGGGAAGTATCAATTATATTTTAATCGGCGAATCCCTGCGCGGAACAATCCAAAAGCATTTATATGTTTTGTATTCTTACATTATTAAACGTAAATATATCAGTAGAAAAGAATCAAGTCAAACTGTTTTGAAAAGTTTGCTGAAATTGCGAGTTAACTGTTAATTGGGAAAGGGGTAATTTTCTATGCGTAGCAAGGTTGGGGCTATTAAAAGGCCAGAAATTGAAACGAGCGAATTCATTTATATAACATTCGATATAGTCGGTAGCTCAAAATTATTTGATGACAAGGATGCTTATCGGATTGTCGAATTTGTTCACGAGTTTCAGAAATTAGGTAAGATTTGTTTTTGTAAAAATAATGACGGTATACCAAGTGCAATAATTATCTCAAATGCTTTAGATGGAATAACAATGGCAATATGTATGAAGCAACTTTACGCGACTACTGTTTTTCAAAGTCTTTTAAAAAAAATAAAAGATTTCAAAAAGAGAATCAAAATATTGCAAACTGAAAAATTTAGTGATTACAACATGGATCCAATAAAAATGAGAATTTCAATTGACAAATCAAATGGATATTTTTATCAAATTAAACAAAAACAAGCCAAGTATATAAACGCAATATTGAGTTTATTTAAGGATGTTCAAGAATATAATCCTCATACTGGTTCGTTTTATTCTAAAAATCTTTCTTATTTAATGAAAAACGAAAGAAACATTAGTGATGTAGAGTGTATCGCAGTATCGGGATTACTTAAAGGTGAAGTTGGCGAAAAAGTGATAAAAAATGAATTAAATGAGGTTAATATACCTGGTAAAGATTCAAAGTTTTTTAGATATAAATTTAAGGATAACGACGCTGATATTGATTCAATTGAAGTGGTTCTACGTGCTGTCTCAACTGTAATAGCATAAGGTTTAAAAATATCATTAATTAAAGGAGGAAATATGGATAAGGTTATCAGATACGGTCATCCGAAAATAACGGTGGTTGTGGGTGCTGATAGTGATAACGAGTTAGAAAAGCAAATTAATTACATACAATCACTTAACAAACAGTATGAATCTTTCAATTATAAAATAGGCGTGATTGAATTAAGACTTGATATGCTCAAGAATAAAATACATACATGTAGCAAACTCTATGCAGAACGTATAAAACAAAGATTGGGATTGCCGGTTTTAGTTTCGTGTAGGCGAGAAGGGGAAATTGGAGTTTATAAAATTGAAGAAAATGAACGAATAAATATATTAGAAGGAATGATAGACAAGAAATATTCTGATATAATTGATATTGAGTATACTACCGAGCCAAAGGAACGAATCACATCAATAGTAAATAGATGTAAAGAAATAGGAATTGAGAGTGTTATTTCTATACATAGCCATAAAAACATGCTTCCTGTGGATTATATGTATAAAGTTTATAGTGATTCTTTTGCGAATTTCAAAGCTGATGCAGTTAAAATATGTACTACACCTAGAAATAATAGTGATGTTTTTAATTTGTTGAGATTTTGTCAATATAATTCGGGACAGCTTTCACCAACTATAGTAATAGGCATGGGCAAGAAAGGTCAACTTACACGCATTTTGAGCCCATATATTGGGTCGCCTTTGACGTATGCATCTATTTCGGATGATACGGGTATTCCGGGCATCATACGTGCTGATAAAATGCTTAAGATGTTTAATGAAATGAAACCAACTGAGACTATTATTCATAATTTTGTACTTCCTGAAGATCAAATAACTTCTATATTAAACAAAAAAAAATTAAAAAAATATGAAGATCATGTGCTTTCTGCAAGCTAAAACAATTGACAATTTAAGTAATAAGGGTCCTTATTGTAGACAGATGATGGCGTAAAATAGTCTCAGCAACTGATGAGGCTGCTCATCGTTGTCTTCACGGAAAATTTTGCAAGCTCAGCCTCGCATTCGAATAAAGTTTCATAACACATAATGTAAATGTTATTATACTTCACCGTACGCCAAAGTTTTTCGATAAAAATATTATCAAAAAAAATTGTTCACGGCCGTCCATGCTGATTTTTTACGATTTGACGAGGGGACGCAGGAAATAGGGCAACTGTTGTGGGCCTGTGTTCTACTCTACTGATACAGGTTTCTCCGTTGGTAGTGAAATGTGCGGGCCTTTTCAATTGAAAACAGTGGTCTTTTTTAGCGGAATTTGCAAATAAGTGCAACATTAGTATAAGAATAAATATTGAATTACTCTATTGATATAGTATAATTATGTCATAAATAAATGTATCATATTTTTGGAGGTTTATCGTGGATTATGAATCAAATGAAACAAAAAAGGTAAAATTATTATCAAATGATAAGAAAATTGATATTCTAATGAATTATAAAGAAGTTGAAATACACAAAGTATTAAAGACTTTGTTTTCTAAAATGCAACAGGAATATGTTGTTGAAATAACACATGGTTCGAACGAGTTTGGGAAAGACTTAATTTTGATAAAAAGTGACCGGTTATTAAGACATGTAACAGCAGTAATTGTTAAAGTTGGGCATGTTGGTGGTAAAACAGCAGATGACGTAGATGAAATTGAAAACAAAATAAATAAAGCTTGCAAAGAAACTGATAAATTAACAAGAATAGAAGAAGAATTGATCAGTCAAATTAGACAAGCTTCTGATGTCCCTGCAGAAAGTAAGTTTATTTTCAATAAATTACCAATTGACAGAATTTTCGTTGTTATAGTCGGAACGATTAGTGGAAATGCAAGAAAGCGATTAGAGGCTTTTGTTGACAAAGATTGCAAAATTCGCGTTGAAATGAAAGATATTATTTGGTTAATAGATGAACTTACTCAGTATTACCCTGAAATTTTCATTGTGGAGGCGACGGATAATGTAATAAACGATAAAATAATCGAACTAGAAAGCGCGAATTCCTTAGGACATAAAAATATTTATTTATCTAAATACTTTGTTGATCCATTGGTTGCTACAATAGATATTCCGGTAAAATTTGACGAAGAAAAAATATCACTAATATTACGCGAAAAAAAAATTCAATTTATTGATTTGGAGGCTTTAATAAAAGAAAACAAAAGAATAATTATTGTAGGCGATCCTGGTACCGGCAAATCAAGCGCGCTAGCAAAAATTGCAGTTGACAAATTAAAAAAGGTATTAAAAAAAGGAGAACGAGCAGAAGAAAAAATTAAAACGCCGGTATTTATTCAAGCAAAAGATATTCTTAATATAAATAATGGCGAGGAGCTTCTTAGCTATTTTTTCAAAGACATACATGCTAGTGAAAAATTCCTTGTAGACAACTTAATTTTAGATGCATTAGACGAAGTACCCATTGAAGATAGAGCAAATGTTATAGAACGAGCAAAAAAGATGGCTTTAGAACACGCATGTTCATTGATTATATCGAGTAGAAAGATTGACATTGTGAAGGAAACACCCCAGGGTTTTGAAAAATATGAAATACTTCCTTTTGAATTTAAGCAGGCTATGAAATTTTTTGAAAACATTATCTCGGATAAAACAAAATTGACAACATTAAAAGATGGATTGGAAAAAATAAAAAATACAATTCCATTATTGCCTTTATCTTTAGTCCTTTTAATCGAAATAATAGAAGAACGTCAAGAAATTCCAGCATCAATAACTGAATTGTTTCAAAGATATTTTGATGTTGTGTTAGGAAGATTCGACGATAAAAAAGGTATAAAACAACTTTTTGAATATCAAATAAAGAAAAAATTTCTGTCAGAGTTAGCATTTACTGAATTTTTATCAAAAGAAAAACTTGAAATACAAGTTGAAGACTTTAAAGTCTTTTTGAATATTTTTAAACAAAAATTTGAATACGATGATGAAACTATTAAAAGTTTTATTAATGAGATCGAAAGAGCAGGCATAATCGATATTAAATCAAAAGTATTTTTTAAACATAGATCATTTTTGGATTACTTTGCTGGCCTATATATATATGATAAGCAAGATGAAATAATTGATTTGCAAAACAAAATAGTTGACATTTTTTATAATGACATATGGGGAGACTCTTCATTTTTTTATATAGGTCTTAAGAGAGAGGTAAGCAGTTCTTTACTTGAAAAGATATTATTAAAAGATACAACTAACCTTTCTTCAATGTTTCAAAAATTTATGGTCGGAAAAATTATTCAAGCAGGATGGAATACCGATTCGGCAACTAAAATGATAGGGATAGAAAAGGCTTCAGAAACAGCGTCGATATTAAGAGATAAATTTATGGAAGTTATGTCAACTGCAGATAAGAAAACTCCACAAATTTATGCTGATTTTTGGTTATTAGCTATTTCTGAAATTTCTTTCGGAAGTACTTTTCTTTTCAAAGAAGTAAATAAGTTATTATTAAATATTAACAAAGCAGATAATTATGAAAAAATTTATCAATTACTAGTTTTAAGTTGGGCAATGAAGAGATTTTTATTACCCCAGGAGAAAGCTAAAATCAGCGAAGCCATTTTAGAACAAATAAGTAAAGTAATTAATAATAAATTGCAGGAGTCAAGACTATTTTTAATCCTAGAACTATTAGAAAAGGATGATAAAAAAGTTATAAAAAAAATTGAAAAAAAATTGAATAAACTTAAGGCTAAACAAAACTACATTTTCGGAAAATTATTACCACATGCAAAAAAAGGATTCAGAGCAAAAAAGCACCCAAAAAAATAAATTTACCTACCAAAATAGTTGTGTTGAGTAACCGTTAAGCGAACGTTGATTGAATCATGATAACCGGATAGGTATTAAACCAGACAGCGCTCCGGGTTCCCCAACCCATTAACCCCTAAACCCGGTATGTTCTTATTATGCTGTTATACTGAAAAACAGAAGGAGAATTCGATATGAAACCGATTGTAAAAAACATGGAAAACAAGAACATCCGCGTACGCGTTGCCGGCATACTGCTTAACGGCAAGAACGAGCTGCTGCTTGTCAACCACCAGAAGAACGGCAAATCCTACTGGCTGCTTCCCGGCGGGGGGGTGGAGTTTGGTGAGAGCTTTCATGAGGCACTGAAACGGGAATTTATGGAGGAATTATCGATGGAGATCGGGGCTGTGGGGGAACTGTTCCTTGTCCATGACACTGTATATCCGGACAAAAAACGGCACATAGTCAACCTGTACTTCACGGTAAAGGCGGTAAAAAACCATGTTTTAAAGGTGAATCCTGACGGGGTTTTGGCAGGCGCAAAGTTTGTTTCCATTAAAGATTTCAAAAAATTGTTGTTTTATCCTGACATAAAAGGTGATATAATAATCAAGTGGAAAAAGCGCTTTAGACAGCCATTAGGATATATGAAAATAAAATGGAAAGAATGAATTATCGGAGGTGTTTTTTATGGCAGGAGAAGGCTTAAATGTAAGCATAGTTGACAAGGGCCCTATAAAAGTTGTCCAGTGCACGGGATACATAGATACGACCACTTCGGGGCTGCTTGAAAATACTATGGGAGAACTTCTTTCCGGGAAAAACTTCAAGATCATCATGGACCTGGTGGGCGTGGACTATATTTCCAGTGCGGGCTGGGGCATATTCATCAGCGAGATTAAGAACATAAGGAAGAACAAGGGCGATCTGAAGCTTGTCAACATGAAGCCCGAAGTCATGGAAATATTCGAGCTGCTTGATTTTACGAACATCCTTGAATACTATAAAAGCGTTGATGAAGCGGTAAAAAAGTTTAAATAAACATGAAGCGCAGCCCTTATGTAAGGTTTGCTTCGAGAAATAAAGGGGAAGAAAAACCTTTCAGGTTCGACCTAAAAATAGTAATATTTTCAATCGCCCTCGTAATCCTTGCCGCCGATATTTTCGGTCTTTATCCGCACGCCGAATTCAACTACATCACAAACTTTATCCTGTTCACGGTATTCTTTACGGCTGTATATTTTATTGACCTGAAAAAAACCACCCTTGGCGGGCGCGCCGTTAACAGGATGAACTACGGGCTCGGGCTGATGTTTTTGACCTTGGCCTGCGTCTCCGGCGGCATATCGTCACCGTTAAAATGGCTGGTAATGGTACTTATCATAATGATCCTTACAGCCAGGGATTTCAAGGCGGGCATGATCATGGCTGCGGCAATGCTCGCGGTATTTATAAAAGACCGGGATAAATTCACACAGCAGGACGTTTTTATGTTCGCGGTCATCGCCGGTTTTGCCGCAGTCACTTATTTCAGGAACGTCAAAAGCGGGAACATCCCCGGCGCGGAAACGCTTAAACTTGTCGAAACAGACAAGGACAGCAGGCACTTTAAGACGGTGATATATAACCTCCTTGAAAGCCTCCTGCTGCTTTATCATGATATATTGAAACCAGTGTCGCTGCTTTACTTCATCAGGGATGAGCAGCGCGGCGGTATATTTGCGCTGACCATGTCGGTTTCCACGAAAGAATCAGAAGTGATAAAAGACTACAGCTTTGACATCAAGGAGGGGCTCCTCGGCGCGGCGCTGAATAAGAATATGTTCTTCCCGTTCGACGCAAAAGGCGCAAGGATGCCGTATTACAGTGAAAAAGTGGAGGTAAAAACGGCCGCCACAATACCGGTTGTTTTAAACAGGACCATAGGAGCCGTAGTCATTGATTTTGACCGGGAGATCAATGATGAAAAGGAGAATATCAAGGAAAAGCTCAAGGACCTATGCGGCGAGATCGTAAGCATAATGGAGCTTTATGATATAAACTATAAGGTGATAACAAAAGAACAGCGTGTCAGCCGTATGTACGAGATAAACGAGAAATTAAACCTCATGGAAGGCAAAAGCGGCCTTATGAGGGATTTCCTGAATGAGATTAGGTCCTTTGACATATACAGCGGTTATCTCGCGGAATATAACCCCGAGGATAATACCTTTGAGGTGTCGGAGAGTTTTAACTACCCTTCAACTGTCAAAGGAACAAAGTTTAATGCCCGTGAAAACGAGTTCCTGCGCTACCTGATGCATACGGGCAAGAGTATTGTCATAGACAATGCCGCAAAGAAAAACATACCGCTGAATTTTAACAGGCTCAACCTGGATAAAAACCTTATAAGCCTCTTAAAACACGGCGACTCCGTTTACGGGTTCATGAAACTTGACAAGGAAAAAGGCTATGTTTTCCCGGAATTTGAGATCAGGACCCTGGAAATGATGCTCTCGCGCATCACCGTGATGCTTGAGAATGCGGCACTATACGAAAAGATAAAAAAACAGGCATACCACGACGGCCTGACAGGGCTTTTAAACCACCTGACTTTCCAGGAAAAGCTCAGGGAGAGCCTGGAAAAAAAGAATAAAGGCGAGATACGGTGCGTATCGCTGTGCGTTCTGGATATCGATTTTTTCAAGAAATTCAACGACAGTTTCGGGCACGAGGAAGGCGACAGGGTCCTTAAAAAAATGGCCGTGATGCTGGCGGATTTTGAAAAGCGGTACGAACGCACATACTGTGCCCGTTACGGCGGCGAGGAGTTTGTTTTTGTCCTTGAAAACTACGACATATACAGCGCGATAAAAATAGCCGATGATATGCGGAAATATTCCGAGGCAAACCTGAAGGGCGGCAATGAAAAGGAAAAGCGGCCGATATACGTAAGCATAGGCGTCACGTCCTACCCGGAATTCGCCCGCGACCCCAGGGAACTTTTCAAGAACGCGGATGAGGCGCTGTACCTGGCCAAAGAAGAGGGCAGGAACCGGGTCAAGTCGACGCTGGATATGAAAAAAGTGGAAAGAAGGAAACGGTAGTTGGCGGGGGAGGCTGGGTGGGGAAGTTCGGAATTCGGAGTTGTGCAGGGCGTAAGTCAGGCTTTTTGGACATACGGATCGGGTTAATTATTACTTACGAATTTGGGCCTGCAACATACCTTAATTCTTCCTTGTAATATCCCACGCAATATCTTATAATAATCTCACTTGTTTTGTATTGTATGGTGAAATTGGAATGGGTTGTAATTGTTTCATTTTATTACATATTTTCATGCCAAAAGGGCATGCTTAAAACGGAGATTTCATGAGAAAAGGCAGAATAATAATAGAAGTTGACAGGTGCAAGGGATGCCTTTTGTGCATTGCGGCCTGCAAGCCCAAACAGATAAAGATAAGCAAGAAAATGAATAAAACAGGTTATAATATTGTGGAATTCTGCGATGAAGGCAAGTGTAATGCCTGTACGCTTTGCGGCATAATCTGTCCTGACGCGGCCATAGAAGTCATAGAGATAATAGAAACGGAGAAAAAATGACATCTGACAATAAAAAAGCTTTTATAAAAGGAAATCACGCGGTTGTTGAAGCGGCCCTTGACGCGGGATGCAGGTTTTACGCGGGGTACCCCATCACGCCCCAAAACGAGATACCTGAATTCATGTCAAAACGCATGCCTGAGGTTGGCGGCACGTTCATACAGGCTGAAAGCGAACTCATATCGGTTAACATGGTTTTTGGTGCGGTTGCCGCAGGGGCCAGGGCCATGACCACTTCGTCCTCGCCCGGCATATCGCTTATGCAGGAAGGCATATCATACATGGCTGGCTGTGAGTTGCCCGGCGTGCTGGTTAATGTAATGCGCGGCGGGCCGGGACTCGGGAACATACAGCCGTCGCAGAGCGATTATTTCCAGGCTGTAAAACCGGGGCACGGCGATTTCAGGATGATAACGCTCGCGCCAAGCAGCATCCAGGAAATGTATGATCTTACTTTTGACGCTTTTGACCTTGCCGACAAATACAGGAACCCGGTCATGATACTCGCGGACGGGCTTTTGGGCCAGCTCATGGAAAACGTTGAGCTGAAAAGGGACAGGAAACCATTATATTTAAACACGCCAAAGCCGTGGGCATTGACAGGGGCGAAGGGACGCGACGGGCAGAGGATACTTTCCCTCCTGATGCAGCCGGGCGTGCTTGAAAAACATAATTTCAAGCTTAAGGAAAAATACGACCTTATAACAAAAACCGAGAAACGTTTTGAATTGTCGGGCATGGAAAATAACCCGGATTACCTGATAGCGGCGTTCGGGACCGTGGGCAGGATTTCAAAAGGAACGATCAGGCTTTTAAAACAGGACGGAATAAACACGGGGCTTTTCAGGCCCATCACCGTGTGGCCATACCCGTATGAAGCCTTAAAAGAAGCCGCTAAAAATGTGAAAAAGATATTCGTGTTTGAGATGAACCTGGGGCAGATGGTCGAGGACGTCAGGCTTGCCGTCGAAGACTCGTCAAAGATCGAATTTTACGGAAGGCCGGGCGGCGGCGTACCCACTGCCGAGGAACTTTACAACTTCATAAAAGGGAAGGTCGGATAATATGTCAACCGAAAAAACAATATACAAAAAGCCAACGTCGCTGACGGACAGGCCCTTCACGTACTGCTGGGGCTGCGGGCATTCCACAATTCACAAGCTCATTGCCGAGATAGTGGACGAGCTTGGCATACGGGAAACCATAATCGGCGTCGCGCCCGTGGGCTGCGCTGTGTTTGCCTATGATTTCTGGAACTTTGACGTAACCGAAGCCGCGCATGGAAGGGCTCCTGTGGTCGCGACCGCCATCAAAAGGGTGCATCCCGGTAAGACTGTTTTCTGTTACCAGGGGGACGGGGACCTGGCATCCATAGGCATGGCGGAGATAATACATACCGCGAACCGCGGGGAAAACATAACAGTGATATTCATAAACAATACCAATTACGGCATGACAGGCGGGCAACTTGCGCCTACTTCGCTTATCGGCCAGGTGACAACCACTTCGCCCAACGGCAGGGATGTCAAGAACTACGGATATCCGATAAGGGTCTCCGAGCTCCTGGCCCAGTTCGAGGGCGTAAAATACCTGGAACGCGTGAAAGTAACCGATGCTGTGTCCGTGATAAAGGCAAAAAAGGTAATTAAAAAAGCATTCATGAACCAGATAAACGGCGTGGGATTTTCCATGGTTGAAGTACTGGCGTCCTGCCCGGCAAACTGGCGGAAAGACCCGATAGAGTCAAACGAGATGATAGACGGGGAGATAAGCAAGTATTATCAAGTCGGGGTTATAAAGGACGTGAAGTAAGGCGGGGGCGGAAGGCGAGTTCGGAGTTCGGAGTTAGTATAAAATTACTGAAGGAGTTTTCATGAAAGAACAGATAATAATCGCCGGGTCCGGCGGGCAGGGGGTTTTGACCCTCGGTATTTTTATAGCACGCGTGGCCGTATATGAAAACAAGAATGCCGCCTGGCTGCCGTCATACGGCGCGGAAAAACGCGGCGGATTTTCGTTTTGCTCCCTGGTCATATCCGACGAGGAAATATTTTCGCCTGTCGTGGAGACCGCCGACACCCTGATCGCTTTTGACCAGCGCGCCCTTGATTCTTACGTCCAGAGAACATCAAAAAAAACCCTTGTGATTGAAAACAGCTCCCTTATCCTGCATGACAATATAAACGCGGACAAAAAAATATTGATCCCGGCCAGCGATATGGCCAAGAACCTTGATGCCTCCAAGGTGGCGAACATAATCATGGCGGGGGCGTACATTGGCATAAGGAAGTTATTCTCTCAGGAAAGCGCCAGGGTTGTCATACAGGATATGCTCGGCAGCAAAGCCGGAAAACTCATAGAAAAAAACCTGTCGGCTTTTGAGCAGGGTTTTGATTTCGCGGGAAAGTAAGGCTTCATATCCATAATACGCCAAGGAGCAAAGCGCAGACAAAATGAGAATCAGGAAAGCACATATTAAGGACGCGTACAGGATACAGGCCCTGCTGAAAAAATACTCGGCTGAAGGCGAACTCATAATAAGGCCCATGGGCGATATTTTCGCGCAAATAAGGGATTTTTTCATCCTGGACAAAAAAGGCCGGCCCGCGGGCATGATCGCGCTCCATGTTTACTGGGAGGACCTTGGCGAGGTAAGGTCCCTGATAATAGAGAAAAGCCTGCGGAGCAAAGGGATGGGGGAAAAACTCCTCGGACATGCCGTCAAAGAAGCAAAGTTGATCGGAATAAAAAAAATATTTGCCCTGACAAAAATCCCGGATTTTTTCTTAAAGTACGGTTTCAAAAAAATATCACGTTCAAAACTGCCCCATAAGATATGGCGGGACTGCTTTAACTGCCCGAAGTACCCGAAACACTGCGATGAGACGGCGGTTATTTACAGGATAAGGGAAAGTTAAAGGGCTCAAATCCCGTGGTTCAGTTTGGCCCATGGAAAAGGACAAAAATGAAGGACGACTACAAGGCAATCACAGTCAACTTTGAGATCACCATAAAAGAGGACCGCGGAAAATTCATCGGCCAGTGCCGCGACCTTCCCGGGCTTGTGGTCAGCGGGTCCGGTAAAAGCGAAGTTATCAAGAATATCAGGGCCGCCATACCGCTTTATCTGCGTTACGTGCCCAAGGAAAGCTTCATACCTGTTTTTGAAAACGGGTTTTCCCAGATCATATATGATTTCGAGGAATTTAACGGGCAGTTGTACGCCTGCACAAATAAGGACTCGGTGGTCAGGACCACGACCGGCGACTCGGGCGCCTGGGAAACTGTAAGCATAGCCAATATTTTCTCGCCTTATTTTAACCCGCCTGTCGGTCATACCAAAACTTTTGACCAGGAAACCCTCGGCGATTACACGCCCCAGGTTTACTGCATGAAGACGTTTTCCGACATGGGCACACCAAAGCTTTTCTGCGGCACTAACGCAAACGGCGGCATATATGAGACACTGGACGGAAAGAACTGGTCGCTTTCATTCAACAGCGGCGAGGCCAGGATACACTGCCTGGAAGCGTTCCGCGGCCGGCTTTTCGCCGGAACCTCAACGGAAGGGAAAATATACACATATAACGGGACAAACTGGGTTGTGTCGCTTAATACCGCGGAACTTGCCGTATCATGCTTCGGGTTATACCGCGATTATCTTTACGCCGGCACATACCCGAACGGCCTTGTTTACAGGACGGCGGACGGCATAAACTGGCAGAAAATATTCGACACAAACCAGAGTTTTGTAAATGATTTTTTTGTTTTCAAGAACAGGCTTTACGCGTCCACGGCAAAGGCCGGCGGCGGGCTCATATACATGACGGAAGACGGCACAAACTGGATCGAAAATTTTTTCTCGGAAAAAGACGTCAACTTCTACAGGTTCGAGGCTTTCGGGAACGGTATGTATGTGGGCAGCGGGGATAACGGCAGGGTGTACAAGACTTTAGACGGCAAATCCTGGATACTGGCTTTCCAGACGGACGAGGAGGACATCAGGGCGCTTCATTTGTTTAACGGCTACCTTTACTTCGGCTCCTCGGCCAAAGGCAGGATATTCAGGACCACAATATCAAACACACCTCCGCCGGGATTATTTGACGCAATGGTTTCCGAGATAACGTCGCACAGCGCGGTTATTACATGGTCCACCGACAGGGAGGCCCGGACCATAGTGGAGTACGGCAAAGACACAACTTACGGTAATAACATAATAAATGAAACCCTGACCACAAAACATAAGATCACACTTAATAACTTAAAGTCCTTAAATGAGTATCATTTCAGGATACTGACTTATTCGGACGTGGGGAGTTTTTCGGGGATACTGTCCGATTACAGTTTTACCACATCGGCTGCGGTCACTCCGAAGCTGTCGTCAAAGTCGCACCCCGAACAGGAACTCTGGTACAACAGGTCCGACGCGACCATAGAGTGGGGGATGCACCCTGACGTAAAACAGTACTTATATTTCATGGACAGGAACCCGGATACAGTACCGGACACGGCCAAATGCACGGCCACGGTAAAGGAAAACGTCACGGTTAAAAATCTCGATGACGGGATCTGGTATTTCCACGTCTTAATCGAGGATAAGGCGGGCAATATAAGCCCGGAAGTTTCGCATTTTACGGTAAAGATCGACACTGTGGCCCTGTCACCCGAGCCGGTTTCCACGACGCATCCCGAGGGAGAAAAATGGTATTCCAATAACATGCCGGTCTTCCAGTGGCAGCCGCCGCATGATCTGTCGGGGATTGAAGGATACTACTATCTCGTGGATGAAATGCCTAATACCCTGCCTACCGATAAGGCGGGAATTTTCACGGACACCAACATGGTAAAAATAAAATCACTGGAAGACGGGATAAAATATTTTCACATAGTGTCAAAGGATAAGGCCGGAAATACCGGGACAAAGGCGGCCCACCTGAGGGTCAATATAGACACACACTCGCTGCCGCCGGTTGTAGGTTCGCGCACGCATCCGGATGAAAAATCCTGGTATAACACAAAACGCGTCGAGATACACATGGCAAAGCCGCATGACCTGTCCGGTATTGAGGGTTTTTATTACCTTGTTGACCAGCGCCCGGATACCGAACCGTTTGAAAATGACTGCATTTATAAGACTACAAGCGATACGGAACTGCCGGATAAACAGGACGGCACCTGGTACATACACGTGAAATCGAAGGATATGGCCGGCAATATCTCAAAAGAAACGACGCATTTCAGGTTTAATGTGGACACGCAGGCCCTGCCGCCGCATATATCGTCGGTGACCCACCCCGACCCGCACAAGTGGTATAACATCAGGAAAGCGCAGTTCAGGATATCAAAGCCCGAAGACATGTCGGGCATAGAAGGTTTTTATTATTGCATAGATAACGCGGAAAAAACAGTGCCGCAGCTGAACGCCACCTGGACCGACAAAGATACGATATTTTCCGTGGATTTAAAGGACGGCGAGTGGTATCTGCACGTGGTTTCAAAGGATAAGGCGGGGAACACCGGATTTATGGCGTCGCATTACCGTTTTAATATAGACACTGTGGCAAAGCCGCCGAAAATATTCTCCAGGACGCATCCTGACCAGGAAATATGGTACAACAATTCCATCCCGGAACTTCACTGGGACACGTCCGAGGATATGTCGGGCATAGAAGGATATTATTATGTTCTCGATGAAAAACATAATACCGTCCCGTCAAAGGACCTGGGTGAGTGGATGCCGTCAAACCAGATAACCCTCCCGCAGTTAAAGGACGGCATATGGTATTTCCACGTGATATCAAAGGATAATGCCGGCAATTACGGCTGGGAAGCGTCACATTACAGGATGAAAATAGACACCATAGTGGAGCAGCCGAAAGTGTCATCCCCGACGCATGTGTCCGAGGATACATGGTATAATTTGCCGGTCGTCAAGCTTGCCTGGACAGTGCCGCCGGATTTGTCAAAGATAAAGCAGTTTTACTGCCTGTTCGCGAAGGAAAAGCACCTGAAGATATCTCCCGAAATAGCGGCGGCCACCGACAAGCGCGAAGCAGAGTATACGGTGGACAGGGAAGGCGTGTATTATTTCCACATAACAGCCGAAGATAACGCGGGGAATATAGGCGAGGATCCGTTCATATTCCGGGTAAATATTGATTTAAAAGCGGATCCGCCCGACGTGTCTTCATCGACCCATCCGAATCCGGAAAGGTATTACTCCACCGTAAACCCGGTATTTGTAGTGGAGCGCGTGGAGGATCTATCCGGGGCCGAAGGTTTTTACTACATGGTGGACCGCACCCCCGATACCATGCCGGACAGGAAAACAGCGAAGTTTACAAAAGAGACAACCATTAAAATAATAGAGAACCTGGATGACGGTGAATGGTACTTCCATATAACCTTAAAAGACAAAGCCGGCAACACAGGCACCAAGGCGAGCCACTATAAATTCAAGATCGAGACAAACCCGCCTGAGGTGTCAATAAAGGACCTAAAACAGCACCAGAATTCCGAAACTTTTGACGTGGAATGGACGGGCGAAGACAAGGAATCCGGGGTTTACAGTTTTGACGTCGAGTATAAGGAAGGCGAGAAAGGCAAATGGAAGATATGGCTGAAGGAAACAAAGAGCAGGGCCACATCCTTTAAGGGCGAGGACGGCATCACGTATTACTTCAGGGCAAAGGCGCGGGATAATGCCGGCAACTGGTCCGAGTATTTTGAGCAGGATTCCATACATACCACCATTGACGTATCGCCTCCCTCCCAGATAACGCAGCTGGTCGCAAAACCCGTCAGGGAGGGGAAAATAAACATAGAGTGGTCAAAGGCCGTGGATTCCATAGCGGGCCTTGATTATTACAGGATATACCGCTCATCTGTTTCAGGGCAGCTGGGAATGCAGATCAATTACGACGCCGCTACTTTTGAAACAAAGTTCACGGACGATTCAAAGGATCTCGAAGATGGCATAATTTACTACTATACAGTACGCGCCGTGGATAAAGTGGGCAATGAAAGGGAAAGCGGCAACAAGCAGGTTTTGGCCATATGCGACAGGTTTTCCATGCCGCCGGTCGTGCGTTCGATGACGCATCCCATGCAGCAGGACTGGTATAATAATAAAAACATCAAGCTTACCTGGGATACGCCCCAGGATGCCACGAAGATCACCGGATATTATTTTATATTTGATCAGATGGCCACGACGGTCCCCGGCGTTAAAGACGGGACATGGTACACGGACAATGAAATTGATTTTAATAACGCGGCTGACGGCACCTGGTATTTCCACATAATATCAAAGGACGAGGCGGGCAATGTGTCGGAGGAAGCGACGCATTACGCCATAAACATAGATTCCACAAAGCCGAAACCGCCCGTGACAACATCGATCACGCACGGGGATTTTAACCAGTGGTACAACAATAACTCGCCGTCTTTTTCGTGGACAACGCCGTCAGATCCGGCCGGCGTTGAAGGTTACTACTATATATTCAACCAGATCAAGAACACGGTCCCTGACATAACAACCGCCAGCTGGACACGCGGCACCATGGCTTCCTTTGTCGATGTGCCTGACGGTATCTGGTACCTGCATGTAATTGCCAAAGACAGCGCGGGCAACATATCGGACGACGCGTCGCACATGCAGATCAATGTCGCCATGACGCCGCCCCCGCCGCTTGTTTTCTCGCAGTCGCACCAGGACCAGGAAAAGTGGTACAGGGAGACAAATGTCAAGCTGCAGTGGAAACCGATGGATTATGTAAATGAGATAATAGGCTATTACTACCTGGTGGACGCATTGGAGAAAACCATACCGAGCCCGAAGAATTCCAAGACCATGGACACTAACATGGTGCTGTCAAGCATAACCGACGGGATCTGGTATTTTCATATAGTATCCGTGGATAAGGAAGGCGTGATAGGAAAGAACGCCTCCCACTTTAAGATAAAGATCAAGACCAAAGTTACGGTTAAAGGCATAGTAACCCAGTCAAACGGCATCATGCCGTTATCCGGGGCGACCGTGGAACTCATGAAAGAGGACGGGACCACGCTTGGCATAGGCATATCAGACAAGGACGGCAACTATATCGTGAACAACCTGCCCGTGGGCAAGGTGAAGATAAAAGTCCTGACTAAAAATCTGCCTCCCCAGATGGTCTATGACCTGGAGCTGAAAGCCGATGAGCCCGAGAGGTTCCTGAATATTTCAAGCGAGATATTCGCCATCTATGAGGAAGCTTCCAACAAGATCATATTTAACTATTACATACCCGAAGACGGCATCGTAACCATAAAAGTATATAATGAAGCAGGCAAGACGCTGGCAAACCTGGAAGAGGATAAAAAAGGGAAAATATATAACAGCACGGTGTGGAACGTGTCCGGTATTGATGACGGAATGATACTCTACCAGGTAACGGCAAAAGGCGGGGAAACCGGCAAGCTGACGAGATACGGGATAAGGAAGATAAGGAAAGAGAAAAATCAAGGTTGAGTAATAGCGGGACATAAACCTTATCAACGTTTTTACCACACTAAATTATGGAGGGTTTTTATGGACAGGACCTGTAACGCCTGCGGTGCAATGAACCGCGAAGATGCGAAGTTTTGCAAAAATTGCGGGTCTCCGCTTCCTGCAATCAGCAGGAAACTTACGCAAAAAGAGATCAAACACGTAAAACAAGTACAAAAATTCTGGATTATGCTGATTTCTTCCCTCGGGGTGCTGCTCATAGCCTCTTTTTTTATGCTGTCGGGAGTGAAAAACGCCAAAGCATTATCTGTGGCTAAGGAATACACGGAAAAGTATTTAACGGCCGACGACAGGGCTTTCGGGACCATTAAACCCGGCAACTTCCTGCTTGAAGGCATGTCGTGGAAAATTTCGGAAGCAGATATAAAAAGGAATTTCTCTTACGCGACAGATTCAAATGACCCTGATTTTAAGCGGTCCATGATGATCTCACAGGCGCAGTTTCTAACGCCCATACCCCACGCTAATTTCATGTCGCTGGGTATTTATAACGGCATGCTTTACGCCGTAAAATTTGAGTTCGGCGAAAACGAGAAATTTGAGAGCCAGCAGTTCAAGGTCCCGAATAAGGACGAGATAATGTACGGACGGTTTATAGGGTTATACACTATGTTTAAGAAGCTTTTTGGAGATCCGTCCTATGAAAAAAACGATATCAAGGCCATGCCTTTGGCCGAAAAGATAAGCAGGATCAAAAACGGCGTTTTATCCGACGGGAAACCCAGCAATTCCTATATGGCATGGTCCTTAGGCGGGACAAAGGCGGAACTCGCATTTTTCGGGTATGACGGGCAGATCCATTTGACCGTAAGGTTCTTAAATGAACCGCTTTGGAACGCCGCGAACAGCGCTCCTGCGGGCAATTACAGGGGATTTTAATTTGTCCGGCGCCGAAAATTCCCGGGGCAGATAATGCCGCAGGGGGCAGGGGAAAGATTTATGCGGCCCGCTTTATTTTTCATGCTTTTAAGCGTTCCTCTCGCAATATGGCAGGACTCCTATAACTTCACTTACATCAAGGAAATCATGCTTTCAACCGGGTTTCTACTGCTGTTTATTGCCTTTATCAGGTCAAAGGAAATACAGATAAGCACGGAGTCCATGCATATTTTTATCATCCCTGCCTGGATGATGTTGAGTTTTTCATTCAGTTCTTACCGGGGCGCGGCAATTCCGGTAATGTGCGCGGCATTCATGCTTTCCCTGATCTTCATAATAATGGCAAATCAAAATGCGGTTTCCAAAGAACGTTTAAGTCTGCTGATTCTTTTGTCTGCGCTGCCTGTTGCGGCAATTGGATTGGGCCAGGTCTTCCTGCCCGGGATGTTTTCAGGCCTGCTTGCTTTTAACCGGAGAATACCGTCTACTTTAGGCAACCCGAACTTTTTTGCGGCTTATCTTATAGTCCTTATTCCTTTCATATTGACGGCGCCGGGCAAATTCACGCGCGTCAAGCCGGCATACGCGGTGGTCGCGGTTGTACTTGTCCTGTTTCTTTTGTATAAGACAGGGTCAAAAGGCGCCTTTGCCGCGCTTGCATGCGAAATGGCGGTTTTTGCCGTGATAACCCGTTCAAAACACGCGGATATGCGGGATATTATAAGAAATAACGCGTTCCCGGTAATTATAGCTGCGGCAGCCGTAATTGCCGGGGTAATAATGCTTCTGCATAATATTGACCCGCTGAAATTCAGGGTTAATGTATGGGCCGGGACGATCAAGCTTATCGCGGCAAATCCGGTTTTGGGCTCTGGCCCCGGATCGTTTTCCTTTATTTTCCCGGCTTTCAGGCCGGGGGAAATAATGAAGCAATCTTACATGCACAGTTATGAAGTGTCATATCCGGAAAATTTCTTGCTGCAGGCGGCGGCAGAATACGGCATCTCCGGCCTTGCCGCGATCGTGTTTGTTTTATTTACAATATTAAGGGGGGTTGAACCGGAAAAAAAAGATTTTTACGCGGCTTTTTGCGGACTGCTTGCGGTAAACCTGGTTGGAGTGGATATTAATTTCGGAACATCAGCCATGCTGTCCGCGGTCCTGGCGGGCACGCTGTTAAATGGAAGAAAAGGCGGATCCATTGTTATGAGTCCGTTATGGAAAAAAGCCATGATCATAACAGTGCCGGTTATATCGGTTCTTATAATGGTGCTCCAGTTTAAGGTCCAGTTGTCGGATATATATTTGAAACGCGCCATTGCCATGTCTGAAGCAAAACAATGGCAGGCTTCAATAGAAAATTATAAAAAAGCCCTGATTTACAATGCCGGCAATGTGCCGGCCGGCTACTTTTTGGCCAGCGCCTATTATGATTCGGACCCTGAAACAAACGCGCCTGCGGCCATTGCAAAGCTTGAAGAGGTGGAAAGACTTGCCCCGGATTATGTGCTTTTGCATTATAAAAAAGCCGTCATATTAAATTCCATGGGCAGACAGACGGAGGCAATTGCAGAATACGGAAAAATGCTGAAAATAGACCCGTACTTAAAGCCGGCCCTTGCTGAGCTGGCATATATTTATTATAAAAACGGTGATCTGGCTTTAGCCGGGGAATACATGGAAAGGGCCGCTGAAAAATCCAACGACCCGGCGCTTTATAATAACCTGGGCAATATTTATTTCATGCAAAAACGTGTGGATGAGGCTGTCGCCGCCTATAAAAAAGCTATTGAAATAAAACCGGATAAAGATTATTATTATAACCTGGGTTGCGTGTATTTTACCCTGAATGATATTATAAACGCGAAAACAAACATATATAAAGCAGCGGAGATTGATTCAAAAAACCGCGTAAAAGAAGCAAAAATAGAGAACATGGTAAGGCTGATTAAACAGTATGAAAGGGTTACAAGGCGGTAGTTGTTGCATTGAGTATTGAGGGATTGTTGCTGAAAAGGAGCCTTATGAAGCGCATAGCGGTTTTTGTGTCGGGCGGGGGAACCAACCTGCAGTCTTTAATCGACGCTTTTGAGTCAAAAGACATTAAAGACGGGAAAATAGAGGTTGTATTTTCCAATAATAAAGGCGCTTACGGGCTGGAACGGGCGCTTAAAGCCGGTATTGCCACGCTCCATATGAACCCGAAGGATTTTGCGACTGCTGAAGATTTTGACCTGGCTTTGGCGCATAATATGAACGAACTCAATATAGACCTGGTCTGCCTGGCCGGATATATGAAGATATTGACAAAAAATTTTTTGGATACTTTTGACGGGCATATTATGAACGTACACCCCGCGCTGCTTCCCGCCTTTGGCGGGCCGGGAATGTACGGGCTGCATGTGCATGAAGCCGTGCTGGAACATGGAGTCAGGGTGTCGGGATGCACCGTGCATTTCGTGGACAGCGGGACAGATACCGGACCGATAATAGTGCAAAAGGCTGTTCTTGTGGAACAGGATGATACGCCGGAAATACTCCAAAAAAGGATACTGCCTTTCGAGCATGAGGCGTATAAGGAAGCTCTAAAATTATATTGCGGGGATAAACTGGAAATAAAGGGAAGACGGGTTATAATTAAGCGCTGAGGAGGCGTTATGTTTTGTCCTAATTGCCTGTACGAATACAAAGAAGGCGTTACCAATTGCGAGGATTGCGGCGCGGAACTTGTGCCGGAACTTCCTCCCGATGACGAAGAGGAAGGGGACCTGCCTGACATAGAGGTGGTTGAACTTGCGGAAGTTGAAAGCGATGTGGAAGCCGAAGCGCTCCGCTCCATGCTGACGGACAGCGGTATCCACAGTTTTATGCGCAGTAATATACTGCCGCATTCAAATATTAATTTAAGTTTTTTCAGGAAGAAATCATACGGGACGATCATGGTAAATAAGGAGGACCTTGAAAAAGCCATGGAAGTCCTGGAAGATTTCTGGAACTCGTAGGAAAGCCTTACCGGCGGCTTAAAACGCGCCCTCAAATAACATAAACGGAGGATCTTATGCTTAAGGTAAAACGCGCTTTGATAAGCGTCTCGGACAAGGACGGCATTATAGATTTTGCGAAGGAACTGAAAGCCCTGGGTGTTGAGATCATATCTACGGGCGGGACAAAAAAGGCTTTTAAGGACGCGGGTATTGACGCGCTGGACATTTCCGACGTAACCGGTTTCCCTGAAATGCTTGACGGCAGGGTAAAGACCCTGCATCCCAAGGTGCACGGCGGGCTGCTGGCGCTGCGTGATAATAAGGAACACATGGAAACCATAAAAAAACACGGGATCCAGGAGATAGATATGGTCGTGGTCAACCTGTATCCTTTCAAGTCGGTCATTAAAAAACCGGGCATATCGATCGAGGAGGCAATAGAGAATATAGACATTGGCGGGCCTTCCATGATAAGGTCGGCCGCGAAAAACGCCCAGTCTGTTGCTGTATTGACGGACAAGGCTGATTATCCGGCAGTTCTCGCGGAGATGAAATCAGGCGGCGTAAAAATTGAAACACTGAATTACCTCCGGGTTAAGGCATACAAGACGACCGCCGATTACGACACTTATATTTCAAATTATCTTGAGGGGCGACTTCTGGGAAGCGACGGCCTGTCGGAGCGGATCCTTATCTCGGCCGATAAAAAGCAGGGGATGCGTTACGGCGAGAACCCGCACCAGAAAGCTGCTTTTTATGTATTCCCTGATTTTCCGGAGACGGGCCCCGGCAACTGCGAGCAACTGCACGGCAAGGAACTTTCATTCAACAACATCTACGATATGGACGCGGCCCTGAATATTGTAAAGGCATTTGTTGACCCGGCAGCCGTAATTATCAAGCACGCGAACCCGTGCGGGGTCGCTGTCAGCGCCGATATCACGGACGCTTATGTAAAGGCTTATGAAGCCGATCCGTTGTCCGCCTACGGCGGGATATGCGCCTTAAATAGGCAGTGCACAAAAGGCATAGCCGATAAGGTTGAAAAAATGTTCATGGAAGTGATAATAGCGCCCGGCTATGATGACGGGGCTCTCGAGATATTAAAGGGCAAGAAAAATATCAGGATCATGAAGTGCGGGGAACTTAAGAGATCCACCGGCAGGGGAATTCAGTATATGGACATAAGGAAAGTAACGGGAGGCCTGCTCGTGCAGGAAGCCGACCTTAAAACCGTTGATAAATCAGACCTAAGGCAGGTCACTAAAAGGGAACCATCCGTGCAGGAAAGTAAGGATCTGGATTTTGCGTGGAATGTATGCAAATATGTGAAATCCAACGCGATAGTGATAGCAAAAGACGGTGTTGCCATAGGCATAGGGCCGGGCCAGACAAACAGGGTCGGCGCAATGGGTATTGCCATAAAGAACGCGGGAGAAAAGGCAAAAGGCGCGGTATTGGCCTCGGACGCATTTTTCCCATTCAGGGATAATGTGGACGCCGCCGCCGCCGCAGGCATAAAGGCGATAATACAGCCGGGCGGCTCGGTAAGGGACACGGAATCGATCCTGGCATGCGACGAAAATGGAATAGCGATGGTGTTTACCGGGGTGAGGCATTTCAGGCATTGATTAGATTGCGGATTTCGGAATGGGCAGTGCCGAGTGCCGTATGGAAAGCGTTGTATGAATACAATGATACTATCGGAAAAGCCCGCAAGGGGCGGGCAGCATGATATGCTGCCCCTACAAATGCAGGCAGATATTTGTAGGGGCCGAATATTATTCGGCCCACAACGATGGTTTTTAGGGATTTTCCGACAGCATCACAATGGAGGAACAAAATGAAGAGCGTTGAAGAACAGCTGAAAATAATAAAACGCGGCGTTGTTGATATTGTCACCGAAGACGACCTCGTAAAGAAACTTAAAAAGGACAAGCCGCTTACCATAAAGCTCGGCATAGACCCTACGGCTTCGGATATACACCTCGGTCATACTGTGACCCTTAATAAACTGCGTCAATTCCAGGATCTGGGCCATAAAGTGATCCTTATTATCGGGGACTATACCGCCATGGTCGGCGACCCGAGCGGAAAGAGTTCGGGCAGGCCGCCTTTGACCCGCGAACAGATACTTCAGAACGTTGCCACTTATAAGGAACAGGTTTACAGAATATTAAAGGCAGACGCGCTTGAGATCGTGTTTAACGGAACATGGTTTGAAAAAATAACATTTGCCGAGACATTAAGCCTTGTTTCAAAGTTTACGCTCGCGCAGATGCTCGAGCATGATACCTTTGACAGGCGTTTTAAGGAAAACAAACCTTTGACACTGCTGGAAATGTTTTACCCTGTCATGCAGGGATATGATTCGGTAATGATAAAGGCGGACATAGAGATAGGCGGCACTGACCAGCGTTTCAATGTTATCGCGGGAAGATTTTTGCAGAGGGAATCGGGCCAGGAACCGCAGGTGGGCATGTTTACGTCCATTCTTTTGGGGCTTGACGGGAAAAACAAAATGAGTAAGTCGCTTAATAACTACATAGGATTAAACGACAAGCCCGAGGACATGTACGGCAAGGTCATGTCCATACCTGACGACCTTATCAGGAATTATTTTGAACTGTTAACCGACACGCCGGTTGAAGAGATGGATTCCATGGAAAAATCAATGAAGGAAGGGTTAAACCCGAGGGATATAAAAAAGAAACTGGCTTATGATATCGTGCGCAAATACATAAATGTAGAGGGCGCCAAATACGGCATGGAATACTTTGAAAAGTCTTTTGGCGCCGATAAGGCCATCCCGTACGATGCCCATATATATTCATGGAAATTCCCTTCCGCTGAAGCTTCCATCGCGGATATTTTAAAGGAAGTAAAAGCAGCGGCGTCAAATTCCGACGCGAGGCGCATGGTGGAGCAGGGTGGTTTTTACATAAATGAAAAAAAAGTGGATGACTTTAAAAGGACGATAAATAAAAGTGAAATGCCGTTTACCTTTAAAGCTGGAAAGAAAAATTTCGGGAAGTTTGTATGAAACCAAAATACAAATTCTGCCCGCACTGCGGCAGGCCGCTGACAAATGATGATGCCCACGGATTGAAATTACAATATTGCAGCCCGTGCAAAATGCATTTTTTTAACAACCCGGCCCCGGGCGTGGCCGTACTGGCTGTGAAAGACGGCCGTATCCTGCTCGTAAAAAGAAAATTAGACCCCATGAAAGGGACCTGGGCCCTGCCCGGCGGGTTCATGGATCAGGGAGAAACAATAGTGCGGGCCGGACTGCGGGAATTAAGGGAAGAAACCGGATTAAAGGCAAAAAAAGGAGTTTTTTTTGATATCACGACGCTTGAAAGCACGGCTTTCGGGACCGTGCTGGTTATTGCAATAAAAGCGGCCGGGATCACGGGAAAGCTAAAAGCGGGCGATGACGCGCTTGACGCCGGATACTTTGACATAAAAAAACTGCCGTTTATAGGATTTATAGGCCATAAAAAATTCATCAAAAAACTGGTAAAACAGGGGCTTAAATGAGGGTAATCGCGGATTTTCATGTGCATTCAAAATACTCGCGCGCCACATCAAAGAATATGAACGTGGGTGAAATAGCCAGGTGGGCGGATAAGAAAGGGATAAACATCATTTCCTGCGGTGATTTCCAGCATCCCGCGTATCTCGGAGAACTCAAGAACCAGCTGCGCGAATCAGAGCCCGGGTTGTACAGGTTAAAAGACAGGAAAACCGATTCACGCATTATCCTGTCCACTGAAATATCAAATATATACAAGCAGGACGGCAAGGTCAGGAAGATACATACGCTCATAGTAATGCCGTCTTTGAAGGATGCGGAGCGTTTTTCCAAACTTTTATCCGAAAAAGGCAACACAGCGTCGGACGGAAGGCCCATATTCGGCTTTTCCGTGCGCGACCTGGTGAAATACACCATGGATATCACGCCGGATGCAATGGTCATACCCGCGCATGCCTGGACCCCGTGGTTCTCCATATTCGGTTCCAAATCCGGTTTTGATTCCATAGAGGAGTGCTTCGGGCCCGAAGCAAAGTATATCCATGCCATTGAAACCGGATTGTCGTCGGACCCTTCCGCAAACTGGAGGATATCGGCGCTTGATAACATCACATTGATATCAAATTCCGACGCGCATTCACCTTCAAAAATAGGAAGGGAAGCCAATGTGTTTGACTGCAAAATGGATTATTACGAGATAAAGGAAATTATAGAGAAAAAAGACAGGAAGAGGTTCAAATATACGATTGAGTTTTTCCCCGAGGAGGGCAAGTATTATTATGACGGCCATGTTAACTGCGGCATATCATACCACCCCAGGGAATCGCTGGAAAAAAAGAACCGCTGCCCCGTGTGTTTTAAGCCTTTGACGCTCGGCGTGCTGCACCGCATAGAGCAGCTTGCAGACAGGCCGTGGAACTATGTGCCGGAAAACGCCATACCGCAGAAACACCTGATCCAGCTTCAGGAAATAATATCCGACTGCAAGGAAACGGCTCCTTCCAGCAAAAAAGTGCAGGCCGAGTATGAACGCATGCTTGTAAAGGGCGGCAGGGAGTTTGAGATACTGATGGACCGCAGCAAAGAGGAACTGCTGGCTATAACGGACGAAAAGATAACCGAAGCGATCCTGCGGGTGAGGCAGGAAAAGGTGAATATCATACCGGGGTTTGACGGTGAATTCGGGAAAATAAGCATTTTCAGGGACGTAGAAGGGTTTAAGAACAAAACCGGGAACATCCAGATGAAAATATTCGGTGAATGATGAAGAAAACATTGAGTCAGCTTATTGTGCTATTTTTTGTCTTGTTTACGGGTTATAACATATATTTGAACAGGGAAGCAAGGATCATGCTGAAAACGATAGCCCCGGGGATCGATTATCTTTTCGCTTTCTCGGTCATACCCGACAGGATAACTTTCATTAATTTTGAATACCTGAATATAAGCGCCGCAGCCATGACCATAGATTTTAACCTCGGGAATATCCTGAAAAAGGATTATGAGAAAAGCGTTGACGGTATAATCGCTTTTGGACTGAAAATGAGATTCGTTAAAAAAGACGGGGCGCAGGAAGGGCCGAGGGCGTCCACACGGGCGTTTATCATCCCTTTTTGCAAATATTTCTATATTTTCAAAGGGTCGATTGAATTCGAGGATATAAGGCAAAAATACAAGTTCTTTATCTCAGACCTCACCGGTTTCAGCTCTTACAAAGGTACGACCCGAAGCGACGAATTCCTCACGCTGGATGTTCAGGGAAATATCCTGGGAAACCCGGGGCAGAAAGCGTACATGAAGTTCTTCTTTTATCCGTATTATAAAAACAGGTTTTTCCTGAATGTTTTCGCCACGGGGATTGACGCGAAAATTTTTGAACCCATGTTCAGGAAGAACCGCCTGAACTTTTACGGGGGCAAGGTCAATTTTCTTGTACAGCTGAAAGGCGAAATGCGGAGGATATATCTTAATAATATCATGCAGTTTAACCAGGTTAAGATCAGGGAGAACACAGGGCTTGACCTAAAGGGTTTATTCGGGGTTTCCGTGGAACAACTGGTGGACTTCCTTAAGGATTCCAAAGGCGATTTTTATATAAATTTTAATCTGTCTTTTGATGATTCCGAGTTCAACGATATTTTCACAAAATACGGGGATGCTTTCAGGGAATCCATAGGCGGCAGGCTCAAACTCGGTATTGCCACCGCGCCTTTAAGGCAGATAAAGGACCTTATATGGAACTTAACCGGGGAGAATGTCGTAAGGATATATAAACTTTTTGGAGGCAAATAGAGGACGTTTTTTGGTATAATGAAGTTGTTTAGATACCGCCGGAAAAGACCGCACAAGGGGCGGGCAGCATGATATGCTGCCCCTACAAATGCAGGCAGATACTTGTAGGGGCCGAATATTATTCGGCCCACAACGATGGTTTTTAGGGTGTTTCCGACTTGCGTAAAGGACGATGCAACAAAAGATAATAAAATATGCAGGCATATTTAATCATACTACCGGAGGTTTTAGGATGCATTACCGCGAACAGTACGTGCTTGAGAATATTGCAAATGATTCATGGAGGATGTTCCGCATAATGTCCGAGTTTGTGGACGGGTTTGAGGCTTTAGGCGAGATAACGAACGCTGTTTCCATATTCGGTTCGGCTCGGGAACACAGCAGCCAAAAAAACTATAAGGCTGCGGAGAAAACAGCATGGCTTCTTGCAAGGAAAGGTTACGCCATAATAACCGGCGGCGGGGGGGGTATAATGGAAGCGGCAAACAAAGGGGCCCATGAAGCCGGAGGCACGTCGGTCGGCTTGAACATAGAACTGCCGCACGAGCAAAGTCCGAATAAATTCGCCACCATACAGATGGGTTTCAGGTATTTCTTCGCCAGAAAAGTAATGTTCGTAAAATATGCCTCGGCTTTTGTGGTCTTTCCCGGAGGTTACGGGACCCTGGATGAACTGTTTGAGGCGGCCACCCTCATACAGACAAAGAAAATCAAGCCGTTTCCCATCATACTTTATGATAAAGATTACTGGACGGACATCCTGGAATGGATAAAGAGGAAATTATTAAAAGGCGATTATGTTTCGCCCGAAGACCTGGACATATTCAAGCTGGTGTCCACCCCCGAAGAAGCGGTAAAGCTGATAATCGCCACCGGCAAAAAAGGGTTGAAAAAAAGATAATGATAAAGGCTGTTTTTTTTGACGCGGGCGAGACTTTGATACACAGGAACCCGTCGCTTGTGGTCATCGCAAAAAGGATCCTTGAAGAAGCCGGCGTAAAGGTACAAACGGGTATCTTAAGTTCCGTCATTAAAGCAACCGCAAAAGACATGGGGAAGATTACGGAAAAAGGCGCCATGTCTGATTCGGACAAGTGGGATTTCTTTTTGAGGGCCGTTTTTTTGAAACTTAAAGTCAGGGACGAAGGCGCGCTTGAAAAGATAAAAATGAGGCTTAAGAACGGGACAAGCTTCAGGGCGTACGCGGAAGTACCCGGCGTATTAAAGGAACTGCGTTCAAAAAAGGTCATTCTCGGGGTTATTTCAAACGCGTCTTCATATCTGAAAAAAATACTTGACCGCGCGGGCTTAAGCAATATGTTCGACCATGTTGTGGTCTCTGAAATCGAAGGGGTGGAAAAGCCCCATAAAAAAATATTTGACATAGCCCTGAAAAAAGCGGGCGTCAAAAGGGATGAATTCATCTTCATCGGCGACAATTTTATAGCCGATGTGGCGGGCGCTTCCCGCGCCGGGATCAAAGCGGTCTGGCTGGCCAGGGACACTTCAAACGCGCAGTTTTCATATGCCCATGCCGCGGATAAAAAAACACACAGGGTAAAAAACTTAAGGGATTTTTTACAATACATGAAAAAGGAGAAAATGCTGTGATTTCCGTTGTTTGTGCGGTCAGGAGCCTGACACAGGCGGATGCGGTAATAAAAAACATGGGTGAAAATACGCCTTTACAGGTGATGTTTGTCGAGGGTAAAAACCCGTCTTACCAGCGCAATGCCGGAGTAAAAGAGGCAGCCGGCGATATTATATACTTTATCGATGATGATTCGATCCTGCCTCCCGGCATAATGCAAAAAGCGGAAATTTATTTTGCTGCAAACCCGCAGGCAGCGGTTTTAGGCGGCCCTGAACTGTGCCCGGAGACCGACACTGTCCTGCAGAAGTCGTTCGGGGCGGTTTTTGCAGGCTTTTTTGCATCGGGTAAAAGCTCCAGGAGGTACAGGCAGGCCGGTGTTATAAGGGAAAGCGATGAAAAAGAAATTATCCTGTGTAATATGTTCGTCAGAAAAACGGTTTTTGAAGAATTAAAAGGTTTTGATGAGCGGCTTTATCCCAATGAAGAAAATGAATTCTTAAACCGTGTAAAAGAGCGGGGTTATAAGATTATACATGACCCAAACCTTTTTATTTACCGCAGCAAAAGAAAAGATTACCCGGGGTTCATCAGGCAGTGTTTTAATTACGGCCGGGGCAGGACGGAACAGTCTTTCGTGAATTTCAGCCTGACCGGCCTTGTAAACTTTGTACCTGCTTTTTTTGTCATATACCTGGTATCGGGGCCGGTAATTGGCGGTATGGACCTGCTGCCGCTGGCGGCTTACGCCGCAATTAACGCGGTATCCTCGGTTAAAACAGGCATTGACTCAAAAAACAGCACAATAGGAGTCCTGTCTTTTTGTAATTTTTTCATCCTCCATGTTACCTACGGCGCCGGAACATTATACGGTTTTTTAACGTCGTTTACATTAAAAGACCGGCAGGCAGACACGCGCATACTGATAAAGAAAAAGGACATGTAATGTGAATATTCTTGTTATGTCAAGCCAGGCAAGCAATACAGGGTCCACCCTGCGCGCGGAGTATATCCATAAATATCTGAAAAAATTAAACAGGGAAACATATTACATCAAACCGCCCTTTAAAAACATGCCATTTATGCTTGATTTTGTTTTTTCCATGTTTTATAACTTTTTTAAGCTTATGAACATGCGCTGCGATTATGTGATCATAGTAAAACCCTATCCAAACACCGTACTGCCGGCGCTTTTGTTGAAAAGCCGCGGGGCGAAAATAATAATCGACATAGACGATCTGGACCATGGTTACAGGCAGGGTTTTCTATCGGGGGTCATCAGAGTCATGCAGGCAAGCCTGATAAAATATGCCGATATCCTGACCACTCATAACACGGAACTTAGAAAAATGATCATCAGGGAAAACCCCGGATATAAAGGCAGGACATACATGCTGAATCAGTGCGTGGACAGGGAAGTTTTTAACCCGAGGGCTGTCAACCGGAAAAATGTGAAAGATATCAGGAGGGCGTTCCCGGGCAAAAAAATACTGTTTTACATGGCGCATCTGAACATCGCCAGTTATCTTGAGGATATACTTGAGTCATTAAGATACATCAATGACAATGCGGTTTTATTGGTGGCGGGCGGCGGTCCTGCTCTGGCATCGTATGTTTCCATGGCGCGAAGGCTGAAGGTAAATGAAAGAACCGTATTTTTAGGCCAACTGCCGCTGGAAAAGGCGGCTGAATACATAGCCGCGGCGGATTTGTGCCTTGTTTATTATAAGAACCTGCCTGTTAATACATATAGGGCGTCCATGAAACTGCGGGAGTATCTTGCCATGGGCAAAAATGTGGCTGCTGACGCGGTGGGTGATATAAAAAATTTCAGGGATCATATATTTTTAAGCCGCCCTGACCCGGAAAGTTTTGCCAAAACGGTCAACAGGGCCATAAAAAGCATTGAAAAAAAAGGGGAAAAGGGGTATAAATTAATATTTGATAAATATGACTGGAAAACTGAAATCACAGGTTTTTATAAGATATTATGCGGCGGCCTGAAATAAAATAACAACCGGAGAATCATTTGATGCACGAGGCAAAATTCTATAAAAAAGAACCCGTAAATAAAACACGGTGCGTTTTATGCCCGCACCGGTGCGTAATCTCCAACCATAAGGCCGGCATATGCATGGTCAGGACAAACGAGGACGGCGTGCTTTACGCAGCGACTTACGGGGAGCTGACCTCATACGCGGTTGATCCGGTCGAAAAAAAGCCTTTATATCACTTTTATCCGGGTACGGAACTTTTTTCCATAGGAAGCTGGGGATGTAATTTTAAGTGCACTTTCTGCCAGAACTGGCAGATATCCCAGCAAAAGGTGGCCACCGAGCATTTTGAGAAGGAAGATATAATCAGGATAACAAAGGAAAATAACTGCATAGGCATCGCGTATACCTATAATGAGCCCTTAATGATGTACGAGTATGTTTATGACACGTGCCTCCTCGCAAGGGAAAGCGGTTTGAAGAATGTTATTGTCACGAACGGATATATATCCGAGGAGCCCTTAAAAGAGCTTCTGCCTTATGTTGACGCGATGAACATAGATTTAAAGTCTTTCAGCGAGGCATTTTACAGGGAAGTATGCGCGGGCCAGCTGGACCCGGTGCTCAGGTCCATTAAGCAGGCATATGACGCGGGAGTGCACGTGGAGCTAACCACGCTTGTAATACCGGGCTTAAATGACGGGGAAGACATAAACCGTATAGTTGACTGGGTCGCTGAATTGTCGCCTGAAATACCGCTCCACTTTTCAAGGTATTTCCCGCAGTATAAGATGGATCTGGAGCCTACGGACCTTGAAGTGCTGAACACGGCTTATGAAACAGGCAAAAGAAAGTTGAAATATGTTTATATGGGCAATGTGTCTTCGGAAATAGGCGGTTCCGACACTTACTGCCCGAAATGCGGCAAGGAAGTGATAAAACGGGATTTTATGAGTATTGATACATCGGGCCTTTTTGACGGAAAATGCAAATACTGCAACCGGCAAATAGCAGGGTGTTTTTAAAACATATGAAAAAACTAATACTTGCATCCACATCCCCGAGGCGGCACCAAATACTGAAGGACTTCGGGATAAAATTCGATTATATAAAGCCCAGGCTGGACGAGGGGCGCGCTGCGGCAAAACTTGGAACTTTAATACCCCGTAAAATAGCCTGCGGCCTCGCGTACGCGAAGGCCAAGTCGGCCTTAAGCAGGGTTAAATCAGGAATAATACTCGCCTCCGACACAATAGTGGTACTGCGCGGAAAAATTATCGGAAAACCAAGGTCAAAAAAGCACGCTTTTGAGATCCTGCGTGAACTAAGCAGGGAAAAGCACTGCGTCGTGACTGCCGTAGCTTTCATAGACGCGCAGACGGGAAAAACCCTGGTTACATATGACGAGTCGTACGTTACTTTCAGGAAACTTGACCCAAAGTGGATAAAGAACTACATAAAAATAAACCATGTCATGGATAAGGCGGGGGCGTACGCTGTGCAGGAGAATTCAGACCCGTTCATAAAGAAAATTGAAGGTTCGTATTATAATGTGGTCGGCCTTCCCATAGAAAAGGTAAAGCGCATCCTGGCAGAATGGGATAAACTGTAGGACTTAATTCAAAATTAAAAATGTAAAATTATCGTCTATACTCGTCGTTATAGCTCCTCGTATATTATAATAAGGTCACGACAGTGACACCATAATTTTTAATTTTGAATTTTGAATTGCCCTTTATATGTTCTTGTCCAAAACGACCACTTTTTCATCCACTCGCAGTTTCTCCATAAGGTCCTTATGTTCCTGCGTGTATTTGATGTTTTTCAACTTCGTCGAAAGCTCAGGCGACTTTTTCTTGAAATCCGCGTCATTAAAAGGCGAGGCGGATTCTGAGGTTATTTTGGCTATGTAAACACCATTTTCACCGGTGATCAAATCCGAGACATCACCTTTGTTCAGGTCGAGTACAGTATCAGGAAAATCAGTTGACTTTATCGCCGCAGGCTTTGCATTTTCGCTGAATGAGACTGAAGCAGCCTGTACCTTGTACTTTGGCGCTGTTTTTTCCAGGTCAGCAGGTTCTTTTATCGCATCCTTCATTGCCTGCGCGTGTTCTTTCATTAATTTTAAGCCTTCCTGTTTCTGCATTTCATCAAGCACCTTGGACCTGACCAGCGCATATGTCGGTTCAAAACCCGCTTCTTTGCCGGTCAGTTTGATTATATGATAGCCGAACTGGGTCTTTACTATCCCGCTTAATCCCCCGGTTTTCAGGGCCATGGCGGCGTTTTCAAATTCGGGGACCATCATGCCTTTTGAAAACCAGCCCAAGTCCCCGCCTTTTGCGCCGGAACCCGGGTCCTGGGAATATTTTTTGGCCAGCGATTCAAAAGACGCGCCCGTTTTTAATTTTGCAAGCAGTTCCTGGGCGAATTTATTGGCGGCTTCATCGGTCCTGCCCGTGGGAGAAGTGGGGGAGGCGTCGGGTCTTATCAATATGTGCGAGGCCTTTATACGATCGGGTTTTTCATAGTTCTTTTTATTCAAAGCGTAGTAGTCTTTCATTTTTTCCTCGTCAATTTTAATCTCGTTTATGAAGTTCTTGTAATTAAAGTAAACATAATCTGCCGTGATTTTCCTGGCCCGTTTCATATAATAAGAACTTAATTCCCCGTCAGTCACCTTTACGCCGGAGTTAAGCATGTTGCGTAGTTTTGTGAGTATTATCGTGTCTTTCTGCTCGTTTTCAAAGTCCGAAGGGTTTATCCTCTGGTTTGTCAGGTACTGCACATAGCGGTCCTTGTTAAACACTCCCTTGTCATTAAAAGCGTTAATGCTCATGATCGACTGGGCGACTTCCTCGGGTGATGATGTGATCTTGAGCTTGGCCGCGTAGTTAAGCTGGAGCTGCCTTTCAATAAGCGCGTTTAAAAGCTCTTTTTTAAGTTCCTTTTCCTTGTCATCCGTGACCTTCACACCCTGGTCGTTTAACTGCTGAAGCCGAGCCTGCCAGGCCTCGCCCAGCATGGTGTAAGTGATCTCTGTCTTGCCGATCTTCGCTATAAGATCGGGGTTGGACTTTGGGTCCAGGAAAGCCTGCTTTGCCCCCCAGACGCCGACTATAGTGATAAGAAAAGCCGATAAAACGATCCATAAAACATACTTTGCGTTCTTACGTAATGTCTTCATCATGGTAATACACCTCATTAGTATATATCGGATTTGCCGGGTATTTTTCAGCCCGGATAAAACAGGGGATATTATAGAGAATTTTGAAAAAATAAGCAATCAAAAACTGGCGATCTGGAAATCGCATTGAAGTATGGTTTGCATAAGTTACACGAATAACAAAAGCGTGTAACTTACGCGCGTATTATGGGTTTCAGTTCGAATCCATCATGGCCAGCCATGATTTTCGGCTTCGCCGAAAATCGGAGCAGATGAGCAGATTGAACAGTTGAGCAGTTGACAAACTAGGCAACGGCGAATCTGCGGTCAACTGTTCAATCTGTTCAACTGTTCAGATTCAGGTTTATAACTCAGTTGCGAAGGTCGTCCATTCTGACCAGCCATTAGATATTAGAGACGTGCAAATCTAATAGTCCAATCTTTGTTTTCATTATTAAACAAGAGTATAATTATTTTGAAAAAGGAGTGCTTATTACCTGCGCTTATAAACCGGAAACCGGAAAAACAAAAAATATTGATTAAACTATTCAGAAAGCGTATAATTAGAGTCGGAGATTATGATTTGGTTCTAAAGTGGTCGCTATGACCGGATAGAGTGGTGGTTTTACGCTGGATAAGTTGGATGTCTTAAGCAAATTTTGCACTTCTGCCAAGAATTGTTAAAATGGGTGAAAAAAAATGAAGCACGGTATTATCTTGTTCTTGATATTAATGGTACTCGCCTCATGCGGAAAACAATTTTCCATCAGGGATGGAAAAAGGGGAATATTTTACACCAAAGAAACCAATTACAACATTATAGATGACGTGAGCGGGCAGAGTGGTGACCTGTTTTTTGAAATTATTAAATATACAGCTTTGGACGAAGAATTATATGGGTTGCTTATAAAGTATGACTATCAAGGGGAAGATTTTAAATTAGCAAAAAAATGGGGAGCCCTGCTTTCTATTGACGGGGAGACGCCCGTATATCTCAGGTACAAGCGGAGACCCGATTATAAAAGCATTACTTCCGGAGGCGGAGGTGGCCAGTGGGTGAATATGGGCGGGGCTGCGCCGATGTATACAGGGAGCGGGGTACCTTCGGCAACAATTAAGACAGAAACTGTTATCTGCTTTTTGTCAAAAAAACAATTATACCGGCTTACTAATGCAACAAATGTTTCTGTGATCCTTGTCAGCGAACCGAAAGCCGATGGCAAACAAAAATCCAAAAAATGTTCTTTCAGCGAGGAAAACTTTAGTAATTTAAAAAGATTTTATAAGGAATGCGTTTATAATAAATAGGAGGCGAGTTTGAGGAAAATATTACTGATGAGCATTCTTTTTTGGTTTTGCCTTGCGGTTCTGTTTGCCGGAGGCACGGATGATGCCTGGCTGAATTATGGCATTAAACAACTACAAAATCAACAATATGAAAAAGCTATTGTTTCTTTCGAAAAAGCTCTGCAAATCAATCCTGATAATGCAGCAGCTTTTGAATACGCTGGAAAAGCATATCTCAAGCTTGGTGATAAATCCAGTGCCATTGATTATTACAGGATGGCATTTGATCTAAAACCATCGCAGGGTCTTAAGCAGACTGTTGAGGAACTCCGCGGGGAGGTTTTTGGAATGCGGGGTTTCCTTTTTTATCCGGTAACCTTTGAAGCCATTGTCATTAAAAGTTTTTCTTTTAATTTTGGTGGAGGGGCAGTTTTATTTGGCTTTTCCGATATTTTTGGCGGCGGACTGTCTGTATTATATCACCTTAATGATAATTGGGTTATTAAATCAGGTGCGATGTATGTTCCGAATTCTGCTGATTACAATAGTATAGGTTATAAAGCGGGTTTTATAGATGCACCATTCGCTTTAAAATACGAATTTTGGATGGAAGAAGAAGAATGGCTACTTGGGATGTCGTTCGGCGGGTATTTCGGATTCAGGGTATTCGGCGATGTGGAGGGGCAAAAAGACAGTACTCAATATATTCATTCAAACGATTATGGTTTGTATTTTAGTTTTGATAATTTTGTAAAAGAAAACGGCATACCAGTTGTTGTGAATTTAATATTCATGCCGAGTTTATCCGGTATCTATATTGGGAAAAAGACTTTTGTGTTGAATACACTTATAGTCGCAGGCCTGGGTTTTTGAAAAACAGATCGGGGACAGATTTCGATTTGAGGGTTAAAATAATTTGCATTATTTGAGTATCAAATTCCTGAAATGTCTAATTCTATAAGCGGATTTATGGGATTTTAGCTACAAACCCACTTGCGAATATCCTCCATTATGGCCAGCCATATTGTACGCCCTTTGAACCATTAAAGACCAATATATTCAGCAAGCCTCAATAACAAGACCACAACTTATCTTGATATATGTTGTCTTATAATGTATAATTATTACAGCGAATTAGGAGGGTTATATTAATGAAAAAATCTATGATTATAATATGCGTGGCGTTAGCCGTTGTTTTTATTTCAAGCTGCAATGGCCATAGATCGCCAACTTCAATAACCACCCAGTGGACGCCCACTCCGGTTTGCGTGCCGGCTAACGTCAATTACAGCAGGTTTGATTATCAGTGCGCGACCATATTTACGCTCATTTCAAATTCTGTCATTAAAACCGAGACTGAATACCTGGCAAATTATGCGGGCTTTGCATCAGGAGGCAATCCTACGCCTACCCCGGTCCCGATTGATTTTGCAAAAAAGATGATATTAGGCATATATGAGTCCGGCGGGTGCGGCATGATTTACTGGACAGTGACCAATATTTCAAATGACTGCGAAAAAATGATAATAGACCGGCAGGCTTCTCCACCGGATTGCACACCCCCAGGCGGGCCCATGTGTTATTCATACTGGTTTACGACCGCATATTATCTTGTCGACAGGACAGACCTGCCTATTGTAATGAGGGATACCAGCATGAATTGTGGTGGGCTGACAACTGTCAATTCCGGGCCATTTATAGTTACAAGCACGCCTCAGGTAATCGGGCCCTATTGGTCCACGGGCACGCCTTTGCCTTTGACGGGCACGGTTTATCCCATCCGTATCACCCCTTACGTATCACCCATTTAGGACTGACAAGATTCAGGGAAGGTGTTCATGAAAATCCTTATAACCGTTCCTCGGGTAATTTGGGTATTTACTCATAAAGTATTTCATTTCAAAGCACATACGCGTAACAGGATTAGATATTGTCGAAATTTCAATTTTAAGACCCGGTTGGTATTTCAAGTTCATAAGGGTTAGCGTTAATGACATGCATGCGTTTTCGGAAATATCCAAGGAATAAAAATCCTTTCATGTCATACACCTTGCTTTAAACCCCTAAAATCCGCTCCGACTTCTTTAACAGCTAAATACTAAAATTATTTAGATTTTTAAACGGGGTTATGTGATTTGGGTGATTCAGCCAGTTGCAAAATCAGCAATATTTGAGTTAAGTCAATGAAAGTATCCTTAGTTTAACGTGTGACTAGATTGTCCTTGAAACCAATAAACCCCTGTAAATAAATGGCAAAATGGTGTGTTTAAGCGTTTATTTGACAAATTTGATCCTGTAGTGTATAATATTTATGAAAAGGCTTTCGGAAAAACATGAAAGGGGACTTTTATATAATGAAACAATGTCTTAAATTTCTTTTTGGGGTCGTTATTTGGGTTCTTCTAACACTGCCTTTATCCGCTGCCGGATTAAATTGGATGAGCGGATGCACTATATGGCCGCTTGGCGTTAATTATGCATGGAAGAATTGGGGCTCGGATTTTTCAAGCGCTTCAAATCTTACCGGCATCAAGAGCGACCTGGACGCGATGTATACAAAGGGCGTCCGCGTGGTGAGGTGGTGGGTTTTTACGGATTTCCAATCGTCCCCCACATGGAGCGGAACAGGCAGGGGCTCTACATGCACCGGGCTTCCGTCCGGATGGGTGGCCAATATGAAAGCGGCCTGCGATTATGCGCAGACAAAAGGTATGAAGTTTTATTTCTGCATGTCAAGTTTTGACATGGCAAAAACTGCGCACGCCTGGCATCACGATGATGTGATAGACAACGCGACAGTAAGGACCAGTTTTATCAATAACGCAATTATACCCATCGCGAGCGCGCTTGGAACCCATCAGGGCATATTCGGGTGGGACATAGTGAACGAACCTGAATGGATGATACAGTCCTCCGATAACGGCGGGGCAGATACCACCTGCACCCAGTTTTCCCTCGCCAATGTCAGGGCTTACGCGCAGGCAATGGCGTCGGCCATACACGCGAACGCGTCACAGCCCGTGAGTGTGGGCAGCGCGTCGCTTAAGTGGTGCTCGAAAAAAGGGGCAGGGAGTTATTCCTATGATTTCTGGTCGGGGATAGGCCTGGATTTTTATGACGCGCACTTTTACGACTGGATGACTGCCAGCGGTTATGACCCGATCGCGACGACCGCCGCATCGTGGAAACTTGACAAGCCTGTCATGGTCGGCGAAGCCATCAGCGACCCGTCCACTTATTCGGGAACTTTAAACCCCAAGAATTATCTCGGCATGGCCACGGCTTTATATAATAACGGATACTCGGGGCTCCTGGCCTGGGCGTGGACCGATACCGCAAACAACTGCGTGAACACTATCAGCCCGTATTTCGGGAATTTTCTTACGGCGCATTCGGACGTGGGTTCTGCCGTATGCTCGGGCGGGCCGACGAATACCCCGGTAGTAACGCTTACCTCAACCTATTCAAGGACAAGAACCCAGACTCCCACGTTCACCAGGACATGGACCCTGTCCGCAACCAGGAGCGCGACATTGTCTGCGACACAGACTTTCACAGCTACAAGAACGCAGACATCTTCCGTAACAGCCACGCCTACTTTTACCTGGACACTGACTTTCACTTTAACACCGACCAAAACTTTTACTCCGTCATTTTCCGGGACAAGTACGCTGACAGCCACTGGCATCGTTACAGCCACATCAAGCGTTGTTGCCACAGCCACGGCTGCGGCATCAAAAACCAGCACAGCGACTTCAACTTTGCCCCAAACTGCGACATTCACAAGAACAGCGTCTTATACCCCCGTAAATACAGAGACAGGCACGCCTGTTAATACCAATACATTAACGGCGATCAGTACGGGAACGCCGGCAAACACCGGGACTGTTACCCCGGCCGCGACGTCCACGGGAACGGCATTACCCACCAAAACAAGCACGGCGGTAAATACATATACAACAACACCTACAGGCTCAGTAGTACCTACTTCGACAAGCACAGTATTGACGGTATTTACATCAACTGTCGTATCAACCATCACAAGTTCCGCGGTTCCCACGATTACGTCCACGGCTTCAAAAACGCCGACAGCAACGAATACCTCCACACAAACCTGGACCACAGTCACAAGCCCCACTTTCACGGCCACCAGGACCTCCACAAAAGTGCCGACGCAGACATTTACAGTCACTATGCTGCCGTCCGCCACCGCAACCGCGACAACAACATCCGCGGACCAGCCGGCCATAGTCAGCGTACTGGTCTATCCAAATCCGGTGGGCTTAGGAGAGGATCTGCAGTTTAAGGTCAGCGTACTCGGATGCCCCCAGGATATTACATTGAGGATTTACACGGCCTCTTTCAGGCGCGTATTTGATAAAACATGGCTGGCCGCACCATCGGTTTCCAAGTATACGCTGGATATACTAGCATGGTATGTAAGCTCCCTGGCAAACGGTACGTATTATTATGTGCTTATATTAAAAGACTGCAAAGGCGGCAAAGTAATGTCAAAAAGAGGGGCACTCCTTATAATAAAATGAACTTTGAGGTTATCATGTTTGGTGGAGAAGGAAAAATGAAAATCAAAACGTTTTTATTTACGGCAGTTCTTGCGGGCGGGAAGCAAAATCAAGAAGGGGCGCGTTTGTAATACTTAAATGAACTGCCGGAAAAGCATGCCATGTACCTTAAGCACTGCGAACCGTGTCATGTACCTGAGCTACTGCGAACCGTGTCATGTACCTGAGCTACTGCGAATGGTACATGATGGTACATGGCATAATGATAGGTCGCGTCCGGCACGGATAAAATTCTTCTATCAAAACGGGAGATGAAAGTAATCCGAAAAAAATTTTTAGTGCAGATTCAGGGTTACAAGGTTTACAAGATTCAAGTTTAGACTATTATAAAGCTCCAAATGTGAAACCACCAGATGATGGGGGCGTACCAATTCCATATTGTATAAGAAGAAATGAAAATTCCATAAGCAATAATAAAGGTCTGCCCCCCCATCTCCGTTAAACAGCAAGTGGAAATAAGTCTATATTTGGCGTATACGCACAGTACCCTAATAGTTGCCAAAATGTTATATTTATATGGGTAGTAAAAATAATGATTGCATAAACAGTCGCCGGATTAACGCGCACGCGGAGTCTGAACGGTCGTAAGCCTTGTTTCAGGGTTAGTAAACGACATGAAGCTCGCCGCCGCTGATTCGCGGTATCGTTAGGCTTAAAAAATATAGAGAAAATTTTAATGAAAGGAGATGATACAAATGAAAACAAAGAAAGATGGACACAGAACTGTCAGATTTAGGGCTTCAATATACCTGCTATGTGTTTGCATGCTCGCTATACAAATTGTGTTAACTGCATGCAGTCGTGCTGATGGAGCAAGTGACAAATCGAACGCCCCCGTGGGGCAAGTTAATGAAAGAGGTGTCATTATGAAAGGCTTTGTACAAGACATCGAGGGTATCACTCTCAAGAATGACGATTTTAGACGGGTGCTTTACACAGCAAAAAACTGCCAACTTGTCGTTATGGCGTTAAAGCCCAAGGAAGAAATAGGAGCCGAAGTTCACAAGTCCGACCAGTTCTTTCGCGTGGAGGAGGGTTCCGGTGAGGCGGTTCTCGATGGCGTTCGGACGG
>CALAOR010000011.1 GCA_937889595.1 uncultured bacterium
CCATGTCTCCACCGGGTAATGCAGGCGCTCCACCCATGTCTCCTCCGGGTAATGCAGGCGCTCCACCCATGTCTCCTCCGGGTAATGCAGGCGCTCCACCCATGTCTCCTCCGGGTAATGCAGGCGCTCCACCCATGTCTCCTCCGGGTAATGCGGGCGCTCCACCCATGTCTCCTCCGGGCATTGCAGGCGCTCCGCCCATATCTCCACCGGGCATTGCAGGCACTCCACCCATGTCTTCTCCGGGCATTGCGGGCGCTCCACCCATATCTCCACCGGGCATTGCTGGCGCTCCGCCCATGTCTCCACCGGGCATTGCTGGCGCTCCGCCCATGTCTCCACCGGGCATTGCTGGCGCTCCGCCCATGTCTCCACCGGGCATTGCTGGCGCTCCGCCCATGTCTCCACCGGGCATCGCTTCCATTCCTGGTGCGGCTGGCGCGGCTCCCATATCTCCGCCGGGCATTGCTTCCATTCCAGGAATTGCTTCGACGGAAGTTGACGGCCCGCCGGGTGTTGTTGCAGGTTCCAAAGGTATGGCAGGCACATTTGTTTGGGACGGTATTGAGGCAGCTTGCACTGCTTTCTTTGCTTTAGCTGAAGCTGATGATTTTTTCCTTGAAGGTTTGCTGGCCAACAGCATGCTTTTCTGCTGGTATTTTCTTACCCTTATTTTCGGATACATGGTGGACGCTACAGAACTTCCTTTATTTCCTTCCTGCAACAGCCAGCTATCAACTATTTTTACAGCGGACATCCTTTGAAACGGCTGGACAACTTCAACCATTACTTTTCCGTATCTTCCGTTAACAAGGAACCTGTCGCCCTGCTTAATGCCGTGCGTTTTCCCGATATCCACGTAAGTGTATTCCTTGTAATTCGGGTCGGCAACGCCGATTATTTTCGCGTTAATCTCATAATCTGTTTTGGATTCTTTTGATGATTTGGAATATAAATTCACGGCCGTGAACAATGACAATATAATTGCGGACAAAAATAGCAAACGCAGGTTTTTAAAATTAGTCATAAATCCTCCAAACCTTTTTTGACTGCTTTTGAAACGTATTTTTATATTATATTAAACACAAATTTTTGTCAATAGTAAATTATTTCTTAAATCAGAATACTGTTTCACGTTTTTAAAACTTTTAATCGATTTAACGCATTTTAGCCCTTATTTTAAAGAGTTTTATATATGCAACTTTTTCCGTATGCCTTTGAGCGCGTTAACGGCCGCTTTTTTCCTGTGGGAAAGGCTGTTTTTCTCTTTTGGGAGCATTTGAGCGTAGGTTTTTTTCGAGTTTTCAGGATAAAACACAGGGTCATAACCAAATCCCATGTCCCCCTTCTCTGACAGGCCTATTTTACCTTTAACATTTCCCTCAAATGTTTCTTCGGTTCCGTCCTCATATATGACCGCGACAATAGTCCTGAAATTCGCCCCCCGGTCCTTTGATTTTACGCCCTTGAGCAGTTTCAAAAGTTTCCTGTTATTATCCTCAAATGAACACTGCGGCCCGGCAAATCTTGCCGAATAAACACCCGGCGCTTTTGCCAGATAATCCACTTCGAGTCCCGTGTCATCGGCGAATACCACAGAACCTTTTGCTTTTGCCCAAACCGCTCTTGCCTTAATCAGGGCATTTTCAGCAAGCGTCTCGCCTGTCTCTTCCGTGTCCCCCTTAAAACCTATGTCTGCAAGCGACAAAACACGGACTTTTTTACTGTTTAAAATACCGCGGAGCTCGTCCAGCTTGTTCCTATTATTTGAAGCAAGCACAATTTTTATCATGTTTAAAGCCCCAGGGTTTTCTTTTGTATGCTGATCAATTCCATAATTCCCTTTTTCCCGAGTTCAATCATTTTGAGGAGTTTTGTTTCGTTAAAGGTTTTTTTCTCGGCAGATGACTGCACCTCGACAAATTCCCCGGAATCGGTCATGACTATATTCATATCCACCTGGGCGGAGGAGTCCTCCGAGTAATTCAAATCAAGTATTTCTTCGCCTGATGAATTCACCCCGGTAGATATGGCGGCCAAAAAACCCCTGACCGGATTTTCTTTTACATCCTTATTTTGCATCATCAGGGTAATGGCGTCATATAAAGCTATGAAAGACCCTGTAATCGCAGCGGTTCTTGTCCCGCCGTCAGCCTGCATGACATCCGCATCTATAATTATGGATTTTTCCCCCAGCTTTTTCATGTCAATTACGCTGCGAAGCGACCTTCCTATGAGCCTTTGTATTTCCTGGCTCCTGCCGTTTACTTTCCCCTTTACAGCGTCCCTGGGTATCCTTGTCTGCGCCGAACGCGGCAGCATGGAATACTCGGCCGTAACCCAGCCTGAACCCGTACCCTTTAGAAAAGACGGGATATCATCCGTAACCGATGCCGTGCATATGACCTTGGTTTCCCCGAATTCGACAAGGACAGAGCCTTCTGCGGATTTGATAAAGTCCCTGGTTATTTTAACCTTCCTCAGTTCGTCGTTCTTACGCCCGTCAATACGCATGTTTGCTCCCTGATTTTATTTTTAAAACAATCCGTCATTGCGGGCCCTTCGACAGGCTCACTGCCAACGACGATTGAAACATATTAATCTTCCGTGTACGCCGCCATGGAACTGTCGGATTCATAAATGGCAACCTTGTTGATCCCTGCTTTCTTCACATTTGCTTTCAAATAATCATAAATGAACTTCGCTATGTTTTCCGCGGAAGTGTTGTTCTTTTTAAAAAACACAATGTCTTCATTCAAATTCCTGTGGTCGAGTTTGTCAATTATTTTTTTCAGATGTTTTTTTAATATGGTAAAATCCACGGCAAGCCCGTCTTTGCCAAGCGTTTCGGACGTAAAATACGCCTCTACTATATAATTATGCCCGTGTACCCTTTCGCACTTTCCTTTGTAATCGCGGAGGTTATGAGCCGCCGCAAAGCTGTCTTTTACCATGAGTTCGTACATAAAAAGACTCCTTTATTTAATACCCGCAGCGGGCGGACACATAGGTCCGCCCCTACATGTGCAAACAAGCGGCTTTAAAGAACCACCCTCTTCGCCAACACCATGTCCTTTTTCAAGAACATCCTGCCCACCTTATTGAAAGTATCAGGCGTGTCCGTCACAAAAAACTCCGGTTTTCTCCTGTTGTTTTGCTTCGAGGTAATGTCGCGGGCTTCCAGGATGGCCCTTACAGTCTTGGCAATTTCCCTGGCGGAATCGATTATGCTGACTTTTGGCATTATCTTTTTGATAAGCGGTTTTAACAGCGGGTAGTGCGTGCATCCGAGCACAAGCGTATCTATCTTATTTGATTTGAAACTTTCAAGATAACGGCGCAATATGCTTTCCGTTTCTTTATTTGACAGCCAGCCTTCCTCCACAAGCGGCACCAAAAGAGGCGCGGCCTGCCCGAACACGCGGCAATGGGAATCATATTTTTTTATGGCCGCTATATACGCACAGCTTGCAATCGTTGCTTTGGTTCCTATTACGCCTATTCTTTTGTTTTTTGTAGTTTCCACCGCAGCCCTTGCGCCCGCTTCGATTACCCCTATAATATCTATGTCAAAAGCATGTTTTATCTCTTTTAAAGCAAGAGCGGAAGCCGTATTGCACGCTACAACGATTATTTTCACGTTCTTTTTAAGCAAAAAAGCCGTATTTTCTTTTGAGAAACTTATTATGGTTTCTTTGGTTTTTGTGCCATACGGCGTCCTTGCCGTGTCTCCAAGATAAAATATCCGCTCATTGGGCATGAGGTTCATGATTTCCTTTACAACGGTCAGGCCGCCAAGCCCCGAGTCAAAAACGCCGATTCCTTTGTTGTTCATGATTTCTCCGGTTTTGTTTGAAACTTTTCTATTATTTTACCTCTATTAAATCATACTCCATGTTCCCCATCCCTAGTTTCTGCGCGTGTTCCAGCTGAACTTTCCAGTTAAGCCCGGGATGCGCCATTTTAAACTTGTCTTTTTCAGCGTGCTTCATGTCATAACCTTCCCTGATCTCCACATTGTCTTTGATGACTTTCGCCGAATTTACCAGCTCGGCCGATGCAGTATCTATGGCTACCGGGTCAAATGAAGCGAGTATGCCGATGTCCGGCACCAGGTAATTATCAGATGACGGCATGCAGTCGCATTCCGGGGTTATATTCAGCACAAAATTTATGAAAAAAGCCTTGTTCTTTTTATTTGCCATTACCGCCGAGGCGTATTCAGCCATTTTTTCGTTCATTTTTATCAGGTCCGTGTCCCATTTGCTTTCTATAGCGTCAAACCTGCATGCCGGCACGCACTCGCCGCAGCCCGCGCATTTGACAGGGTCATTGACAACCTTGCCGTCGACTATCTTCAGGGCGTCAAAATTACACCAATCGACGCACTCGCCGCAGCCCGTGCATAGCGTCTTTTTATACTGCGGCACGTTTCCGGAATGCTGATCCTGTTTTCCCGACCTTGGCGTGCAGCCCATGCCGAGGTTTTTGATCGCCCCGCCCATGGCTGTCATCATGTGGCCCTTGCAGTGGGACAAAACCACCATGCTGTTGGCCCAGTATATGGCGGACGCTACCCTTGCTTTCTTAATATGGGTTCCATTTATTTTAACATCAACCCCGTCCATGCCGGTAAGCCCGTCCGCTATCACAACAGGCGCGCCAGCCGAGGCAAATGAAAATCCGTGTTTTAATGCCGTATTTAAGTGCTTGACCGCGTTATTTCTTTCGCCCACGTAAAGCGTGTTTGTATCGGTCAGGAAAGGGTTTCCGCCGCAGGCTTTTATCCTGTCGACTATTGTGCGGTAATATAAGGGGGACACAAAAGACACATTGCCTTCTTCGCCAAAGTGCGCTTTCACCGCCACCATTTCATGTTCCTTTATAATGCTTCCCGCGCCGGCGCGGTCAAACATTTTTGACAGCCTGCCAAGGATGGAATCATTTGCGTGCGGAGCGCCAAAACGGGTAAAAAAGACTTCGCTTTTCATAAATACTCCTTTACGTGGTTTGCTTTCCTGCCTGTGGCCGAATAATATTCGGCCACTACACTGCCCTGTAGTGGCCGAATATTATTCGGCCATACGCGGGATTTAAAATCGGATCACATAATTTACCTGCTTTTCATCAGCTTATACTCGACTGAGTCAACCAATGCCATCCAGCTTGCTTCTATTACATTTTCCGAAACACCCACCGTTGTCCAGACGTCTTTGTTGTCGGAACTCTCGATTAATACCCTTACCTTCGCGCTCGTGCCTTTTGTGCCTTCAACCACGCGGACTTTGTAGTCGACAAGGTGCATATCTTTGACCTCGGGGTAGAACTTTATTATGGCTTTTCTCAAAGCATTATCAAGCGCGTTTACCGGGCCGTCGCCTTCCGCTGCGGTGTGTTCCAGTTTGTCTTTTACCTTTATTTTTATTGTGGCTTCGGAAAAAAGCGTTCCTTCCTTTTCTTCAACTATAACACGCAGTCCTTTAAGCTCAAAAAACGGCTTGTATCTGGAAAGGCTCTTTTTCAGGAACAAGTTTAAGGACGCGTCAGCGCCTTCAAATTCATAGCCATCCTGCTCCATCTTTTTTATTTTGGACAAAAACTCCCTGGTGCGCGGATCGTCTTTTTCAAGCTTTATACCCCACTGCCTGGACTTAAACAGCAGACTTGATATTCCCGCCTGGTTGGTAACAGGCATCTGCCTTATATTGCCCACTGTTTCAGGCTTTATATGTTCATAGGCCAGTTCGTCTTTGAGCATGGCGTCCGCGTGAACCCCGGCTTTATGTGTAAAGGCGTTTTTACCCACATATGCCTGGCTGTCCAGGGGGGCCATATTTGCAACTTCATAAAAATAATGCGCGCTTTCGGTTAATTTGTTTATCTGCTTTAAAGGTAAGCAGTCATAACCCATTTTAAAAGTAAGCGCGGGTATTATGGAAACTAGGTTCATGTTCCCGGTCCTCTCGCCAAATCCGTTCATTGTGCCCTGTACCTGCGAAATGCCGTTCTCCACGGCAATTATAGCGTTTGCAACGGCAAGGTCCGAATCATTATGCGTGTGTATTCCCAGCTTTGTCTTGATCTTTGAGAATACATCCTTTGTGATCGCGTCCATATCCCGCGTTAAAGTACCGCCGTTGGTGTCGCACAGGCAGATACAGTCGGCGCCCGCTGCCTGGGCGGCTTTAACGCATTTTAAAGCGTACTCCGGGTTATCCTTATAGCCGTCAAAAAAATGCTCGGCGTCAAATATAACCTCTTTTTTATGGTCCTTTAAGTAAGCGACTGATTCGCCGATCATAACTATATTTTCTTCAGGCGTGACTTTGAGGACATTCACCGCATGCAGTGTCCATGTTTTTCCGAAAATGGTCACAACGCCGGTGCCGGCTTCTATGAGCGAGTTCAATATTATATCTTCTTTAACCGAGGCTTTCGCCCTGCGGGTCGAACCAAAGGCGGCTATTTTTGAGTTCCTGATCTTCAGTTTTTTCACGCGTTTGAAAAACTCAAGATCCATGGAATTCATACCTTTGACGGGCCAGCCGCCTTCTATGTATGCCACGCCCATATCATCAAGCTTTTGGGCAAGCAGCAGTTTATCTTCAAGCGAAAATGATATTTTAGGGCTCTGCGCCCCGTCCCTTAAAGTTGTGTCATATATTTCTATTTTTCTTTTCATTTATGCCTACTTTAAAGTTAGTTTTAAAACGAAATAGAGAATGCCCAGTATCACATAAATTACGGCAAGCACCTTAATGTGCCATGCAATGGAAAATTCTTCGCCGCCTTTTTTCTTTTCAGGCTGTTTATCCTGAACTGCCGGCTGCTGCGGGAGCGGTGCGTTTTCCTGTGTGTTTAATGTGTTGTCCATAATTCCTCCATATCCGGCTTAACGCCGGTTTTTAAGCTATATTTCCGCCTTTACATCCTTCTTGCCGAGCTTAAAAGCCGAGTGAAGAACCCTGACTGCGTCTTCAACCTGGTCTTCTTTTACCACAACCGATATTTTTATCTCGGAAGTTGATATCATTTCTATGTTTATTTTTTTGTCGGCAAGCGCCTTGAACATGACGGACGCGATGCCCGTATGCGTCCTCATCCCCACGCCCACGGCTGATACCTTGCCTATTTTCTCGTCTATGGAGTAGCCTTTTGCCTTTACCATTTTTACAATCTCATCGAGCACCCTGACCGCTTTTGCGGCGTCTTTTCTGAATATCGTAAATGAAATATCAGTAGTGCCGTTGTCGGAGACGTTCTGGATGATCATGTCCACATTCACATCCCCATCCGCTATCTTATTAAAAACGAGCGACGCTATCCCCGGCTGGTCAGGCACGCCCTTTATGGTTATCTTGGCTTCTTTTTTATTATAGGTAATACCGCTTACGATTATCTTTTCCATTTTTTCATCCTCCTTTTTGATTATGGTCCCCTGTTTGTCCGTAAATGTCCCGCGCACGTGCAGGACGACATTATAATTCTTGGCGAACTCGACGCACCGGTTATAAAGCACCTGGGCGCCGCCGCTGGAGAGTTCAAGCATTTCATCGTATGAAAGGCAGTCGATTTTCACCGCATCAGCCACTATTTCCGGATTTGCGGTAAACACCCCGTCAACATCCTTTAAAAACTCGCATACATCGGCTTTTATCGCGGTCGCAAGCGCGACCGCCGTCAGATCCGATCCGCCGCGCCCAAGCGTGGTAACTTCTTCATCGTTTGTAATTCCCTGGAACCCGGCCACCATGCATATGTAGCCTTCCTTAAGCGCTTTTTTTATCTTGCCGGTCCCTTTAATATCCAGGATACGCGCTTTTGTATGTTTAGTATCTGTCATGATCCCGAGCTGCGCCCCTGTAAATGATTTTGCCTTGCAGCCCTTTTCTATCAGGGCCATGGACATGAGCGCGATCGACTGCTGCTCGCCTGTCGCCATTAACATATCAAGTTCCCTTTCATCGGGGACTTTCGCGAGTTTTTCCGCAAAATCAATAAGATTATCCGTGGTGTCGCCGGGGGCGGACACTACCACGACCATCTGGTTGCCCTTTTTCTTTTCCCTGATGATCCTGTCGGCCACAAAAAGCATTTTTTCGGGCGTGGCAAGAGATGCTCCTCCGAACTTCTGCACTATCAAAGGCATGTCAATAATCCTCCATAAATTCAAACTGCTATTTTTTTATAAAGAAATCAAATAATTCCCAGCCGTTCTTATAGGCTATCCCTGTTATTGCCGCTGCCTTTTCCGAATACTTGATAGGCGCGGAATTAACGGCCTTTGATGGATCATATATCATAAAAGGCACGGGGTCGTTGGTATGTGTTCCGGCTTTTACCGGCGTGGCGTGGTCGGAAGTTATCATGATCCTGTATTCCCTGAATTGTTTCATGCCTTCGGATATCCTGGATACAATTTCGCCGTCAAATTTCTCTATGGCATGTATCTTGCCTTTTATGTCCTTATTATGCCCCATCTCATCCGTGGCTTCGACATGAAGATACACAAAATCCACATTCTTCATGGCCTTTAAGGCATAATCGGCTTTTCCCGCGAAATTGGTGTCTATGTACCCCGTCACACCCGGGACGTCCACGACTTTAAGCCCCATTGATATGCCTATGCCATTGACCAGGTCCACGGCGGAAATCACCGCGCCTTTTAATCCATATTTTTCCTTTAACTGCGGCAGGTCAAGTTTTTTTCCCTGGCCCCAGAGCCATATCATGTTAGCCGGATTTTTGCCCTCTGCCCTGCGCCGCATATTGACCTCATGGCCATCCAAAAGGAACTGTGAGTCCCGCATGAGCTGTATCAGCCTGTCTGCCCCGGCGCCTTTAGGCATGTGCGGTTCTATTGACTGCCCGGTTATATCATGCGGCGGCGAGGCCTTTATATTTTCCCCGCCCTTCATTACCATTATATGTCTGTAGCTTTTTCCCGGATAAAACCTGACATCATCGCTGCCGAGCTTTTTATCCAGCATTTTAATCAGCGTTTTTGACTCTTCGGTGGATATGTGCCCCGAGCTGTAATCGATCATTTTTTCCGACTTTACATAAACAAGATTACACCTGAAAGCCACGTCTTTGCCGCCAAGTTCGATCCCCATATTCGCGGCTTCCATGGGCGCACGGCCGGTATAGTGTTCATTGGGATTATTGCCAAGCATGGTCATGTTCCCGATATCCGAGCCGAACGGAAAACCCTTGCAAAGCGGATTTACCATGCCCGACATGCTGTGCCGGAATAAAGCATCCATATGCGGCGTATTTGCGGCTTCAAGCGGTGTTTTTCCGCCAAGTTCCTCTACCGGCACATCTCCCATGCCGTCGGCTAACAGTATTATATATTTCATGCTTACTTCCTTCAAATTTTGTTTAAAACTCGTCGGCGTCCGCCGTGTTCCCTTCGCTGTCAACGGCGTCTTCGCCTTCCACTTTCTTTGGTTTGTCGTCAGGGACGCGCAGTTCCTCGACCATTTCCATCTCGGCCTCTTTTTTCTTCTTCTCTTTTGCCGCTTCTATTTCCTTAACCATCTTCTCACGCTGTCTTTTCTTTAAGACTTGAAGCTCGCGTTTTGCCGTCTGTTTATCCTCTTCGATCTCTTTCTTGGTAAGGACAACCTCCCCGCCTTCGGAGCCTTCTTCCCCCTCGATAACTATTTTCCTGAATGAAACCTGGTCAGTGAAGCTTTCCCTGGTTTTCTTCACCGTTTCATAGGCTTTTCTTGCCAGGGTATAGTTCTTATTTAATTTTAGCGCATTCTTAAAAGACTCCTGGGATTCGGCAAACATGTTTTTGTGCAGGTATGCCTTGCCGAGCGAGTAATAAGCCTCGGGAAATTTCGGGTTCAAGGCTATGGCAAGCTGCAGGTGCGCGATGGCTTTGTCGTAATAACCGCTGTCAATAAGCGCGTTGCCGTAACTGTATTGCGCTCCATCAAAATTTTTGTCTATTTTCAGCGTGTCTTCAAGCTGTATGACCGCTTTGGCCAGGTTTCCTTTCTTCTGGTAGGTCAAGGCAAGGTTTGTGGACGCTTCTTTGTATTCATGTTTTAGTTCGATTGCCTTTGAGAAACTTTCCTCAGCTTTGTCGTACAGCTGCGTTTCATAGTAACAAAGGCCGGTTTGATTGTACAGTTCCTCAAAAGTAGGCTCCACCTTTACGGCATTTCTCAAAAGCAGTATGGCATCGTCGTACTTTTTCTGCATCCTGTAAATTCTCGCGAGATTAAGCGATGCCCTGGCGAATATGTGGTCGTCGTTTTTCAGGTCAACCGCCTTTTGATAAAGTTCTATCTGCCTTTTTGTGTTCTTAGGGTCCTTGATCTCCATGGCCACGCCGTAATCATACCAGGCTTCCGAGTAGTTTGGGTCTATATAAACAGCCTGCTTATACATGTATAACGCGTGGTCCGTTTCCTTCATGGCGATATAGGCAAGCCCGGCTTTATTATAAGGCTTGACAAACTCAGGCAGCATTTTTATGCTTTCTTTGAATTTTGCCACAGCGCCTTTATAATCGTTTACTGCATAAAGGTCGTAACCTTCATTGTAAACGTCGGAAGCCGTCCTTACCGCGCGGGCATTTATGAAAACAAGGGCGAATACAAGAACGAGTGCTGGAATTTTCTTCATTTAAGATAGCCTCCCTATTTTTCTATTATTTTCATTATAGATTTTAAATCCGGTTTTACGACGACCGGCTTGAATTTAACGCTTTTTATCGCCCTGTCCGGGTCCTTTAAACCGTGGCCGGTCAGCACGCAGACAATTTTCAGGGTCTTCTTTGATTTAGAAAAACAGTTCTTCTTTCCGTATTTTATAAGCCCGGCGATTGACGCGGCTGACGCGGGCTCGCAGTATATGCCTTCCGTCATGGCCAGCAGTTTGTAAGCTTCAACTATCTCTTCATCCGTTACCATATCTATGACCCCGCCTGACTGGTCGCGGGCGGCTTCAGCCTGTTTCCAGCTCGCCGGGTTGCCTATCCTGATCGCGGTCGCCAGTGTGTCGGGATTTTCAACCGGCTTTCCCAGGACTATGGGTGCCGACCCTGCCGCCTGGAAACCCATCATAAACGGAAGTTTCTTTGATTTTTTTGCGGCCTTAAATTCAGTATAACCTTTCCAGTAGGCCGTTATATTACCGGCGTTCCCGACCGGAATAAAATGATAATCAGGCGCATCCCCCAGATACTCAATGATCTCAAACGCCGCTGTTTTCTGCCCTTCAATCCTGTACGGATTAAGCGAATTAACAAGTTCTATGGGGTATTTCTCGCATATCTGTTTTACCATTGAGAGGGCCACGTCAAAGTTACCCTCCACAGCTATGACTTTGGCGCCGTGGATCATGGCCTGCGACAGCTTTCCGAGCGCTATGTAGCCGTTAGGTATTATGACATAACTTTTAATGCCGGCGCGCGCCGAATACGCTGCTGCCGAGGCTGATGTGTTCCCGGTTGAGGCGCATATTGTGGCTTTCATGCCTTTTTCACAGGCTTTTGATATGGCCATAGTCATGCCCCTGTCTTTAAATGACCCGGTGGGGTTTAATCCTTCGTATTTCACGTACATTTCCACATTGGGGGCTATCATTTTTTCAATCTTATTCATCCTAATTAAAGGCGTATTTCCTTCATTTAAAGAAATAACCGGCGTCTTTTTGGTGACGGGCAGGTACTTCCTGTATTTTTCGATGAGGCCTTTGTATTGTTTCATAAATTCTCCTAAAAAGTCAGATTATCTTAATTTACGCCGAGAGAACCGGCATAAGATATTCTAACACCGCACAAAACGCGGTGTAAGAATATCTA
>CALAOR010000012.1 GCA_937889595.1 uncultured bacterium
CCACGGATTGTACGCTTTTTGTATCAATTGTATCGGGATTGATGGTTGGGGTAAGTTTATACACCGCAACCGGCCGGGTTTGATTAATAACAATATGCCCCTCTATGATATTGGTCATATCCTGTATTAGTTCTTTTGTCTGGCCGTATTTTATCTGCTTACTCTTGGTCTGGCTCATTGTCATCTCCCGGCATGTATAGTTTTGGTTCTCTTAAGCTTCCAAAAAAATTCATAAAAAAATGATCGGGTAAATTCTGTGAAAATTTCACTACAATAATAATATTTACAGCAATAAAAATAAAAAATGCAAATATTATCAAGGGATTATGAAAAAGTTTGTTAAACAAAAACGACAAAATCACGTCAACCACCAATCCCCCCGCAAGCACCATTATATGCTTTGATGTGAACCCGGCTATTACCTCGGCCTCTTTATCAATATTCATTTGATTTTACGCTCCTCTAAAATTTTCTGGCATTGAATTTGATGATCCGTCATTGGGTTTATTGTTGCTGTTTTTGTTCCCGCCCTGGCGGATTGCTTTTATAATATCGCTTGCACCATTTTTAAGAAATGACCCTGCGGCCGCGCCTGCGCCAAAAGACCCTGTTGCAATCGATCCTGTCATGCCCGTGGCCGTGCCCATACTTTTTTCAAAATATCCTCCTGGTTTTTTTGGCCCGCCGCCTGTGCCGGTCCCTGGACTGCCTGTTTTGTCTCCTTTGGGTATTATATTACCTAATCCAGGCATCTTCACACCCATTCCCTGCATTAATCCTCCAGCAAAACCCGCCATGCCCACTACAGGCGCTATGGCTGCAGCAGCTGGTATTGCCGCAAAAGTCCCGGCGCCACGCAGCATGCTTCCAAATTCGCGCGAACTTGACTGCGTGATTTTCCCGAACGTATCACCACCGGTAAAAAAATCCGTAAGTTTACCAACCTGGGTCATGAGCATGAACACTCCAAAATACATCATAAGCTGTAATATTGACGGCAATCCAAGGGCTGAATCCAAACCGCCAAGCTCGGTAAGTGACACGGTATATAACAGCATAAATAATAATCCCCAAACAAAAGCCTGCAGACAAACACCAACAAAAGATTTAATCCAACGTATAAATAGATCCGGTCCAGAGAGTACTGTAAGGGGTATTATTAATATTCCTAAAAAATAAGATAAAAATAATTGTACGATTTGTTGACCTTTCATTAATAACAGTTGTATAATAAAAAACACAAACATACACGACACACCTAATTCAACGATTATACCCACCCATAGGGCAGTAACAGGTGTCATATGTACAGTTGTTTTTCCCAAAGTTGTTGAAGTTGGTGTTGCGGTTGGATTTGGGGTCGTTGTTGTTGATCCTGACGTGGTATTAATACCATTATTATTTGCGTAATTAGCAATTAATTGATTTGTCGTAGTATCTGATGATGTAGTAGCTAATGTATTTTGATAAATTGAATCTATTTCCGCGTCTGTTATATGGTGCCCGCTTGCAATTAAATTAAGCGTTGCCTCATCACCTGTCAAAGTTGCGGCAAAATTATTGCCCAATGTTGATGTTTTAATTGTCGCGGTTTCCCGGCCCATGGTTCCCAGAATATTACTAAACATTTGTATTGTTACACTGTAAAAAACAGTGTATGCGATTACAAAAAATACCACAAGAGCGCAATAGGCAATTAAATTTATTGAACTTTCATTTCTAAATAAGTTTGTCAGCAGTTTTAATACAACGAACAAATACAAAAAACAACCCACAAGCACATACAGAAAAGGCATTACCGTATTATTGACATAGTCAGCCGCTTTAACGCCAACACCGGTGTCTGTAGTAACCGAGGTTCCGGAATATATTTGAAAAATATGTGTGGCTTGGGTCACATCCCACAACCGCAGAAGACTTTTACACAGTAGGTCAAATACCAGGTCAACAAGAGCTTCAAAAGCATTTTTTATCGCAATTGCGGCCCTTGTGACAAGACGGGTGGACCATTTTACTAAAAAATTATCAGCCCACCATACTGTAGCCGCGCGGTTTGCGTTGTATACCTTTACATCCATTGCCGGTGTTGCTAACGACGCAGGTGTGTTATCTGCATGGATAAGTACCGGCATAATATTTTGTAAAAAACAAAACAGTAACAGCAAACAAAATGATTTTATAAATGTTGTTTTCATAACTATCTCACCGCCTTGTTTTATTTCCAGCCTTCCGTAATCCCGGCCGCACCCGTATTCAATTCAGCGCCTTTGAACAAAAATGCGCCAATCAAAGCCCAACAAATGGCGCAAACTATTAAAGTGGTAAATGCGCCTTTAACCATCTGGTCACCGCGCATATCCCCCATATGCTTAAGATTATAGCCCCACATCAAAAATCCTGCCGCGCTTAAAGTAGCAATTCCGGCAATAATACTTACGAGCCATTTACCGTATGTCATAACATTGGCCATATATGCCGTTGAGTCTCCATATACAACCGACACCAGACCGAGTATAAAAACAATTGCCAAAAACCATGTCTTTTTTGTTTCTGTTTTCATTTCAATTCTCCTTTTATTATTTTGTATTTACAGCTTTAGTATCTGTGCTGTTTTGTTGAAATGTTGTTGACCCTGCGTTTGCATCACCGTTTGTCTGTGTCGGACCCGATATCGGGTTGTTTGATGATCCGTTTGCCGCCGGTGTTGCGCTTGTCCTGATCGCGCTTGAGGCAGAACTTGCATTTTTGGATATTAAACTGTTTACATCCCCGGCCGCAGTTGAACCAAGGTTTGACGGGTCAACAGGTGTATTGTATATCAGGCTTTGAGCCAGGCTGTTTACTACCGCCCCCAAGGAACCCCCTATTGCCGCGCCGAAGGGACCGAATATTGCGCCGAGAGCGGTTGTAAGTATTTGAATTGCCGAACTTGACAGCACTGATAACACGGAACTTATAAATCCTTTAAAAAATTCCACAAACGGATTTAAAGCCGCTTTCTCCGATGCCGTAGGAATATAACTTGTATCAACCGGTAAATAAGTTGAGGCGTATGTTGTAATATTAACTGCTGTGTTTTTTGCCGAAATTGAATCGCCTGTCTGTATATACCCGACTTCTTTTTGTAGATCTGCGGCCATGGCCTGGTATTCCGGTACTCCAGAGCCTTTTAGATCCGATATCATGGCCGTTAACTGGCTTATAACCGATGCTTGCATTGATGTTCCAATTGCGGCCGCGGCGGTTGTGGCCAAGGCTGCTATACCCTGGGCAATCTTACTTTTTGTATATGGGCTCTCGGCCGTCTTAGCATAATAGTCAGGTCCTAACCCGGATGTTTTATACTCCGAGTATGCGCTCCCCTTTTCGCGGTACAAAGCTGGATCACTGTTTTGGTTTGTTCCCGTGCCTTTGACAGTCTTTAATTCTTTAAGCGCATCCTCGGTCTGATTCTTTGCGGCCTGTAAATTGTCCTCTGTGGTCGCCGCAAAAGACAACAGCGGAACAAAAACTAGTACTGCCGCAAGTACGGTCCTGATAATTTTTTTCATGATTTGCCTCCTCATTGTGCTATTTTTTGTGTATCTTTTTTATACAGTGCTATGATCTGTGGCTGTATTTCTCCGTCTATGTTTGCCTTTAGAATCATTAAATATGTCGGGCTATATGCGTAGTTAATGCGTATAGGCTCCGGGGGCGTTTTAACATCATTAAAATATACCGTGTACACATCCATTTTTCTCGGGCCGTCGCGGATCACAAGGCCCTGTATGGGATGTTCGGATTCAAACGTCACGTCAAAATACGGTTTGCCCGGATACTCGATCACCTCAGCCTTGTATGTACCCCAGGCAGTGATCGCGGTGTAGTTCAATACGCGCGATTGTACCTCATCAATTGTCACGGCGTTTGTCGCCGGGGCAATTGCGTTACTTGCTCTTTTTGTGCGCGGCCGGTATATAGGCCGCCCGATTTTAGCTTTGGGCGCTGCCGGCAGGCGGATTGCCCGCTTTTGATTGTCCAGTTTGTACAGTGTTGCCATGGCCCAGATCGCGTCTTTTTGTGCCTGTAACGATTCTTCCCCGGCAAGAGCCGGGAATGCAAAGGCACAAATAAGAGCAACGATTATTAACGATTTTTTCATTTTATTTATCCCCATCCCCTGCATGTTCATAGGCTGTTTTGTTGTCGTCAAAACATGTATCACACAGTCCAGGGTGATTAATTTCCTTACCACCATCATCACAAAAATACTTTTGTTCTTCGGCCATATTAATTTCTCCTTATGTGTTTTTAATACTCATACCCCACATATCCATACCACGCCGGCAGACCTCCCTGTTTTTTGTCAAACGTGATTCCCTCCGGTGCATAGACGTTACCGCTTCCAAATGGCGGGATAAAAGACGGATTATATGATGTTAACGTTTTAAACGTATAATCGTTGTTTGATGTTGTCACAGCCAGGCCATATCTAAACTTACCAAACTTGTTCCTGACCGATAAAAACCACGGGAATTTATTTGGGTCAAAACCTGTTATTGCCTGAGATAATGGCAATTGTGTCTCAAATATAACCTCGTCCAGGGCAAAAATCCATTCCTTAAGATTATGCAGCTCAAACCCCCCTGCCACAACAAGGGTTTGGGAAAACAAAGACGTGTTTAAAACTCCACAAGCGGCGTTAATTTTAAAATGGTTGCCTATGTCCGCACTTATAGATAGATCAATTGCCGGATTGGCCGATAAAACGGAATAATTAAAATAGTCCGTTGTGCTTTTACCCACGTTTAAAATTATCTGAGACGGGCATTTTGCTATTTCCATATTTGCCCGGATCTGAAACAAGTAATATTCCTGGCTCCCGTCATATGCAGTATGCAAAAAATTAAACATTGACGGAAAATAATACATTGACAGAGCAAGAGGCGGCAAATCAATTTCTTCGAGTTCCGGGATGCCCGCCTTTAGGTAAAAAGGGATCGTAATACCTATCATGTCCAGGTATCTCTGGCCGGCTGTTACGAACGGGCCAAAATAATTAAGTGTGCTTATTGTTTTTGTCAATTCAGCCCGGCCGAACGTGATGTTAAAATAATTATTTACGTACTGAAATTTTGCAATCAAAATTTCAGTGAACACCGGCACATTTTCGTTACTCATGGGTTTTGTAAGTCTGACAAACGCGTCGGCTAAAAAATTATCAAACAAAGTCTGTTTGGCTTTAATGGATAATTTATTAGCAAAAAGTTTTCCGTTTGCGTCGTCCTGATAATCGGTTTTAAGATCTATTGAAAATTTTGTACTCATACCATACTGACTTCCGCCGGAAACTATTCGCGGCGGTGTTGTTGGTACAGCCGTTGTTGTTGCTGTTACAGACACAGTGACAGCAGCTGCCGGCGATACAGGAGCCGGTACTGATGTCTTTATTTCCCCGGCCAATACAAAACCCGCTGAAAAGACAAGTATTAAAACCACTGCAAAAAATTTGATAAAATTTTTCATGTTATAAACGCTCCTTTAGTATGTAAAATCTGTCCTTGCTGTTACCGTCATTGAAAATCCGTCGTCATTGTGACATCCTCCCGGTAATAAATTACCGGGCATCCTGAGATGCAAGAGGTTCCTGTTTCATAGACGTAACTTGTTTTTTCCGAAAGGAAAAAACAGAGATTACTGTCTCCACAGGCTTCAATTTGGCATTGTCCATGCCTATTACTTTTATATTTACTGCTGCGTTTATATCTCTATCATGTATTATCCCACAATTAGGACATGTCCAAGACCTGACAGACAATGACATTTCTTTGACCTTGTGGCCACAACTCGAACACAACTTACTGCTTGTCTCAAATCTTTTGATTTGTTGTACATTTCTACCATACCAAACACCTTTGTATTTCAATTGCCTTACAAACTCGCCCCACGAACAGTCTGCTATTGCCCTGGACAAGTGACGATTTTGTACCATACCCGCTACATTCAAATCCTCAAGCGTGATAGATTGGTTTTCTCGTATCAATCTTGAGGATATTTTATGTAGATAGTCTTTTCTTGTGTTACTTATCTTTTCGTGTAGTTTTGCTATTCTTATTTTAGCCTTATACCTGTTTTTTGACCCTTTCACTTTTTTTGACAGCCGTTTGCTCAACCGCCTCATCCGTTTCAGGTTTTTCGACAGTACTTTCAAAGGTTCTATTTTTTCACCGGTTGACAGTGTGGCAAAGGTAGTCAATCCCAGGTCTATGCCTATTTTTGATTTTACTTTCTTCAACGGCTTTGGTTCAAACTCACTGCATAAACTTACATAGTATTTGTTTGATGGTGTTTTTGATATCGTTATGTTCTTGACCTTTCCTTCAACTTTCCTGTGGAAAATGGTCTTTATTGGTTTATCAAAATCAGGAATTTTGATAAATCCTTCAGTTTCCAAAATATTAAACCTTTGCGGTACGGAAAAACTTTGACGATTATCTTTTTTTTTGTATTGGGGATACCCTCCTAACTTTTTAAAAAAACGCCTATATGCTATATCAAGATTTGCCGCAGATGCCTGTAGGCTCTGCGAGTTTACTTCTTTGAGCCATTTTGTTTCTTCCTGTTTTTTGAGTTTCATTATTTCGTGTTGTATTACAGTTAAAGACAATGATTTTTTATCTTTTTCCCACGTCTCTTTTTTCATGGTCAAAAGATGATTATATACCCACCTGCAATGACCAAAATGTTTTGCAAGCATTACCTTTTGTTCGTCTGTTGGGTATATTCTAAATTTAAACGCTTTCATTTTGCTCCTTTGCTTTCATCCCGGCAATGAATTACCGCTGTTTCCTTAAAATGTGAAATCTGTCCTTGCTGTTACTGTCATTGAAAACCCATCGTCATTGTAAAATTGCATCTGAAATTTTACTTTTGTGATATGAGTCGAATCTAAATAATTCCAAATTGACGAGTAAAATCTCTGGTAAATGGTGTAGATTGCCCCGTTGTAAATATCCGTTGGTTCCGCCGGCACATATGGAGTTGTCACAGTCCCAAGGGCCGTGCCATTAATATATGCAAAACAGTTAAGGTAAGACCAATTATTAGTATTGCCGTATAATGACGTATATATTTGCACCGAGGATAAAGGCAACCCGGGAACTGATGCGGGTAAAATTCTGGCCTTTATCGGAAAAGTTGTCGGAAAATTTGTATGGTCAACAATAGCACCGTCTGATATGTTTGTGTTATTTGTGTTTACTGATATGGTCAAATCAAAATAACCGATATTTGAACCGTTATATGGAAGACTTCCCATCGGAAAATCAGTCATAACAAAGTATCTAATTGGTATTTCGTTATTTATGTTTTGGTCCTTAAGTCTAAAATTCCAACCTTGGTACAGGGTATAGCCATTGACAGTATCACCGGCGGGATATTTTTCAGCCACGCCAATTTGGCCCCAAGCCGTGAAAGTTAAAGGCGCAAAATAATATCCTACCAGATAATATTTTGGGGTAGTAATTGTAAGTGTTGATGTATCACCGTCATTTTCAACAAACGGCGGCACAAATTGCCATTGAAAGGCACCGGGTAATCCGTCAACTTCCAAGTCCAATTTCTTTTTTTGTGGGGTTGAATATTTTAAATGATAAATAATGGTATGTTTAATACAAGTAAAAATATTTGCTGATTTTGGATCCATTACCATACTTATTGTAGGCTTACCCCTGTCAATTACAATTGAGGCCCAATCTTTTGTAACATTAATGCTATATGTCAACGGATTTGTAAAACCATGATCAATGTCATTAGGTATTATAAGTTGATGATTGCCATAACCGTTTAAGGTCACTAACAAGTACCCTGTTGCGTTTGTAGTGCCGCTTACCGCGTCAATGGTCATGTACACATTTGCGGCCGGTATGCCGCTGTCGGACAGAGTAATTTCCACGCGCAGTGGCGGCGCTGGTGTCGGTGTTGCGTCATATGGCGCAAATGGTACTGACCGCTTACCACAAGCCGATAACGCCAATAACACGATCGTGATTAGTATGACCCACACAGACATTTTTTTTATCATTATTTTGCCTCCATTAGTAATCGGTCCCGCAATAGACCGTGTAACTAAACCCGTCGTCGTTAGAAAATCTCACTGGTACGTGCATCCATACCCAGGCCGGGTATGGTGAAGCCAGAGGGTATGCTCCTTTTACGCATATTTTTGCGCTGCTATAAAAAAAAGTATTATATGTATCGTTTATGATCATGACCGATGGCCAGTTTATTGCATATGTCATAATATTTGAACCAACGTTAAAAGTCATAGTACTTCGACAAAATATATCAAAGGGTACAGTTGCATCCCACGCCGGCACCCATGCTTGAAATTCCGTGTTTGACACAGATACTTTTAACGGTATGTTTGTCGGAAAATTTTGTAAATTTGAAAATTGGAACGTCCGACCTATTTCGACCCCTGCGCCGTTAATGACCTGGGTAATATTAGCGGTGTCGCTCACGCTCACGCCAATAAAATCAAATCCCCAATTTTGATATAACGCATACCCGGCGATTGTATCTCCTGCCGGAAAAGGTGTACCTGTCCCATCATCCCCGGACGCGGTAAATGTAAGATAGTTGTAATATTTGCCAATCTTTAAATATTTGGGCGTTGTAATTGTAAGTATCGATGTGTCGCCGGCATTTTGCACAAAGGGCGGCACAAACTGCCAGCTGGTGCCTGTCGGCAGGCCGTTAACTAATAGAGTATATTTTTTAGGGGTATCGGTTTTGTAACTTACATTATATATGATATTAGTTGCTCCCGACCCAAACGAATTTGTATACAACGGATCAAGCGACATTGCTATTGTCTGAGTGCCGCGGTCAATTATTTTTTGCGTAACATTTGCTGTTGCGTTGAGGCTGTACTCGATCGGCGTTGTAAATCCGTGTGCGGTATCATTTGGTATTATAATTCTGTGGTTGCCATAGCCATAGATAGTAATTTTAGCCAGGCCCGAAACATCGGTTGTGCCGCTTGTTGTGACGTTGCCCGAGGATATAACCTGTATGAGCACACCCTGCGCGGGTATGCCGTTGT
>CALAOR010000013.1 GCA_937889595.1 uncultured bacterium
TTAAGGCATCACGTGGGGGCCATTATAGTAAAAAACAACAAGGTCGTCAGCACCGGATATAACGGCGCGGCTGCGGGCATCAAGGACTGCACGGAGCTGGGATGTTTGCGCGACCAGATGGGCATAGCTTCGGGTACTCGGCACGAGATATGCCGCGCCATACACGCGGAACAAAACGCCATAATACAGGCATCGCTCACCGGAACGTCCACGGAGGGCGCCACGATTTACTGCACGCACTCTCCCTGCATAATATGCGCCAAGATGGTGGTTAACTCCAAGATCAGGAAATTTGTCACTTCCAAATACTACCCGGACAAAGAGTTTGAGGACCTGTTCAAGGAAGCCGGCGTAGAGTTTGTGAACGTGGAGAGGCCGCCTTTAACAATAAACTTCCTGGATTAATACAATGAGAAAAATAATCGCTGTTTTATTGCTCTCTGCCATGTCGTCCTGCCTGTTTGCCGGTTATTTCCTGAATTTAGAAGACCATTTAAAAGGATACAAAAAACAATATTTCATATATGTAAATAAGAACCTTAAAAGGCTTTATTTGATAGATAAAAATCTTAAGGTGTGGAAGACATACATTGTGGCAACAGGCGCAGGGCGCGGCGATAAAGTTTATGACGGTGATAATAGAACCCCGGCAGGCGTTTATAAAATACTGGAAATATGCCAGTATCATGAGCCGTGGTACATGAAGCAAATCAGGGAAGACATGGCAAACAGCGGAAACGACATGGCCAGATTTAATTTTTACCGGTATTATTACAGGAATGCCAGGATAAAGAATATCAAAGGAAAAAAAAGGATTGAGTCCTTAAACTCGGCCTATTTTAACGCGGCTGAGGGCCACACAAAATACGGCACGCAGGAAGATCTCGGGTATAATGCATACGGTTCTGTTTTCATGCTGCTAGATTATCCAAATGACGAGGACATTAGAAAATACAGGGCCGCAATCGCGGCAGGCAGGGTTCCGGTTAAGCTAAACGGAAATTACATGGATCCGGGCAGCGGGATCGCCATACACGGAACCAATGATGACCCGTCCATAGGAAATGATTCTTCAAGCGGCTGCGTCAGGATGCAGAACGCGGACATAGTGGAGGTGTCAAACTATGTGTCGGAAGGAACAATGGTGGTCATTGATTAAAGATAAGATTCGTTTAATGGTAAGGAGGTAGGATGAGGATGTAGGCGTTTTGATTTACAACTAAAGCATAAGCTAAAATATAGAAATAATACATACGGAGGATAAAAATGGCTAAAGTCGTGAAGTTATCGGAAAAGGATAAAGAAAAGTCACAGAAGATCCAGGGAGTTTTTAACGAGGTTGAGAAAGTCATAGTCGGGCAGGAGGGGATGGTGCGCGGGCTTATTACAGGGCTGCTTACCCGCGGGCATATACTGCTTGAAGGCGTGCCCGGGCTGGCCAAGACCCTGGCTGTGAAAACATTGAGCCAGACCATACAGGCAAAATTTTCACGCATACAGTTCACGCCGGACCTTCTTCCAGCGGACCTGGTCGGCACCAGGATTTACAACGCAAAAACCGGGGAGTTTTCCATATCCACGGGGCCTGTTTTCGCGAATATCGTACTGGCCGATGAAATAAACCGGGCGCCGGCCAAAGTACAGTCAGCGCTTTTGGAAGCCATGCAGGAAAAACAGGTTACCATAGCGGACAGGACCTTCAAGCTTGAAGAGCCTTTCATAGTGCTTGCCACGCAGAACCCGATAGAAACAGAAGGGACCTACCCCCTGCCGGAGGCGCAGGTTGACCGTTTCCTCATGAAAGTTGTGATAGATTACCCGACCAAGGAACAGGAAATAGAGATAATAAACAGGATGACAGCCGGCCGTGAGTTCGAAGTGGACACGCTGCTGAAGCCCAGGGACATATTGGATATGAGGGAGATAGTGGACGCTGTTTATACAGATGAAAAAATCAAACAATACGTAACCGACATAGTTTTTGCCACCAGGCGCCCGGATGATTACAAACTACCGCTGGCGCATCTGATAGAATACGGCTGCTCGCCGAGGGCATCCATAAACCTGATACTTGCCGCAAAAGCGAACGCGTTCATAAACGGCGACGGGTATGTATCGCCCGATGATGTGAAAGCCGTGGTATTTCAGGTTTTAAGGCACAGGCTTATTTTATCATACGAAGCTGAGGCAGAAGACATAACGCCGGACGACGTTATAACGCAGATCATAAACAAGGTGAAGGTGCCGTAAAA
>CALAOR010000014.1 GCA_937889595.1 uncultured bacterium
CCATGTACCATCATGTACCATTCGCAGTAGCTCAGGTACATGACACGGTTCGCAGCAGCTTAAGGTACATGGTATACTTTTCCGACAGTCTCTCTATAACTAACCGGGATTAATAATTTAACAAAACCTTAAAGATCAAATTACTGCTGAACTTCCCGTCCTTATCAACCTGCCCGCTAACCCCTATGTCCAGCGGCACATTCATGAAAACTTCGGTTTCCAGGTGCAGCGCAACTCCGTATGACAACTGGCTTTGCATTTCAGTAAAGGCGCTGTCGCAGAATACGCTGCCCACTACATCCTGGAAAAATATATTCGGGTTCCATAGCCCGGTGTGCAGTTCCAGCAAAGGCTTGAATATTTCGGCGCTGCCGTATATGCCTTTTTTTCCAAGCGCTTTGTCCGCATATCCCCTTACATCTCCCATCAAATCCGATGTTTCGCTTGTACTTTTGATAAAGCCTGTTCTTATCTTCATGACAGAGGCCCCGAGGTACTGGTTCACATCCAGCTCTGCTTTAAATGATTCAACCTGCCTGTTTGAACCGAGCCACGGCTGCTGTATATATGACGCGAGAAATACCGAACCGTTTGTCAGGGTATACAGAAAATCAGCGGTAACATAAGGTATGAGTTGTTTCTGGCCCGTGCTTCCTTTATAGGCATATACCAAAGCCGGCTTTATGCTTGATATGCCCCCCAGCAGGCTTGTATAAACCGGGCCTTCCATGCCTATGGCAAAATAGTTTTCAAGAGACTGGTAATTCACGGATATTACAGCCGGATTCAGGAAATACATCCCTGCGTTTATGATGGTCCCGGCTTTTTTTGAGACAGAATCATAAAATACCGAGGCATCGTAATAAAAATCCCCTGCCGCGTCAGTGCCCATGAGCCCCGCCCCTGCCGCGTATGCGCCGTCATTCCGGTAATCAAAGTAAGGGTACCTTATTTTCGGATAAAGCGTCGCCAGGTCATCCAGATAGGAGCCTTTTGTAAAGGAAGGCAGGACCCTCGGCCGGGGTTCCTCTGCCGCGTATTTTTCAGGCCTGATCCTTTCAGGCCTGAATTTCTTTTTGTAAATATCAAACCCTTTCAGATCAACCCCCACAAAATATATATCGTTATTTATTTCATCAAAGGCGGTTTCATGCGCCGTGCCGTTTGTGGTCAGCCTGTATGTTTTTTTGTCCTTCGTGTCATAGCAGTACAGGCGTTTCGCGCCGTCCATGTTTGAGGAATAAAAGATCCTGTCTTTGTATACCGATGCCGCATCCTCGGTCCAGGGCGTGTCTATTATTTTTGTCATGGTTTTATCATTAATATTCAGTTCATATATGCCGCTGTTTTCCTTTTCAGGCCTCGCGCTCACAATGAATATATTTTTATCCCTGTATGCCGACATGCCGGTGATCGTATAGGGTACCTCAAACAACTCCTGTTTTGAATTTGTGGCGGCATCATACAGCATGATCTTTGACCCGTATTTGTATGTTTGATTCCCGGAATAAATTATAGTATTTGCGCTTGCCGGGCAAAATGAGCTTATTGAGTCCCTGAAAAGCTCCTTTTCCTTTCCTGTTTCCATGTCTTTCTCGCATAGAACAGAATCAAAACCGTATCCGGATTCATACCGGTTAGGATATGGGAACCCGAGTTGTTCCACGGTAAAGTACAGTTTTTCCCTAAAAAACCTTAAGCCTGGATTTATATGGCTTGTCCTGCTTATTATTTCCTTTTCCTCCCCTGTCCTTAAGTCGCACTCTATCACATTATGAAAACCCCATGTGTCATAAACGCCTGTTTTTACAGCCTTGTTGTTTATGTAATAAAGCCTGCCTATGTGTATGACCGGCGAATCCGTGTAAAATCCCCTGTCGGTTATTTTTATGCCTTCCATTTTATAATTTTTGTATTTTTCCTTTGCGCTAAGCGACCACTCCTTCCACAGTTCCTCGGTTGACTTGCCGTACACTTCGCGGAAGGTATTGTCCATGGCGATGGCAGGCAGGACAAAAGTGAGATAAGATAATAACGAAGCCCCGTAACTTTCAAAAATTTTGCCGAACTTGTCCTCCCCGTATGTTTTTGAGAGATATCCGAAGAACTCCCCGCCGAAAAGGTACGGCGCGTTTCCATAAGGATACTCAAAAGGCGCGTAAGAGGCTTTCACAAGGTCCGGGGATTTTCCTTCGGAAATAAGCGCCGCTATGAACGGCTCAAGTTCGGAATTATTCAGCCTTCCCGAGTACCTGGATATCTGTGATTCATCATAAACAGCTATGCCTTCGAGCATCCAATCCGGCGCGAAAATTCCCGGCGACACTATGTCGCCGAATATACCTGCAAGCACCGAGGGCGCCCCGCTTTTTTTCAGCATCTGAAGCATGTGTGTGTACTCGTGTACCCCGACGGACCTGAACCAGCGTTCTTCATTATCATCATAATTGAAAAGCGATATCCGGCGGTAAACCGGGTCGGCGATACCCTGCGAATACTGCCCCGCGTCTTCGAGCAGCAAAGGCATATCCGCCAGTTTATTTCCGATAATACCCTCGGGGATATCTTTATAGGTTTCAAGCTCGGATAAAAGCAGTTCCGCCCTTTCTTCGTACCCGGACGGAAAAAAGAGGGTGAACTGGCCGGTTTTATAGACCTGCATGTCTAAAAAAGCGGATAGACAGCCTGCGGTTGAGATGATCAAAACTATAATTAACAGGATTTTTTTCAAGTTTTGTTTCCCCTGGTCTTATTCTTTAAATTTTTTTTGTTCATGCAGGCGCAGCCCCCTTGACCGCCGGAACTTAAGCGAAGGAGGTTCCTGGCTGCGTACTTTGTGCTAACGCGGTGTTCGCGCGTTTGTATGAACTTTTCAGCAGTTTGCGTGTATTCATGTTTCAACAATATATCATAATTAAAAATAATTAGTAAGTATAAATCCCTGAAATTGGATGCCCGTAATTGACGAAATTCGCAATTGGCTATATATCTGATATGTCCAAAATTATCATGCAGTCAGGCTTAAGTCCAGCGCTGCCGATGGGTGACCACTGACCCAATTAGTATACAAATTATAGATTGAGCCCATAATACAAACCAACGTCTACGGCGTCTTTGTGGTGCCTTTGGGGTTGCACATTTTGTCGTCAGGAACATCCATGGGAGAAGATATATGGATCATTTTTTTATCATGTACCGTGCCTTTTCCCGGCAGGGTAAGATTTGAATACGGTTTCAGCACCAGCGCATTTACATTGAACAAAACTTCCTTAAAAAACTTTTCAACGCCTGCCTCTATGGACTTATCCTCTTTGTCCTTTGTAAGCGCCACGAGTTGGTTGAGGTAATGATTCATCTTGAAAGCATGATATTTTATAAGGTCAACAATTTTGATTGAAGGCTTTCTGTAACCAACTTCAAGTTTCAGGTCTAAAACTTTGCCATAATCCATCAAATCTTTTATGGACAGTTCCGTGTCCAGAGAAGACTCTATCTTTGATATCCTGCTCTGTGTGCACCCGATTTTTTCAGCCATTTGTTTTTGTGTAAGCCCGTGCTTGCATCTTAACACCACAAGGAATTTGGAGACTTGCTTGTTTTCTATCTCTTTGACAGCCTTATCCTTAAACTCAGCGTCAGCATCCGAATCCTTTATCATTGCCCGAATACTATTATACTGTTTACCCATTTTGCCCTCCTTTTCTAATCCACTATGTATCAAGATTATCAATCACAGCGGTTAATTCTTCCGGGTGTTTCTTTGAATAATACTTAAAATCCCTGTTATACTGGTCTGTCGGTTCCACACACCACAACGCCATAAATTCCCGATCCGTATCATTGACCAATATTCCATATTGGAATATTACACCAACAATACTGTTTTGTCAATTTATTTTTATACTTGTTCCATATTCTGCCATTACCGTAAAGTTTGTGCCCTGGTGCCTCACATTTCATACACAATCGCCCCTTTAAACGGCATTTAAAGCCGCGGAAGAGGCAGTCGTCGGGTCTTTTATCAGCGGTTCCATGGAGATGCCATAAAAAAACTTTAGTTATGAACATACTCCGGTTAAATAAAAGCTATAAGTGAGGTCTGGCCCCTTCCTCTCGCTTTTCCCAGTAGCTGTTCCCTTCTATCTGATGAATAAGCACATTTTTTGTCATGCTTATGTAGAAAACCCGTTCATCATCATTGTTACAGCTTTCCATGATGACTATATTTTTTGACCAGCTGATTTCTTGCACCAGCGGTGCAAATTTTGGCTTATCATGATAATAAAGATAAAAGGAAGTCACATGATAAACAGCCCCGGGTATTAAAATCCGTAATTGTCTGCCCATCAAAGCCCCCCTAAATTGGCTTAACAGTACCGGCTTTAAACCCATATTTACCGGCTGCGGTTTTAGGTTTGTCTGTCAATTGCCTTAGCACATCAAAGATTATAACAAAGTTTTCATCATGTTTTTTTAGTTTATCGAGTATTTGTTTATGGGTCGAAAGGTATTCACGCATTTTAATAAAAGCACTTACAACAGCTATGCTTACCTGCACTGCACGTTTACTTTTAAGAACACTGGAAAGCATTACGACCCCATGTTCGGTAAAAGCATAAGGTAAATACTTGATATTTGCGCCTCTCTTCAAGGTCACAAATTGTGACCTTGAAGCCACAGCTTCTTTTTCATCCAGCTGAAACATGAAATTCTCCGGAAACCGCTCAACATTTCTTTTGACAGCCTGATTCAGTACTTTTGTCCCAATTCCATAAAACACCGCAAGATCATTGTCCAGCATAACCTTTTGACCCCGAATAAGATAAATCTTTTGCACAACACTTTCAACCGGTATCAAATCCTCCATCTGAACCACCCCTCTATTTGAAGTGTATAACCCTTGTGTAAATAAGTATACATGTTGTATAATATGGTGTCAAGTTTTTTTTAAGTTGTAGGCATTATTTTTGATATATCAGAATATCCGGTATGAAAAGAAACGTAAATCTCAGATTGTCAATGCTGTAAGCAAGGTCTGACCCCGTCCATATCATATTTATATATATTTATATATTTATTATTTATGGCGTTAATTTCGGTTATAGGCAGATCTAAAATTTACGTTGTTAATAATTTTTTGCATAATTTGAACGCTTCTTCATAAGTTTTTCCGACATTTTTCCATAACCAAGTTTCTGTTTTTTTAGACAATTTTTCTGCATTGATGATATATTTGTCCTCACCTTCTATTATATTTAGAATTCCACCCGCGATAGCCTCACTTGAATAGTCATCAGCAACGATTATCAGGTCCCCGATTTCCTCTTTTTTCGCAAGTGCGAATTCAAAGGGGGTGCAAATAACCGGGCGGCCTCCCGCAAGAACCAAGGGTATTGTTCCGCTTGAAGCTTGGCCCTGTTTCTGATACGCAAATATACCGGCGTGAGATTCTTGTATGAGTTTTATTTGTTCTCCGCGCGTCAGGAATTTTTCCACTATTTTTACATTTTTTGAAAGTCCCAAGTCTTTTATCATGTTCCTTAGTTCATCGGGAAAAAGCTTCTGTACTGCGAATTGAGGCTGGGATGATCCCGCAATCACATACTTAATATTGTGGCCAGCTTTTATCAATTCCATAATTGAAACTAATACTTTTTCCAGGCCTTTTTTTTGCTTGAGAAAACCGATGGTACAAAATTTCCAAGTCATCGTGCCTTTTTTCCCCATTGCAGGTGGTTTATAAACGATTTTTGGGACGCCGTGCGGGACTACGGCAATCTTAGAACCTATATCTGTCATATTCTTGCAAAGTGTGTCTTTTGAGTACCGTGACAAAACAAAAGTAAGGATACTCTTCCTGATAAGATTCTCCAGTATTTCCATCCTGCTCTTATTGTCTTCATTTCTGTTCATTGTGGTGTGTAGGGTGCTGATAACCGGTTTCCTGATCTGGTCCATAAAATAGTATATATTTTCGCCGTTTGTCCCGCCCCATATGCCAAACTCATGCTGTAGACACACTGCGGAACAGTCAGACACTGATATCTGCTTTGCCAGTTTTCGTAGTTCTTCCCGTTTTTTTACATCGGCATGCCCGGCCGTGTTACGAGTCATGTTTACACCGTAGTGAAGGGCGTATTTTTCGTGGCTTAAACGTGGCATGGAATCAATCAGGTCCGCTGCATAACAAGCAATACCACACCGTGTTTCCGGAAAAGTCGATACATGGGCTATTTTCATATATTTCTCCAAGCGTTATTGGATTTGCATCTTTAGGTCCGATACTTCACAGCAAAATTCGTGCTGATCCCCCCAGGCAAGCAGGGCTAAATTTGGAAGCCCATCAAACACAAAATAATCCTCGTAGATCATTTTTCCATCGAGTTTCAATACTATGTTACCCGATGCAAACCTTTCCAGTATAAAATCTCCAGTCTGTTTGCCCTGTGTGCCTTCAAGCGGTGTATTTACTCCAATGCGAAGTCCTCCTTTGTATGATGCTTTGAACCAGTACGGATCATCGATATTTTTTGCCACATGAAACACTATATTGTGACCAAATGTTTGGATTGTGCCGCCGCTGAAAATGTATTCTTTTGAATTATAGTATTTAAAACCAAACCTGAAATAATCCGATTTCGTTTCCAATTTCCATGTAAGCCTGATATTTTTTCTTTGATATTTGGCCAATGAAATTTGAAAGTTGTCAGCGCGTTGCGGCGCCTGACGATTTACCAATTTTAAATTTCCAAAAATTATTTCCTCGACAACATTACTTGCGTTTATGTTTGATATTATGTTTTGGCTGTTTTTATCGTTTGCGTGACCCCGGAGTATATCATATGCATCACCGAGAGCGTTCCTTAAATGTTTCTTTAATTCTTTGTGGCTGTTAAACAGTTGATACAGCACCCCAATCATGCTGACTCTTTCACGGAATGCATGCACCAAAAAAATCTGGTTTGGGTCAAGGTCATGAGGTTTTACCTCAATATTGCTGAAAAACAGCAGCACTTCAATCTTTTCGCCGCGTTGTATTGCCTCAATAGTACGGTCAAACTCTTCTTCAGTACCGGAATCAGCACGGGGAGTCGACGTACCCATCCTTTCTCCAACGACGCAGATCAAGATGTCTAAATTTTTTGTCTGCCGATTTATCACATCTTGGCTGTACATGGCTTTTCCTGCAGCTATATCCTTGGGCCATTCAACCACGGTCAGCCCTGGACCGCCTATCTTGACCGCCCGTTTTGAAAAATCATTTATTTCATTTAAAATTATTTTCCTTTCGCGTTCCAATCCGTCTGGGGAAGAGATAAAAATTCTGTAATGTTCCGAGTTCATATTGATAACACCCCCGTTTTAATTACTTCCGATATTGTCAGACTTCAAAGATTCCGTTTATGTAAGTTGTGGACATAAAGCACAAACGGCAGATGTAGTCGGAGTATTTTTCTTACAATTTACAATCATTAAAAAAGTGAAAAAAACAACAAAAACAAAAAATATTTTTTTCAAGAATGAGTCTTCTTATATTTTTTTAGCTAGTATTTCCCATAGGATATTCAATGACATACTTATAACACTTAACAAAATAATTGTCAATTGGCTATTGGTAATATTGATTGTTTTTTACTTTGAATGAAAAACCCCTGTTGTTTTTATCAATTTAGGAAAGAATTAACATCTAACTCTGATGGTTTTGTAGATTCTATCCCATTTTATTTATTTTCCGGCAAAGCGGATATAAAATCAAGGTCCGTTTCCTGTTGAATTTTGCCATCTTTTTGTTTTACATCTCTTTATTCTGAATTTTTTTAATTGCCTCGTATGCTTTATCATATCCTAATTCCCCAGCGGTACTTAAATCGTCAAGTGCGCCTTGCTTGTCACCTAAACTATATTTAGCATTCCCACGGGTATAGTAAGCTTCTGCTAATTTAGGATCGAGTTCTATTGCTTTGTCACAGTCATTAATTGCTTCTATATAGTCGCCTAGTTCATTTTTATCCAACCCGCGACTGCCGTAAGCATCTGCTAAGTCAGGATTGAGTTCTATTGCCTTGCTGCAATCCTTTATACCGCCTGTATAATCACTTAGTTGAGCTTTAGCAACACCGCGGATGTAATAACCCTCCGCAAATTTTGGGTCAAGTTCTATTGCTTTGCTGAAATCCAGCATAGCGCTTGCGTTGTCACTTTGGCTTACTTTAACCATGCCTCGTGTGTAATAAGACATCGCAGTTTTCGGGTCAAGTTCAATTGATTTATTTAAATCTTTAATCGCACCTGCGTAGTCACCTAAGTTTAGTTTAGCTGCCCCGCGGGCAAAATATGCTTTCGCAACTTTCGGGTCAAGTGCTATTGCTTTGTTTAAATCCTTAATGCCACTTTCATAATCTTTTGAAAGAACTTTTTCAGCCCCTGCTTTAAAGTACTTCTCAGCAGAATTTGAATAAAGCAGAGATGTGAAACAAAGAAGAATAGAAATTAAGACAATTAATTTTTTCATAAACCCTCCCTGAAGCCTCGTTGACTTTTCAGCTTTACTTACTCCTCAACCATTATCCCTTTTCCTCGCCTTTAACACCACTCTCGTTTGACGCATATTTGGTCGGGCATTTTTCAATTACTCCATAAAATCAAGCACAGGCTTTAAGTCAATAATAGTTTCAATAATCTTTTTCTTTAATTCAACCGGATTTATTAGAATTTTATCACCCCTAGATATCGAATACCCAATATGTATTCCAGGATAACATAAATTTTCATCCGCTTTTCTCAAAATTTCACACAGATAGTGGACGTCCTGTTTATTCACAATATCACTCAACCGAATTTCATAAAAACTAACCCATTTCTCATTACCAGGCATGATTCTGTTTCCGGTCTTTGGCATTCTCCTATAAACAGTCAGTCGGATTGAATGATTATTTATTTTTCTTATAGTATTCAAAAAACTGTCAGGGTTGATAGACAACTTTCCATAGAATATGCCAAGCGGTGTTTTTGAGTCTCTTGTTCGTCCGTTACGGATTACCGCAGTTATGACTAAACTATTCTTAGATAATTCGATCGTAAAATTACATTGGTTAAGTACGTCTTTATTGTCATCCTGCTTCTTGATGGCAACCCATGCAGATGCAGATCTTTCATCATTCGGAGATTTCGATATGTTTCCGGGTTTTATCTGACTGTATTTTTTTCTTACGTTAGCCGGCAATTCCTCTCTTATGCTTTTCGTCAAGGCTTTCAGCTTTTTTTTCAGGATAGGAACGTAATGTCTGTCCAAATTGATCCAAAAATCAAAATCCTCATCTTTAAATCCATTAAAATCAGTCATAACGATTACCTCCAGATAATTAATGAAATCCATAAGCAATTCAAAAAATGCAAATAATTTTTTATCATGCCGTATTCTATCAGCTGTGCTTAAAAAGTCATGATGTATGTGTTTCCAAGAAACATACCTGATTTTAGAATTACTTAACTTTTTAATTTTATCGCCATCTGTTTCATCATTAGTGATGACTGCCAATACATCATTCGGGCCCAAGGATTTCAAATGTCGAAAAATTTGGTCAAGACCCAGGGAAGCAGCTACCTTTGATTCGACGACTACCCTATTATCAGCAAAATTTATTTCTCCGTCCGGTCGGCTGTTTTCTTCATGCCTTTGCAACCTGAAAGATATTATCTGTTTTTTTGGAACATTTATCAATGTAAGGAAAGTATTAAGAAGGTCAGTGAAACCAACCCGTTTGGCAAATTCGAGTATGTTAATAAGAGCTTTTGTAGTATTATCCTCTATTTGTATGTCATGCAGGGATTCTTCTGTCTTTTTTGAAGGGCCTCTATAATAATAAAATATGTTTTGATGAGGATCTCTCATTTTAGCCGTCCTTGTCTATATTAATTTAATAAAGTAATTACTTCTTGCTGAGTTAATTTTTTTGATAGGGTCAGTGGTCAGACCTCGTATTGAGCCTTTAAAATTTTTAACTTCTGCTCCCGTTCATTCCTTGCATATTATTTCGCATTTTTCGTCCATCATCTGACAATGCCGCTGGGTATCTGCCTGAAGTGCGCCAAACAACTTCACCAAATCCTTCACATTGGTGTTGAAAATCTTAAAGCATTCAGATTCTACTATGCCTTTTTCAAGCGACCTTGCAAGCTTGAAAGCCTGCTTGCAGTCCAACCCCTTGTTTTTTGCCCTGTCAATTTCGCCAATAATAAAACTGATAGATATTTCCAATGATTTTGTGTTAATATAATCCAAGTCAAGTTTTATATCTATGTCATCCATCAAAATTCCAAATTCTCGCAGCATGCTTGCATGCCGCTTTTCTTCCTCTGAAATATCCTTCCAGAACTGCCTATGTTCCGGGAATATATCCCCGAAAACAGAGTAAAGTTCCATTACTTTTTCCTCATTAACAGCAAGCCTTTCAACAATTTCATGCGTCCTGTCCATGATTCCCACCCCGATTATCAGGCTATAAACTTTTTTGTTTATCGTACAATTCGATGTCATTATATTACTATCAAGACAAAAATACAATTAGTTTATCGTGTATGTCCCTTTGGACTTTGGGCTGTTACGAGGATTGAAATGCTGCTGAAAAATTACAGAGAAAAGACAAGAAACTACCGCCTGATATTCGCAACTGGTTTAATGTCACAAATCCCATATACTAAATACAAAATTAGCTGATTTTTAGTTTTTCGATATTGTTCCTCAGAGGATCCAGTTCTTTTTCGATTATCTGCCATACCATCGATACACTAAGTCCGAAATATTCGTGCGCTATCCTGTTCCTGAAATCTATTATATCCCGCCACGGTATTTTGGGTGTTTTCATCCTTATCTCATCAGGCAGTTTATTTGCAGCCTCACCTATTATTTCAAAATTCCTAATTACAGCATCAATGGTTTTTTTATCTGATTTGAATTTTGTCTCGTCCATGCCTGCGGTATATTCGGATATGTTCTTAATTGATTGGAGGATGTCGGAAATATACAGGTTGTAGTCTCTTTCAGACACGGGCAAGGTCCCTCAATACGTTCTTTTCTATGCCCGGCTTGATGGCGTCTTTTGTAACAAGGTCAACTTTTATTCCAAGTTTTTCCTCAATAAATCTCTGCACCCTGAAAAACTCAAAACCTACAGGCCCGGAAAATTCGACAAGTATATCGAGATCGCTGTTTTCCCCCTGCTGGTTCCTTGCAAACGAGCCGAACACAGCAAGACTTTTCACCTTGTATTTTTTCGCCAGTTCCGGTTCAAGTTCTTTTAAATTCCTGATAACTTCGTCAAGTTTTTTCATATGTTCATTATAATCTATTTACCGGCAGAATCAAGCAATATCATATATTCCAAAATCGAAATTTTGTTTTGGCAGGCTCAACAATGATTATTTCCCTCATTTTTTACGCTTGCCCTTTTTTACTGCCCTGACATAGCCGGTTTTTGGTTCTTCCATCAGCGTTAAAAAATCAACCCCTTTATCCTTCTTCCTTTTTTCATAATTATCAAACGCCTTATCGAAACTGAAAGCTTCTTCCCGCGCCGTTTCAAGCCTTATCTCATGTTGCAGGGCGTTTTCGATGAATTTACGTATCTTAATGCCCCTGTGCTCGCAGTATTTCGTGACTTCATCCCGGATATCACTCTCGATTTTTACCGAATAAGTAACCACTCTGGACATAGTTCCCGCCTCCTGATGTTGGATTTACTTTACATTGTAATAATACAATATGATCCGGTGTTTATCAAGTATAAAAGTATACTTTTGTACGTCAATTCACCAGTCTGGACATAACGAACAACCTTCGCGACTTGGTTATAGACCTGAACCTGAACAGTTGACCGCAGGTTCGCCGTTGCCCGGATTGTCAACTGCTCAACTGTTCAATCTGCTCACCTGCTCCGATTTTCGGCGTAGCCGAAAATCATGCATAGCCAGAAACGGGTTTATCGCATTTTCCAATTGTTGACAAAATAATTGACAAGCAAACATATGTATTGTATAATACCACAACAATGCTAGCAATTAAAAGGAGGCTGGAAAATGGTAAAAAACCGATATTCTGTTCTTGCTGTGGTTTTGTTTTTTGTTTTATTGTCAAGTTTTGAATCAGGGTGTAAATCAAATAGTCCTGCGGCGCCGGCGCCAACTTCGGTGCCAACTTCGGCGCCAACCCCGACACCGGTTACAGTAACTGTTACCGGGAATGTCACTATGCCTGCTCTTTCGGCAGGCAAAACAATGAAAGTATCTTTCTACAAATCTCCGACGGATTTATCCAGCCCAATAAATTCCATTAGTATGTCGTGTACCAGCAACCCTATGCCTTATTCTCTTACCGTGAGCGCGGACAGTTACTATGTGATCGCCTCCGTCATCGGCAGCAATCCCATTCCAATACCTTATGCAGGGGATTATGTAGGCGTTTACGGTACAACATGGCCGGCATGGCCGGCATCTGCAAATGCCGTGGTGTCGGCTGCGAACACTACCTTTGATTTAACGCTTGTGACTGCACAAAATAATCTTTCAGGGACCATGACAATACCCGCCGACCAGACGGGAAAAGTGTTTTATATAACACTTGATCCTGATACCAATGGCGGAAACTCAAACTACGCGGGATTTGAAATGTGGGCATGCCCTTCAGGGACCTCAATATCGTATGGAATGGTTGTCATTGTACCGGGGACATACTATCTTTACGGCGGTGTAAATGCAAGCGGCACATCGGGGAATGGACCCCAGCCTGGCGATTATTTCGGATTTTACGGGGTTACTGCGCCTTATTATGCGTCTACGCCGGCTCCTAATGTAACAATTGATGTTTCAACGCCTGCAATAAAGAATTTTATATTAGGCATAATGCCCTGAATTTATTTCAAACAACCTTATGCAGCTGAACGCTGACTTTCCAGCCCAGCTTGTTCTTCATGACGTATTCTTTGATCCTGTCCAGCTTGAACTTTCCGTAAACCGGCTGCGCAAAAACAACGCACTTTACAGGATGTTTTTTCAGGATTTTTGCCGCGCAGGCCATATCTTTTTGCGACCCTATGACAAGTTTTAACTGGTCTTTTGACCTGAGAAGTTTTAAGTTTGAAAGCATCATTTTTCCGTGCTCGCCCGAAGAAGGGAGCTTTAAATCCATGCTTATATTATCCGCAGGCACGTTTTTGATGGAAATAGCGCCGTTAGTCTCAACTGATATTGTTTTGCCAAGCCTTTGAGCTTTCAAAATTTCAAACTTCTTTACTTGTTTTATTAAGGAAACAACTTCTTCCTTCCGGCAAAGCGGCTCTCCGCCCGTGATATTGACATACTTATACGGGCTGGTTTTTATTGCGCGAAGAATCCCCTTAACGCTCATTATTTCGCCGTTTTTATAAGCATCCTTTGTATCGCACCACCTGCACCGCAGGTTGCATCCGGTCAAACGGATGAACAATGTCGGGTAACCCTGATACTGCCCTTCGCCTTCTATGTCAAAAAATACCTCGTTTACTTTAATAAAACTTTTTTTATCGTCCTTCAATTTCCACCCGCTTGTTTGTTTTTGCATGCATCTATTTGGATACTGCCGGAAAACCCTATATATCCATGAAATTCTTACTCGCTGCCTTTTCTATGCCCAATCACCAGCTAGATTTTCCTAAATTTCTCTTGTTTTTTAACCAAAAATCAATATAATCTTATTTTGTACTTAAGTCCGCTTAAAACGGCCTTTCATTAATTATATATATGCACAAGGAGCTTTCAGTTGAAGAAATTATCTTTAAGCATTATACTCTTTTTCCTTTTATTTTCAAGCGTACATGCCGAGGGTATTAAAATTAAATCGGGCAAGGCTTCATACTTGAGGTATGAACTTGTCGATATATACTGCGAATATACGCCTGATATAAAAAAATCATTTTTAAACCTGAATAACGTCTCGTCGTTAAAGGACCCGTTGACAGCCAAATGCACGGCAAAAATTTTTTCAAACAACAGGCTAATCAAAACCGTGGGCTCAACCGAGGAAATAACCCTAAAGTATGACGCTGCCCGGAAATATTGGGCCGGCTACTGGCCCATCCCCTGGAACCCGAGGCTGGGTAATTACAGGGCCGTTATCGTATTTGATTCCGGCGCAAAAAAGTTCGCGGGCAATGTCAATTTTGAAATTAAGAAAAGGACCCCGCTTCCCCTGCCAAAAGGCTTCTGCGCCATGGACATAGAACCCGGCGATTCCATAATAACACGGGTGCCGGGTTTGGGCGGCAAGTCGGTAAAGATATGGGAAAACTACGTGCTGTGGGCAAAGTTCATGGGCGCATCCGCCTTATGGCACAACGTGGGCCAGTCGCAGATATGGAATACTTTCAAACCCGATGATTTTCCTTGGGATAATACAAGCATTTCCCAGATGACCAACCTGGGAAACGAGTGCCACAAGTATGACATGAAGTACGGCGCGTGGATAACAAGCTTCGTGGTTTTAGGCAACAGGAAGGACTTATCCCCCTACAAACAGTCCCTGTCATATGATGCCGTCAACAACGCACTAAAACCCATGATATACGTATCCATACTTGACGAAAAGAGAAGACAGGACCTTATAGACCTGCTTAAGAAAATGCAGGACAACCCCGCGGTGGATTACCTCGGCATGGACTATATGAGGACCGACTTCGGCGGGCTTGAATACGCCGATAATTTTGTGCATGACATGCCCCTGCTGGATACCCCCCGCGACTGGAAAGACATGACCGCCGAGGATAAGATGTTATGGCTGGGCCGCAAGCTTGAGATAGATAAGAGCGAAAAATTCCTCGAGATGTGGGACTGGTGGCGCGCGCACAAGATGGCAACGGTCCTGGTGGATATAAAACAGCGCGCCGGCATCACAAAGCCTGTCTGGGTTTTCTCGCTTACGTGGCGCCAGGGCAAGGAACACGGCCAGGACCCTTTAATGTTCATAGACGCAGGTGTGGATATAAACTCGGGAATGTTTTATTCCATAGACCATGACACATACCCGGACATGCTGAACAGCTGGCGCGATTATCTGAAGCAGGGCCAGACAAACCTGTGCGCGGGCCAGTGCGTGGACTGGAATCTTTTAGGCAGGACCTACAGACCCTCGGGCCCTGAAGAGCATTTCATAAGACAAAAAATGCTGGTGGACGAATTTTTGCCGGTCAACCCGACGCTGGGCCTTTTCTGGCATGATCTGACCCGGGCCTTCAAAGGCTCAAAGGGGCCTTACACGTCTCTTGAGTGGGCGGTCGCCGGAGCCGCTTCATTTTCATATTTGCGCGCCAAACAGGGATTCTTCCCTTTTGAATCCAAGTGGGAGCTTCCCGACTCGGTCAAACGCGGCGAAATATTTACCATAGACATACAGGTAAAAAATACGGGCGCCATAACCATGGATTATTACCTGAAACTTTTAAAGGTTTCCAACCTTGAGATGTACGGCGATATAGTGGATAAATTCATCCTTGCCCCGGCAGAGATAAAAACCTTCACCTTCCAGGTCAGGGCCATGGAAAACAATTATAAAAAAGATTACATGCAGATGATCGCGTATATGCTGCAATATAACGGCCTCTCAACCCAGCAGCGGTACTTTGATTTTAAATATATCGAGGTAAAGTAAATGACCAACGAAGACTTAAAACACATAAGGAATTTTTCCATCATAGCGCACATAGACCACGGCAAGTCCACGCTTGCCGACAGGCTGCTGGAATTTACCGGCACCATAGACAAGCGCAATATGAAGGCCCAGGTGCTGGATTCCATGGATTTGGAACGCGAACGCGGCATCACCATCAAAGCCAAAGCCGTCCAGTTAAAATACACCCTTGACGGCCAGGAATACATGCTGAACCTGATCGATACGCCCGGGCACGTGGATTTCACTTATGAGGTTTCGCGCTCACTCATCGCCTCCGAAGGCGCGCTTTTGGTCATTGACGCGTCGCAGGGCATAGAGGCGCAGACCATGGCAAACGCGCATATAGCCAACATGCTGAACTTAAAGCTTATCCCTGTCATAAACAAGATAGACCTCCCGAATTCCGACATACCAAAGGCAAAATCCGAGCTTGAAGAGCTTCTTGCCATACCCGCGGAAGAAGCGGTTCTTGCCAGCGCCAAGGAAGGCATAGGCATAGAGGAAATACTTGCAAGCATAATAAAGAACATTCCCGCCCCAAAAGGCGACGTTAATAAACCCCTGAAGGCGCTTATAATGGACGCCCAGTTTGATTTTTACAAAGGCGTTATAATTTTCATAAGGCTCGTGGACGGACATATCAAACCTAACATGAAGGTTCACATGATGGCCTCGGATAACGGCTGGGAAGTCGATCATGTCGGCGTTTTCAAACCCGGCATGGTCGAGGCTGATGAATTATTCGCGGGCCAGGTCGGCTTTTTTACCGCGGGTATAAAGGCATTGAGCGACATCAGAATAGGCGACACTGTAACAGAGGATGGCAACAGGTGCGACGCGCCTTTACCCGGTTATAAAGATATAAAACCCATGGTATTCTGCGGATTGTTCCCCGTGGTTTCCGAGCAATACGCGGACTTAAAAGACGCTCTTTCAAAGCTCAAACTCAACGATTCATCGTTATTTTACGAACCGGAATCTTCCGAAGCCCTCGGTTTCGGCTATCGCTGCGGATTTTTAGGGCTGCTGCACATGGAGATCATACAGGAGCGCCTGGAACGCGAGTATAACCTGAACCTTATCGCGACCGCTCCGAACGTGGAGTACAAGATTAAAACAACCAGGGGCGAAACTATAGTGGCGGACAGCCCGTCGAATTTCCCGGATTTTTCCTTTGTGGACCATGTGGAAGAGCCGTATGTAAAGCTCAACCTTATAACCCCTGCCGAGTACCTGGGGCCGCTCATGCAGCTATGCCAGCAGCGCCGCGGCACGTATATAAATACTGAATACATTTCCTCAACGAGGGCTTTGCTGGTATACGATATCCCGCTCGCGGAAATAATCTGGGACTTCTACGACAAGTTAAAATCCATGTCCAAAGGCTACGCGTCCATGGACTATGAACTGCTCGATTACAGGACCGCGGACTTAAAGAAAGTGGACATCCTGGTCAACTTCGAAAAGGTCGATTCCCTGTCGTTTATAACGCACGAGAATTTCGCGTACCAGAAAGCCAAAGACCTGGTGGAAAGATTGAAAGAAGTCATACCAAGACAGATGTTCCAGGTCCCCATACAGGGCGCCATAGGAGCCAATGTAATATCGAGGGAAACTATTCCCGCAATGAGGAAGAACGTCCTGGCCAAGTGCTACGGCGGGGACATAACGCGTAAAAGGAAACTCCTGGAGAAACAGAAAGAAGGAAAGAAAAGGATGAAAAGCATAGGTTCGGTGGAGATCCCGCAGGAAGCGTTTTTGGCCATCCTTAAAGTCGATTAAAGGCAATCACAAATCCAAAATCACAAATTCCAAATAAAAACGAAACGGCCCTTAAGGGCCGTTTTTTTTACATACTAAAACAAAACCTGTAGAGAGGGGGCTTGCCCCCTCTCACCGTCGGCTTTAGTTAACAGCCTGCTGTGAGAGGGGGGCAAGCCCCCTCTCTACAAAATCCGATTAGTCCGCCACCCGGAAAATACCAGCGTATTCATCCATAACGGGCAGGCATGCTATTTTTCCTGCATAGCAGGCGATGACAACTTGCACTATTATGGATTTAAAATAAATATTCAAAGCTCAAGCCTTTGTCTGACATCAGATACCTGTTATAAAAACTAAAGCAACAACCTAGTCTCAACTATAAGAATATATATAAATATCCCAGTTTGAAACAGAGTGTAAAGAAGTGATATTACAAAAGATATTAAACCTATTTTTTTAATTTTTTGCCTGTAATTTAGCTTATCCTTCTCAGTCACTGACTTTTCGGCTGCAAGTTCATATTTTCCTGACTTCAGTATCATGGAATAATAGGTTAATATTATGCCGGTCAAAATATAAAATCCAAATTTCATCATATTGTGAATTGACGCGGCACGCGCGTCAAAATTTTTTACGCTATAGAATGAAAAAACAATTAGCGAAATTAATGAAACAACCGTTATTATTAGAAGCGACATTAAAACGAACTTCTGCTTTATATTTAAGCTCATTCTTAAGTCCGGTTTTTTTAATTTTTTATAAAACACAACCGGAGCGATAATCATGCTTAATACCGTCATTCCAAAAGCAACAAAGACCGCATTTGCCGGTAATATTTTATTATTAGCTAAGACTGCGGTTAATACAGTAATAACAACAAAACACACAGCTACTGCAATTGACTTAATTAATACCTTTAATAAGCCTTTCATGTTTCCATCCCAAACCATTATTAAGCCTCCTGTTAGGATTGCTATCCATAACACTTTACCTTCAAAACTAACCCCCCTGCGAACAACGCGACAACGCTGTCCCTACAAGTGCAAGACCCCACGGGCTGACGCTGCAGCACCCGAACCTGCGCGATACGAACCATACTCAAACAAAACCTGTAGAGAGGGGGCTTGCTCCCTCTCGCCGTCGGCTTTGGCCTACGGTTAACAGCCTGCTGTGAGAGGGGGCAAGCCCCCTCTCTACGAAATCCGGTTTAGAATTCCCGCAACGGAACGCATGTAATCCTTAGCTTGTCGAAGGATATGCGTTCCGCACGCCGCTTTATTATAATAAGTGCGAAGCACACCTTGATCAAATCTCGACTTTCAAATCTCAAACGTTACAAATGACGGTGCAGAGCCTTTTTAGAAATTAAGATCGTAGTTGTTCTTCGCCGCCTTCACCATCAACCATTCCAGGTTTGTAAACATATCCATCACGTCTGGGGCGTCTTTCGGGTATATATAGGCCTGGAAGCCGTCAACCTGCAGTATGTTTTTTATGTCGAAACGTTTTTTAAGCTCGTTTATGCGTTCCGCGGCATGCTCCCCAACGGTGAAAATTTCCTGGTCCTGCGACATATATATCATGAATCTTTTCAGGGCCTTCACATTCACGGCAAAAGTGTCGTCCTTTAAGTCAGACTCCTGCAGCACCATCCTGCACAACATCATGTTTACCCTGAGTTCGCCCAAAAGTTCATTCACATACTGTGCTCTCTGCGCGAGTTCATTTTTTTGTTTTTTTACCATAAAATCCCTGAAAACCAGAAAGCCAAGGCCTGCGGCGCCCAATATAAAGATTATCCATACCCACGCTGCGCCTTTATTATTTCTCATTATTCCCCCTAAAATTCAAAGTTATATCCGTTGCCTATTGCCTTGTCCATAAGCGCTTTTAATCCGGTAAATACCGCGGCTTTTTTTTCCAATTCATCTTTTTTAAGTTTTATACTGTCTGTTACCGCGTTTGAAAGGCCTTCGGCAAGGGCGCTGTCCAAAAAATCCTTCCAAAGCCCAGCTGATTCGCTGCCGAAACTTATGTTTTTCCCGGCGTATTTTATGAATATTTTCACGGCCTTAACCGATATTTCCGCGCCAACTCCCGCGCTCTGCGCCGCTTCGCATAACCTGATATTTTCCATACATTCGGCGTTCAGCATGTCTATCCTGCTCATCCTGGTTAAATCCTCTGCTTTTGCTTCCTGTAAATTGACATTTGTGTCAAATACGGCAAAAAGCACAAGCGCAGTCACTACGATCCCAAGATATACAAGAGCCGCTGAATTTTTCACGCACACATCTCCTTATTTGCGGTGGATTTAATCCATCCTGATATAATTGTAGCAAATGACAGTTTTAAAACAAGATTATTTATAGGATAATTCAGAAGTAAAACACACAATGAAACCTAATTTCATCAGACAAAACGCAATGTGCCGTTTGGCGCATTGATTGTTTTTGGGATCCTCTTTAGAAAATGCGCAGGGATATAGAGGGGTTTTTACGAGCTACAAGGTAGGCTCAACCCTGCGCAACTACATTTATATCAATAAATGGCAATGTTGTCAATCAGTATTTTGTTAATTATTTGGCTCAAAGAGTCTCTTAACTCTTACTCTTTTTTATTAATATCGTATATTATTTTGAACCCCTTCAGCGTAAAATCCGCGTCCACATGCACGTTTTTTGCGTCCAGCATGGTGAGCGGTATATTTTCCGCGTCCCCGCCCGTCAGTATGACCTGCGCTGCGGGCGACTTTATTTCTTTTTTAATCGCTTTTACAAATGAATTTATGCCTGATACGGCGCCGTTCATGATTCCGCTTTGTATGCTTTTTTCAGTGGTATTGCCTATGATTTTATCGGGAAATTTAAGCTCCACCTGGGGCAGTTTGGCTGTGTTTGAAAATAGCGCTTTTAAACTCAGACGCAGCCCGGGCATGATCACCCCGCCTAAGTACCTGCCTTTCGAGTCCAGCACGTCAAAAGTAACTGCCGTGCCATAGTCGATGATGATGAGGTCTTTGCCCGGAAAAAATACTCTTCCAGCCGCTGCATTTGCCAGCCTGTCATCGCCCACTTCAGAAGGGTTTGCATAGAGATTTTTTATGTTGAGTTTTGTGTTTGGGGTTAAAAGCACCGGTTCTTTTCTGAAGTATTTCCTGAACATCTGCGCTATGCTGCGGGTTACAGCCGGGACCACGGAACCTATAATACCGCCTTCTATATCCCCGGGTTCAATTTCCCGGTATTTTAAAAGCGCATTTAGTCCCGCAAAATACTGGTCCTCCGTATATCCTATATCAGTGCGCAGACGCAGGTCAAAAAGAAGGTGCTCTCCGCTGAACACGCCTATGGTAATATTTGTATTGCCGATGTCAAAAACTATGACCATTTTAATTTATCCGAACTTGAACGTGACGCCGTAGCCGCCCTGCGGGTATGCCCACTCTACTTCTTCGGGAGCCGCAACCCTGCACGTACCGCACTCAAGGCAGTTTTCATAGGATACGATCGGTACGCCTTTGTCGCTTAACTCATATACCTTGGCCGGGCATATGAAAAGCTTATGCTCCACAACCATGGGGTCAGCGCCCGGTTTGATAGAAAGGTGTGTCTTTTCAAAGGCTTTGAATTTATCCAAGCCCAGCTTGTCTTCCATAGAAGTGAATTGTTTCATATTATAACCCTCCTCATATCCATCATGGTCTTAAGAAGGCTGAAAGGGTTCTCAGATGTTAAAAGTTTCCCGATCAGCCTTTTTTCCTTGTTCCATTTCGGTTCGCCGTCAACGGTAAAAAGTTCGCTGACCAGGTCGCCGAACAGCACGGGATATTTCTCGAACATTTTAGGACTGTGCTCCAAGGTCTCTGCAGTATTCTTAAACTGCTTTAGATCCTTCATGGGAAAGGAATTTTTTATCTTTGTATCAAACAGGGAAAGCGAAACCGCAGAGTAATCTTTTTTCTTGAATGCTTCGATAGCCGTCTCTCCCGCGAGTTTTCCGGTTTCCATGGCAAGGTTCGTGCCTTCATGGAACAGCGTGGCGTTCACAAATCCCGCGGCGTCCCCCACCACCATAACATGGTCGCCCGACATTTTTGAGAGTTTCTTGTAGCCGCCGTCGGGTATCAAGTGGGCCGAATATTCTTTCTGCTCGCCGTCGCGCACCAGCGGCGCGACAGTAGGATGGTTCTTAAACGCCTCAAGCACATCGTTAGGGTTGAGTTTGTGTTCGAGCATGGACTTGATCGTGGCGCCCACCCCGACCGATATGGTGTCTTTGTTCGTGTAAATAAAACCCGAGCCTATCGCGCCTTTGGCTGCGTAGCCGAAATATTCGTATGCCGCGCCTTCATTGCCTGTCAGGCCGAACCTGTCCCTTATGCGCTCCTCGGATAAAGCTATGACTTCCTTTACGCCTATGATGGTGCTTGCCGGGTCAAGTTCCTTGTGAAAATTAAGTTTCTTGGCTAAAAGCGAGTTTACGCCGTCTGCCAGTACTATGACGTCGCCGTACAGGTCGCCGTCGTCCATACGCGCTTTTACGCCCGCTATTTTTCCGTCTTTCATAAGAAAATCATCGACAACCACGCCTGTGATAATCATGGCGCCTGCGGCTTCCACCTTGTCGGACATCCACTTGTCAAATTTGGAACGCAGGACAGTGAATGAATTGTTTGAAAAGTCCTTGTTAAACTTATCAAACTTAAAATCACCGCCCATTTCCCCGTCCGGCGTCAAAAGCGCAAAACGTCTTTTGGTCACGTTCCTTTCCACGGGAGCGTCCTTTAAAAAATCAGGCATTATTTCCTTTAAAACATTGGTAAAAAATATGCCTCCAAACACGTTTTTTGCGCCGCAGTAATCCCCTCTTTCAACCACAATAACCTGCATACCCGCCTTAGCCATGACATAAGCCGCCGTTAAACCGGCAGGACCCCCGCCAACGACTATGGCATCAAATTTTTCATCCGCCATTTACTCCACCCCTTTTTTATACTTTTTAAAGGCTCTAAAAGCGCGTTTTACAGCCTCGTAGTTGTCTTCAGACTCCAATACTTTAACATTTTTGTATGCATCTTTCAACTTTGAATTTATTCCTTTGGGTATCTCCACATGTATTATGACCCTCATATCGCCTTTTGACTGCGAATTCAACACGGCCATACCCTTTCCTTTGATGACAAGTTCTTCATTGTTCTGTGTCCCGGCTGGAATTTTCAGCTTATAATTTCCATACAGCGTCGGTATTTCTATCTCGTCGCCTAAAACCGCCTGCATTATGGTGACAGGCACATCAAGTATTATATCCTCTGCATCGCGTTTATATATCTCATGGGCCTTTAAGTTCACCACCACATACAGGTCGCCGCTGTTGCCGCCGTTAATCCCGGTATGGCCTTCACCGCTTAGTTTTATGTACTGGCCCGCTTCAACACCGGCGGGAACCTTCACTTCTATCTTCCTCTTTTTCATGCGCACGCCGGTGCCGCCGCAGTCATCGCAGTGGTGCTCGGCTGTTTCGCCCGCGCCTCCGCAGGCCGGGCAGGTTGTAACAACCGAGAAAAATCCGCTTGCCTGCCTTACCTTTCCCGCGCCTCCGCAGGTCTTGCAGGTCGTCCTGCCTGTGCCGGGTTTTAAGCCCGTTCCCTTGCAGGTGTCGCATGCCTCTTTGCGGCCCACTTCGACGTTTTCTGTTTTTCCAAATGCTACGTCTTCGAGCGTCAATGCCGAATCATAACGTATGTCGTCCCCTGTGCGCCTGCGGCTCCTGCCTCCGGAGCGCCTTCCTCCGCCGCCGCCAAACCCGAACAGATCCCCGAATATGTCGGAAATATCCCCGAACATGTCCCCCATGTCCTCAAAACCGCCGCCGTGTTGCTGCGAACCTCCGCGGCCCTTCATTCCTTCATATCCCACCTGGTCATATATGCTTCTTTTTTGCGGGTCGGATAATATCTGGTAGGCTTCGCCTATTTCCTTGAATTTTTCCTCTGCTGCTTTTTTGTCACCCACATGCACGTCGGGGTGGAATTGCTTTGCTTTGTTGCGGAACGCGGTTTTCAGTTCGTCCGCGTTTGCCGTGCGGGACACGCCCAGTGTGGCGTATAAATCCTTATCAGCCATTTATATGTCCTCATTTCTTTTGTTAGTGATTTTGGTTAAGGCTGTGGCCGTTTCAATTATGATCGTGGTTCTTATGCTCGTGCTCTTCCTTTTTTTGCGGTTCATTATGCGCCACTTTTACCATGGCGGTCCTTATGACTTTTCCGTCGAACATGAAACCTTTCTGATAAACTTCCAGTATTTCGCCCTCTTTTTTCCCTTCAACGTGTTCTTTGTGTACGACATGATGCTGGTGCGGGTCAAAGATCCCGTGCGCCGGTATTTCCTTTACACCCTGTTCCTTCAATACGCCCTCAAACTGTTTAATGACCATGTCTATGCCGTTTTTGAACTTGTTAAAATCCTTGTTTTTGTCGGTTGACGCTATGGCACGGTCTAAATTGTCCAGGACCGGCAAAAAAACATTCACCGCATCGCTGTGCGAATACTTTACGAAATCTTCCTTGTCCTTGGCAACGCGCTTGCGGTAATTTTCCTGCTCGGCCAGTGCCCGCAGGTATTTATCGGTCAGCTCGGCTATTTTCGCGTCTTTTTCCATGATTATTTCCCCGGTGGTCAGTTCCCTTTTTTCTTCCTGCGCCGGTTCGGGTACTATCTCTGCGGCTTCCTTATTTACCGCCGGTTCCTGTTTTGTTTCACCTTTTTGCCCTTCTTTTTTTTCTTCCTGCATTTTACATCCTCCTGCATAATATAATTGCCTCGATAAATCGCGGCGAGTGGATTTAGTGTCGTTTCAGGACAAAAGAATTATATGTTTTTTATAGCATAAAGTCAATACCTGTAAGAACTATTGATAATAACCATAACTGCCTTTGCGGGAACTATTGCGGAACTCAATACTCCGGTCTATTATCAGTTATACCCAACGCCGGCGCTATCCAAGCAGAAATGACGTCATTGTCAGCGACCCGGCCACGGCTTTATCATTAAAAAAAATTATTCCATCCCCATCCCGCCTTAAAGCCAGCGTGTAAAGCATCGGAAAATAATGTTCCGGCGTCGGCACCGCGAGCTTAACCGCCTCGCCCAAAGAGCCGTAATCGCAGAGGTTTCCATAATCCTGCTTTACGATCAGCGTTTTCATGGTTTCATTTGCCTTGACTGCCCAGTCAAAACCGTACTCGGCGTTAAAATCATCCCTGCTAAAATCTACCAGGTACAGGTTATGGACCATATTTCCGCTGCCTATTATCAGTACGTCATGTTCCCGCAGGTATGCAAGTTCTTTTGCCGTTTCAAAATGTTCTTTGCCTTTTTTTGCCTGGTCCAGGCTTAACTGCACCACGGGTATGTCCGCGGCCGGGTACATACGTTTTAGTACGCTCCAGCAGCCGTGGTCCAGGCCCCTGTCAGTGCATAATGTTACTTTACTGCTTTTCATATTTTTTACCAGGTCCTGCGCCAGATCTTTATCGCCGGGAGCCGGATACGAAACCCTGTACAAAGCGTCGGGAAAACCTCCGAAATCATGTATGGTTTCAGGTCTTTTTGCGCCTGTAACCAAAGTACCCCATGTTTCCCAGTGCGCTGATATGCAGAGTATGGACTTTGGCCGAGGTATTTTCGCTGCTATTTCCGCCCATTTTTGGGAGAATTCATTATTTTCTATGGCGTTCATTGGGTTGCCATGCCCGATAAAAAGAACCGGCATGATGCTGGTTGTCTTCATTAAATGCCTCCATATTATGCATCAAAGACAAAAGACCGGAGGCTGGAATGAAAAATAATGCAGAACTCCAAACTCCAGTCTCTTGTCTCTTAAACTAACTGCGGGCCTTCCTTCCATCCACCCTGATCTCCGCTATCAGCGGTAAATGATCTGACGCTATTTTTTCCAGATGTGTTTTGGGCGTTTCTATTTTTATGCATTTTACCCCCTGGCCTAGAAATATATGGTCCACAAGCCCCAAGGGGAAAAAACTCGGGAATGTTTTTAAGTGCCTGTAGCCCGGCGCGTGAAAGTGTATGCTGTGATACTCCCTTTCTGCAACCTTACATATCCGTGAATTAAGAAGCGCATTAAAATCCCCGCATAAAATCATCGGGCCTTTGCAGGCCGGATTACCCAGCCAATCTTTTCCCAATAAGTTTTTTATCTGCAGCATACCCTCGACCGGGAACAGGCTCAAGTGCGTACTTATGACCTGCACTTTACGGCCGTACGCGTCAACCTCCACCCATAGGGCGCCGCGCTTTTCCAGAAAAGGGGTGTTAATGAGGCTTGGCAAAGAACCGCGTTTTATTAATTTCATTTCAAACCTGCTTAGTATCGCGTTGCCGTGCTGGCCGGTCTTTAAAAGCACGCTGGAGTGATAGTGAAAGTTCATACCCAGCATTTTTGCGAGTGCTTTTGCCTGGTATATCTGCTCATTGCTGTCTATCTCCTGCAGGGCTATAATGTCGGGATTATGGCCGGCGATAACCCGGGCGATCCTGTCCGGCCTGACCTGCCCGTCGCGCCCTTTACAGGCGTGGATATTATAACTCATTATTTTTAAGTTCAAAGATCCGTCCGCCGTCGCCTTCTTTTTCGGGATTTCAAGCCCGTAACTATTGCTGCGTTTTAAAACCTTAAAAACCGATTCGCGTATTTCGCCGGTGTAGATTGTTTTTTTATGCAGCAGCGTAATGTCAGGCGGAAGCATGGCAAACCCGGAAGTTTCATGCGGGCCGGGCCCGGCATGGCTGCCGCGTTCGTTATAAAAGGTGATTACCTTGCCTTGTTTCCTGAAGCCTGAAAATACTATTTCACCCGCGTCCTTATGGCGGCATAATTCCGCCAGATCCTGAGCGGTTTCCCTTAAGAAAGGGTGCTCCCTGCCCAAAACTTTAGCCGCGTCGCGCGGCAGCGAAAATTTGCCTTCAGAGTTCCAGACTATTACCCTTCCTTTCCCGTCCGATGCCAAAACCATCGGGATTTTAGCGGCGGTAATAAGCCTGCGCGCGATCCTTTCTTTTTGCTTTATTGTAAGTTTGTCCGGCGGATATATGTGGCCCACAGGCCCTAAAGCCGTTATTACGGCGACTGGATGTAAACCTTTTATTTTTTCAATTTCGGGCTGGATCCTTTTCACGGGTTTCTTGTGCAGCAGGTCGGCGCGCCAGTAACCATCGTTTGATTTGAATTCCATGTGGATGCTGGCGCTGGATATTTCATCCTTTAAAACTTCATTTATTACTTCCTGAACTGTCCTCCCGTATTCCTCCCTGTAGTTTACGGCTTCCTCCTGTCCGTGGTCGGAATATATGAAAACTTCATAATCGCGGCGGAATGACCTTTTCGCCGCTTTCCATATCATACCTATCACGCTGTCTATGGCCCGCAAAGACCAGTGGGCGAACTTGGACCTGGGGCCGCGGTGATGGGCCTGCTCGTCATAACCCGCGAGGTTTATGTGTATGACAGGCATACCGCGGGCAATGTCAATCTTAGTTCCTATACCCATGACCTCCCTGGTAACCACGCAGGCGATGACCCTGAAAGGAATGTATGCTATTTCATAGAGCAGGTTTTTCCCCTCCATAAACCCGCGTATGGAATCATATATGGCCAGTATGAATTCCACGATAGTGAGCAGCAAGGCGCGGATTATGATGTGCAGGTGCATGATGGTGAACGCCATAATGGCCATGGGATTGGCCGCGCTAAGCAGGCTTCCCCAGCCTATGGCGGACACGCAGAAATGCGCCTCTTTCGCGCCGCCCGTGAATATATTTCCGTAAGCGCTGCCGCCTTTTAAAAGCGGGGCGCCCTTTTTTTTGATCCGGTTCTCTATCTCCGCCGAGTTTTCAGGGGAAAACATGTTGAAGATTTTTCCTGTTTTTTTGTCTTTAAAACTGAAAGCAGGCACGCATGTTTTTACCCCGTAGAAAAGCTCGCCCTGCACCGACGGCGTGCTTGAAGGCTGCCCGCTGTAATGCGCGTAATCCACGTAGCCTTCTTTTTTCAAAAGCCTGCTCAAATGAGGCATTTCACCCTTGTGGATTGCACGGGTAAATTCCTCGTGGCTTAAACCGTCAATCTGTATTACGACAGCTCCGGGCTGCGCTGATTGCTCCCTTATTATGGAAAGTTTAAGCAGCTTAACCATCCACTCGTCGGAACTAAACAGCCGCCTTAGTTTTGATGAAAATGTGTTTGTCCTTAGAAACATGAATATACCCCTTTGACAGGCTAAAATTTTTTAGAGAGATTTAAATCCGTGTGGTATCATGACAGCTATTATACCTTATTAACCGGCGGTTTACAAATGATTTACCCTGGCGGTTGTTGAAGTGGCGTTGTTTAAGTGTTAGAGACAAGAGACTGGAGCCTGGAGGCGGCTGAAAGTAAAGGACTACGCCTGCATGTTTAATTAGTAATTAGCCATTTGTAATTAGTAATTTTCCTAAAATCCCGGTCTTTTACCCCGTAAATCCCTTCCGTATCATCATCACCGCGATCGCGGCAAGCAACAGCGCCATGATGCGCGACATGGCAGACACCCCTGTCCTGCCCATTACTTTTATAATAACCCCGGAAAAACCGAATATGATAACCGCGATCAGGACGTTCAATACAACGGAAATAATCGTCGGTGCAATACCGTACTGGTCCACTATGATAAGGCAGGTGGTTAAAACTCCCGGTCCCACGATCAGGGGGGTTCCAAGCGGCACTGCTCCCATTTCAGCGGCCACTGCCGACTGCCTTCCCGGAAAGAACATATCGCGCAGGGCTATACAAAAAAGTATTATGCCGCCTGCTATCATGAAATCATGTACGGTGATCCCAAGCACCGAAAAAAGCCATTTGCCTATCAGTATAAAAACAAGGGCAAGCGATACCCCTGTTACGAAAGACTGTATGAGTATCTTCCTCCGTTCTTCCCCCTCAATACCCTGGGTCAGCGAGATGAACATGGGAAGCACGCCTATGGCATTGACCGCCACAAAAACCGGTATGAAAGCAAGCACAAAATTTTTCAGCATAAATATCCTCCTGTTTTCCATTTGACCTTTTGTATATTATAACATTGCCTGCAGGTTAATGCAAAGGCGTTACTTTGTTCGTGTATAACACGGTTTTGCAGGACTCGTCCGTTGGGAGGCGCGTGGAGAATCATAAATAACTTATTTTGTGAGCCTATAGTGGTTTTGTATCAGGTCTATCACGTTTTTAGGGAATCGGACATTATTCCTTGTTTGCGTCCGGTTAAGCCGGGCCTTTGTTGCCGCATCCGGCATTGGACAATACTCTGTTTTAGAAAGAATAACTGCCGTTAAGGGATAAAATTATCCCGCTGAAATCAACCGGCATTATAGCCCCGCTTGAATCCTTAAAAGGATCGCCTTTTTTATAACCACTGGCGGGATAATCCATGTTGGCATTCATCCGGGCGACATTTGCCAGCCTGTATCCAAATGTCAATCCCGCTGAAATTGAGTTTGTCAGCTTGTATTCCCCGTTAACCGATATGACCGTCACAAATGTCCCCCCGCTGAAATCAAGGTTTTGAGGGCTGGTTCCTGTACCCGATCCTTTTACGTTAAATCCGCCTGACCCGTACCCCAAATGCAAATCAGCTGATAAGACAACAGGCATCCCTTGCAGCGGCAGGTAATATGAAGCACCCGCCAAAAAATCCGTTATGGATGCGCCGTATTCAATATCTTCGGCAAGGCTCACTCCCATAAAACTAATTGAAATGGATGTTTTTGCCGAAAAAACCGAGATAAGTTCAAGACGCGGCCCGACATAAAGTCCTTTTAAAAACGAATACCCGCCCTGCGCCCCTATAATAAAACCGCCTCCCAAATTTTGTGTTGACCCTGTGCCTCCCGCCGCAATTACGCTGGCGTACACGGAAGCTAAATCACTGTTGGCTTTTGCCATGGCTGCAGTGGTAAAACCCGCAAAAGCAGCAACCTTTATTTTTTCCCCAACATCCGCCGAAGCGGAACTTCCGCCTCTTTTTGAGACGGTTTCCGCGTAAGCGCTGTATTTTATCGACGCGGCCTTATTTCCAAGCTTTTTATAACATGCCGCAATGGCATTATAATAATCCGGGTTGTGCTGATCCATCCTGGCGGCATAAGTATAATAAGTAATGGCCTTTTTATATTCACCTTTTTTGAAAAGTGCGTTGCCGTAATTGAAATAATCCGGTGCGCTTGCGGCAAGAATTATTGATGAAAGCAATAGGACCACAGCGGCTAAACACAGCATTTTTTTCAACATATAAGCCTCCTATAAATAATTTTTATTATTTTAACACCTGTGAGGATCCCTTTCAAGTAATATTTATAGGCCATACAGCTTATGCCTTTTAACCCTAGTCTTTTTTATAAGCCAAGCCGTATTTTGCCACAGGTTACGGAAGGTGTTATGCCTTCCTCATCCTTTTGTTTTTTTGATCAGCCAGGCCATGTTTTTTCCCAGGTTGCGGAAGGTATCTATGCCTTCGTCGTCTTTTTGAATGTCTCCCTGCTCCTTTGCAAGCGTCATGTTCCAGTAAGTGGATGTGGTGATGGGCATCTGCATGATGCCGAAGAAAAAGTTTATGCCCGCGTACGTAAAATTCGACCCTGCCCTGCGCACCGCGACCACACTCGCTCCTATCTTGCGGGCAAGCATGTCGTTATTGGCCCGCGCCACCTGGCCGCAGCGCTCTATCAGGGCTTTTGTATTTGTGGTCATGCTGCCGTAATAAACAGGAGATCCGATTATAATGCCGTCCGCGTCATCCATTTTTGCGATGTATTCATTCATCGGGTCGCCGGATGTCACGCATTTTTTGTCCTTGTTTGCCCTGCATTTAAAGCATGCAATGCAACCCGACAGTTTTTTTGTCCCTATATTAACAAGCTCGGTCTGAATGCCTTCTTTGCGTATTTCTTCAAAAACAATCCCTATTGCCTGCGCCGTATTGCCCTCCGGCCTCGGGCTTCCATTGAAACCAACAACTTTCATAGAACCTCCCTTAAAAGTTTAATTGAATATTCTAAAATTTCATTTTTTGCCTGAGACTGTCGGAAAAGCATGCCATGTACCTGAGCTACTGCGAACCGTGTCATGTACCTGAGCTACTGCGAATGGTACATGATGGTACATGATGGTACATGGCCTTAATATTTAGTCTCTTCCCCGGTATATGGACAAAACCTGACAATTTATTTTTTTTGATTTTAATACCGGATTTGTTTTGTTTTGCCTTAATTTGTCCACTCTCTACTATCTACTCTCTCCAAAATTCTGCGAAAGCAAAATTTTGGAGGCGGCGATCGGAATTGAACCGATGCATAAGGGTTTTGCAGACCCGTGCCTTACCGCTTGGCTACGCCGCCTCAGTGTCCTACTGTTATATTATAAATACCCGCAATTGTCAAATTGTTTGTACCTGAAGCCGGTTAATGGAAATTACCAATTACTAATGACAAATTACTAATTATAGAAAAGGCGGGCTTTCGCCCGCCTTTTCTATTTTTTGTTTTCCGGAAAATTTTCAGGTGCCTTCCTGCCAGGAATTCAAGTATTTTACCTGTTCAGAGGTTAGTTTCTCGAGTTTCACTCCCATGGACTGGAGCTTTATCTCCGCGATTTTCCTGTCTATATCCTCCGGGACCGTATAAACTTTATTTTCCAGGTCAGCGTGATTTTTTACCATATACTCCGCGCCCTGAGACTGGTTCGCGAACGACATATCCATGACCATGGCAGGATGGCCTTCTGCTGCGGCCAAATTTACCAGCCTGCCGTCAGCAAGTATGTTTATCCTGTTCCCTGATTTTAATTTGTACTCCATTACAAAGTTTCTCACTTCTTTTTTTGTTACCGCGATCTTTTCGAGCGCCGGTATGTCTATCTCCACATTGAAGTGCCCGGAATTCGCGACTATGGCATTATCCTTCATTTTCATGAAGTGCTCTTTCCTGATAACATTGATATCGCCGGTTACCGTGATAAAAACGTCCCCGAGCGGTGCCGCGTCAGACATGGGCATTACCGAATATCCTTCCATCTTGGCTTCCAGGGCCTTGACCGGGTCTATCTCGGTCACGATAACGTTGGCCCCGGCTCCTGAACCTCTCATGGCTAAACCCTTGCCGCACCAGCCATAACCGGCAACTACAAGCGTGGAACCGGCGAGCAGTATGTTGGTGGCCCTGACTACCCCGTCCAAAGTGGACTGGCCCGTGCCATAACGGTTGTCAAACAAATGTTTTGTCATGGCTTCGTTTACCGCGATAATCGGGTACTCGAGCACGCCTTCTTTTTCCATGGCTTTAAGCCTGATGACGCCGGTGGTGGTCTCTTCAGTGCCGCCGATGATGCCCGGTATCAAGTGTCTGTGTGTCTTGTGTATTATGGAAACCGTGTCAGCCCCGTCGTCCATGGTAAGGGTTGGTTTGTGTTCCAAAGCCGCCAGTATGTGGGAATAATAAACTTTGTTTGACTCGCCCTTGATTGCGTACACAGGTATGCCATGGTGCTTGACCAGCGATGCCGCGACTTCATCCTGGGTTGATAACGGGTTTGAAGCGCATGCCACAACTTTCGCGCCGCCTTCTTTTAATGTCCAAAGCAGGTTTGCTGTCTCGGTCGTTATGTGCAGGCAGGCAACACATGTCTGGCCGGCGAGCGGTTTGTTTTTCCTGAAATCCTCCCTGATCAGGCGCAGGACAGGCATGTTTCTTTCCGCCCACTCTATCTTTCTTTTGCCTTCAGCGGCAAGTTTTATGTCCTTTATATCGTAAGCTTTTTTCATGTATCCTCCAGGTTATTATAATTCTATAGTCCTGCTGCTTTCTTTAAAGCCGCTGCTTTGTCCGTATATTCCCAGGTGAAATCCTTGTCAAGCCTGCCGAAATGCCCGTGCGCGGCTGTCTTGCGGTATATGGGGCGCCTCAGATCAAGCGTTTCCCTGATACCCTTGGGTGTGAGTTTGAAAACTTTTTTTACCGCTTCTTCGATCCTGCTCTCTTCCACTTTGTTCGTGTCAAAAGTGCTGACCAGCACCGACGTGGGTTCCGCCACTCCGATAGCATAAGAAAGCTGAACTTCGCATTTATCCGCAAGCCCTGCCGCCACTATGTTTTTCGCGACGTATCTTGCCATGTAAGCCGCTGAACGGTCGACTTTGCTCGGGTCTTTTCCCGAGAACGCGCCGCCGCCGTGCCTGCCCATTCCGCCGTATGTGTCCACAATTATTTTTCTGCCTGTCAGCCCGGTATCGCCTTCAGGGCCGCCGACCATGAACTTGCCGGTTGGGTTGATATGTATCTTCGTGTTCTTTGTAATCATTTCTTTGGGGATGACCGGGTCTATGACGTGCTTTTTGATGTCAGCGCGCAGTTTTTTGATGTCCACTTCAGCGTGCTGGTTTGATATGACTATGGCCGAAACTTCCACGGGCTTTCCGTTTTCATACCTTACCGATACCTGGGACTTGCCGTCGGGGCGCAGGTAAGTGATGATTTTTTTTCTCCTGACTTCTTCCAGCCTTTCGACCAGCTTGTTCGCGTACATTATGGGCCACGGCATGAGCTCTTTTGTCTCGTTGGTCGCGTAGCCGAACATCATGCCCTGGTCGCCGGCTCCTTCTTCCTTGTTTCCTTTTTTCCCGCCGGCGTTGGTGACTCCCTGGCTTATGTCGGGTGACTGTTTGGAAATCGATATGAGTATGTTGCAGCTGTACGGGTCTATGCCGTCTTCCTTTGTTTTATATCCTATCTCCAGGAGCGTGTCGCGTACTATCTTCTGGAAATCCAGCGTCGCGGTAGTCGTTATCTCTCCGGCTATGACCACTATGCCTTTGGCGAGCAGTGTTTCGCATGCTACCCTGCTTTTTGTGTCCTGCCTTAATATCTCGTCCAAAACCGCGTCCGAGATCTGGTCCGCCACTTTGTCAGGATGACCGCATGTAACTGATTCCGATGTAAAAATCCCGTCTTTTACTTCCATTTATTTGTTCCTCCTTAAGGAAAATTTGTAAAGTAAATTTACGAAATTATATCACAGGGGGATGTGTATTTCCATAAAAATTTTACTTTAATCAGGTACTTGATTTGAGACTTATTAAGCGCAAATTTGTAAAATAGTTAAAGATGTTTTGACAAAAAGGCTGATAAGCCTTATAATTGTGATTAATTAAACGTCAAAAACACGCAGGGGTGTTATGGGCAAATTATCATACTTGGTTCTTTCAATTTTGCTTTTCACGCCTGTATCGTCATATGCGCTTGTAAACGGCGATTTTGAGACAGGCGATCTTTCAGGCTGGACCGTCAGCTTAAGCTTGTACGGCGGCCCTTCTGTAAGTATTGTTTCCCCTGGAACAGCTTTGTGGACAAACGGCGGATTAAACATGGTGCATTCGGGCAAATATGCCGCCATGCTTTATTCCGGTGTGAATGATTCATACCATGCCGATTGGGCCAGGATAGAGCAGGCTGTCACCGTGCCCCCCGGCCAAAATATGCTGGAGATGTGGTTTGCCGCAGTAATAAACTTCAATCATTTTTCAGGCGGGGTATACGGGGATGATACTTACGTTCTTTTCGAGGTGTTGGATCCCGTAGGCGGAACCATATACAGCCAGCGTTTTTCGTCATTTGATAATGCGGCGGCCTTAATTGACGATACTCCGGGCGATGACTGGAAATACCTCCCCTGGCAGCAGATCACTGTACCCTTAAGTTCATATGAAAACCAGACCCTTACTGTCAGGTACACAGCTTATGACTGCAACTTCGGCGGCCATTTTTCATACGGTTACATAGACGACCTTCGTTTTGTCATACCGCCCTCACCCACCCCCACATTCACGGTCTCGCCCACTATTACGGAAACTCATACAATTACCCCGACATTCTCGGTGACAGATACTTATACAGTAACACCCACCTGCACTCCTTCATATACAGCCACCCCGACCTTCACTCCCACATATACAAACACATTTACGGCAACGATAACTCCTACAACCACGCCGACTTTTACGCCTACTTTCACAAACACCCCCGTGCCTTTTGTTTTTAAAATAAAGGGCTCTTTCCCAAACCCTTCGGTATATAACTCTCATATAGTTTACTATTTAAGCCGCGACGCGCATGTCACCATGCAGGTTTTTGACGTGTCAGGCGAAAAGGTGCGATTTAATGAGATGGAAGGTTACGGGGGGTATAATGAATGGTTCTGGGACGCCAGTAACCACGCTGTTAAGCCTGTTGCCAGCGGGGTATTCATAATAAAAGGGACGGCTGTTGACCCTATATACGGCGGTAAATACATTGACTGGTGTAAAGCGGCGATCACAAAGTAGATTTAAATCACGGATACCGTATTAAGTATCTTTACTTCCTCCGCGTACGCTTTCATTTTTTCAGCGAATTCGGCTATAATTTTCTCAAGGGACACTGATGAAAAAAAAATTGATTCTGCTGTGTTTTGTCTTATTGCCGGCCGTGTACGCGTGCGCCGCCATAGACAACAAGGGCACCGATTTCTGGATATGCTTCCCCGCTACCAATCATCTCTCGGGCGGCGGGGTAAAAACCCTTAACATAACCGGGAATACTGCCACAACCGGAAATATAAGCATACCCGGGCTGGGCTATACCCAGGATTTTACAGTGACGCCCGGAGTCATGACATCCATAACACTGCCCCTGGCTGCCGAGCCTTTGGATACTGTCGGGGAATCCATAACCAATGTGGGCATACATGTAACATCAGCTGACAGCATAGCGGTATACGGATTAAGCTGGCTGTTAGCCATCGCGGACGCTTATCTCGCGCTTCCCGTCCCGTCGCTTGGCAACGAGTATATAGCAGCCACATATAAAAACTCCCCGGGACTTCCGGGAAGTGAATTTGCGGTCACTGCCTGCCAGGACAACACCACATTAACAATAACGCCTTCAACTGCCACCGGAGGGCACGCGGCAGGCGTGCAGTACAACATAGTTTTGAACCAGGGCCAGGTATACCAGCTTTTAAACGGTGACGCCTCAGGCGACCTTACGGGTTCCATCGTGCTTTCGGACAAACCAGTTGCGTTTTTCGGCGCGCACAGGTGTGTTCTTATTCCGCAAAACATACAGACATGTGATTATATTGTGGAGCAAATTCCTCCGGTACCTTCCTGGGGAACAGAATTTGTGAGCATACCGCTTCAGGGCAGGATGAACGGCGATACTTACAGGATCGTGGGGTCGCAGGATAATACATCGGTATATATAAACGGTGTCCTGGTTTCCCTGAACAGGACGCAGTTTTATGAAAATATTTACAGTGTTCCCCTGCATATAACCTCGGATAAACCCGTGATGGTCATGCAATACGCAAACGGTTCGCAATATGACGGCCAATTGGGTGATCCTTTTATGATGTATATACCGCCCATAGAACAGTATTTAAACAGCTATACCGTGATAAACCCGGATATTAATTTTACCCTGAATTATTTAAACCTGCTCGTGCCTGATTCTGAAACAAGCGCCGTAAACCTGGACGGAACAAACGTTCCTGCATCAAGTTTTTTTCCGGTAGGTGCAACCGGCTACTCCGGCGCCCAGATCCCTGTCAATATCGGCACGCATAACGTATCAAGCCTGCTGCCTTTCGGTATTTTTATATACGGCTGGGGTGACTATATTTCATACGGTTATACCGGCGGTATGTCCTTAAGCGACCTGCAAAAAACCGCCACTGTAACACCTACTATAACACCGACCTGGACCTTTTCTGCCACAGCCTCGTCCACACCTTCCAGAACGCCGACCTTTACCATAACGCAAACCCACACTTCAACTTACACGCCGACATATACACAAACCGCAACTCCTACAACCACGCCGACTTTTACGCCTACTTGCACAAACACCCCCGTACCTTTTGTTTTTATAATAAAGGGCGCATTCCCAAACCCTTCGGTATATAACTCGCACATAGTGTACTATTTAAGCCGCGACGCGCATGTCACCATGCAGGTTTTTGACGTGTCAGGCGAAAAGGTGCGATTTAATGAGATGGAAGGTTACGGGGGGTATAATGAATGGTTCTGGGACGCCAGTAACCACGCTGTTAAGCCTGTTGCCAGCGGGGTATTCATAATAAAAGGGACGGCTGTTGACCCTATATACGGCGGTAAATACATTGACTGGTGTAAAGCGGCGATCACAAAGTAGATTTAAATCACGGATACCGTATTAAGTATCTTTACTTCCTCCGCGTACGCTTTCATTTTTTCAGCGAATTCGGCTATAATTTTCTCCGGATACGGTGCTGTGTTTTTCATGCCTGGGTCATAAGTTTTTGTATTATCATACTGTTGTACCGTGAATCTTTTCGCGCCATTGACCATACTGCCAATCTTGTGCGCGTCTTCCATATCCACATACCCCGGCACCACGGTTGTGCGGAACTCGTAATCAATCCCCGAACCCATGATCATGGCGGCTGATTCTTTTATTTTTTCAAGATCAACTTTGACGCCGCAGGCTTCCGAATATTTTTCAGGTGCGGCTTTTATGTCCATGGCTATGTAGTCAATGAGTTTTTTATCCATAAGTTCTTTTAATGCCTGCGGCCTGTAGCCGTTAGTGTCGAGCTTTACAAACAGGTTCAGGCTTTTTAGTGCGGCGGCAAACTGCGGAAGGTCAAGTTGGAGTGTGGGTTCCCCGCCTGTGATAGTAACTCCTTCTATGAATCCCGATCGCTCGGCCAGATCAACGAGTATGGCGTCCGTGTCCAATACATCATTATTAACGGTCACAAGCAACGGGTTATGGCAGAAAGCGCATTTGAAATTGCAGGGAGAAGTGTATATGATGGAACAAACCTTGCCCGGATAATCGACAAGCGAGACGCCTTCAAAACCGTTTATCTGCATGAAACTCCCTTCCATAGAGGCGGGCAGCATAATATGCTGCCCCTACAAAATCTTACCAGTATATTACTGCGCGATTACTGCCGTTACTTCCGCTGCCTTTGCCTCATATGTAACCCTGTCCGCGAACTCTTCCTGCTTGCCGTTATTCCACTGTTTTACCGGCCTGAAGTAACCCACTATCCTCGAGTACACTTCGCATTCGGTCCCCTTAACATTCGCAAGTTCGTTCTTCAACTCTTCAATTTTCAGAATCAGTTCTGACCTTTCCGCCATTTTGCTCCTCCTTATTATTTTTTATATGCCACAATTAATATTTGTCAGACCAGCTGCGCTTCCAGTGTCTCAATCTCTTTTCTTAATTCTTCCTCCCTGTTTTCCCTGCACACGGGGCAGTCAAAGTGCTCGCCCGCTATATAACCGTGCGCCGGGCATACGGAAAATGTCGGCGTTATAGAGTAGTAAGGCAGGTGAAAACGCTCCGAGACTTTCCTTACAAGCGTTTTTGTGGCCTCAATTGACGTCAATCTTTCGCCCAGGAATATGTGGAACACAGTGCCTCCGGTATACCTGGTTTGTATGGGATCCTGGTGCTCAAGCGCGCGGAATACGTCGCGTGTGTGGAACACAGGCAGCTGTGTTGAGTTCGTATAGTATGGTTCTTTGGCGCCCATGGCTTTTATGTCGGGATATTTTTCCCTGTCAATTTTCGCGAGCCTGTAGGAAGTGCCTTCGCCGGGCGTGGCCTCAAGATTATACATGCTTCCTGTCTCGTCCTGGTAAGTTATAAGGCGGTCCCTCATGTATTCGAGCACTTCAACCGTAAAAGCCGTGCCGTCTTCCGTCGAGATATCTTTGTCCATGAAGTTAAGGCAGGACTCATTCATGCCGATCAATCCTATTGTGGAGAAATGATTCTTCCAGAACACGCCTTCCCTCTCCCTTATACCCCCGAGATAATGTTTGGAGTAGGGATAAAGCCCCTGGTCGGTTAATTTTTCCAGCATTTTTCTTTTAATCTCGAGCGAGTCTTTTGCCGTATCCATGAGATACGCAAGTTCGGTAAAAAAACCTTCCTTGTTCCCTTTATATTTGTAACCCAGGCGCGGCATGTTTATGGTGACAACGCCGATCGAACCGGTCAGCGGATTTGAGCCGAAAAGGCCGCCCCCGCGTTTGCGCAGTTCCCTGTTGTCAAGCCTCAAGCGGCAGCACATGGAGCGCGCGTCCTCGGGTTTCATATCCGAATTTACAAAATTCGCGAAATACGGTATGCCGTACTTGGCCGTCATTTCCCATACAGCGTCGATTTCTTTTGAATCCCAGTCAAAATCTTTTCCTATGTTATATGTTGGTATGGGGAAGGTAAATATCCTTCCCTTGGAATCGCCTTCAAGCATGACCTCAGCGAAGGCCCTGTTTATCATGTACATTTCCTTCTGATAGTCGCCGTATGTGGAGTTCTGTATTTCCCCCCCGATCATTACCGCCTCGTCCTTCATGTTTCCCGGGACAACCAGATCCATGGTAATGTTTGTAAACGGCGTCTGGAACCCGACCCTGGTGGGTATGTTCATATTAAATATAAACCGCCTCATTGACCTTTTTACTTCCTCAAATGAGAGTTCGTTATGCCTGATGAAAGGGGCAAGCAGGGTATCAAAGTTCGCAAATGCCTGCGCGCCGGCCGCTTCGCCCTGCAAAGTGTAGAAAAAATTGACTATCTGGCCGAGCGCGGATTCCAGATGGGTGGGCGGCGCTGATTCTATCTTGCCTTCCACCCCGCCAAAACCGCGGAATAAAAGGTCACGCAGATCCCATCCGCAGCAATAAACAGAAAGCAGGCCGAGGTCATGCAGATGAAGCGAACCGTCGGTATGCGCCTGCCTGATCTCAGGCGTGTAAATCTTGTTAAGCCAATAGGCCGAAGTGACGATAGATGATACGTGGTTGTTAAGGCCCTGAAGGGAAAAACTCATGTTTGAGTTTTCCTTTATCCTCCAGTCAATCTTCCTTATGTAATCGTCAATTAAAGTAGTTGAGTCTTTAAGAAGATTCTTAACATCCCTCATCTTATTATGCTGGTCACGGTATAGTATGTATGATTTCGCGATTGCTGTCTGCCCGTTGTTAATAAGCGTGGTTTCAACCAGATCCTGGATATTTTCCACGGAAGGTATCTTGCCGTCCTTGTAGATCACGTTCACAATGGAGGCCACCTGGTCGGATATCTTTTCTGCTTTGTCCCTCTCGTAGTTATTATTGACTTTGAAAGCTTTGAAAATAGCTTCGAGTATTTTACTCTGGTCAAATGGGTCAACACGGCCGTCCCTTTTTCTTATGTATCCTACTTTTGTCATTAAGCCTTCCTCCCAATTCTTTTTTTCAGATGTACATTTTAGCCGTGTTTTTTGGAATAGACGCGCATTTTAGCCGTGTTTTTTGGAATTGTCAAGTTCAAAAACCGTATATGTTGACATTTTATTTTCCATGGCCACAATATATGGTATAGGTAATGAAATGTCAAGTATAATAAAGTCATATATATTGTATGAGGAAGTATATATAAGCGTGTGTTTACGCTATATATTGTGTGTTATCGTTAAATAACCCCTTTGTTTATGCTATGTTTGAATAGTACCAATTTTGTTAAAGTGTTAGTTTAACCATCCCTTTTTATATCTATACTAACAGGCTGTTTTTATCCATATTTTAAAGGGTTTTACGGTTTTGTATACCACAAGAGCCTTTTATCTCAAAAGTTATCCACATTACAGTGTTAGGGATGGTTAACAAAGATTTTTTATGTTTTTTTGTTTACAACGATATTGTAAGGTAGGTGTATAAACCGTTGTGATGGATGATTATTGATGAACATGCACCCTTGCCCGCCTTTACCTTTTGACACCTCTTCTGCTATAGTGTAATATGCAACTATCAAACTTACTGGAGGTTTAAAATGGCTGACATGGAAAAAACAAAGGAAGAATACTCAAAGTACCTGTCCAAGATCTCAAACCGCGCGGGTGTAAAGGAACTTGCCGCATACCTTGAAAAACACGGCCTGTTTAAAGCCCCTGCCTCAACCAAGTACCACCTGTGCATTGAAGGCGGACTCTTAATACACTCTGTAAACGTGGTAAGGCTGGCCCTTGAATTAAAAGAAAAACTCATGCCTGAAAAACCGGAAGAATCCGTCATCCTGTGCGCGTTGTTCCACGATGCCCATAAAGTAACGGACGGTTTCGGCCATAATACCTATGATAAGAATAATACTGCCACATCAGACAAACAGCCCTACTTCTGGAACACCAAACAGTTTGGATACGGCGGAGGCCATAAATCCGCGCTTATAATATCGAAGTTCGTGGACCTAACGCAGGACGAACTCCAAGCAATAGCCTACCACGACGGACCGTTCGTGCCTGCATGGGACGACATAAAGTCTGATCCGTACCCGCTCACCTTAATGATCCATTACGCGGACATGTGGAGCACGTGGATAGTGGAAAAAACGAAATCGCGGAAATACGATGGGAAGTTTTTGGAGGATTTAAAAACGGAGTTATTTTAAGGACAGTTCGGGGTTCGGAATTCGGAGTTCGGAATTATAGGCTGTCCATGCCTGTTGTCTGTCATTCGCATTTCAACTTCGAACTTCGAACTTCGAACTCCGAACTCCGAACTCCGAACTCCGAACTCCGAACTCCGAACTCCGAACTTCCCCGCCCCTACTCCTCCAGCTCAAAAAATATGTCGTTCCTCGCCTTTTTCAGCTCTGCCTCGAACTTTGTCATGGCCTCAGGCGACACCCTGACCGTCTTGTCCGGGCCGTCTAACGGCCTTATATAGTACTTGCCGTGGCTTTGTTCATAGTTGATGTCAAACTCCGTGATCGTCGGAGCTGACCTGTCAAACTGGTATAATATAAGTTCCCATGGCATTTTTTCCGTTTCAAAGATCTTCTGCTCCCTGCCCTTGTCCTTTTTATCATAACTGTTGTACATAAGCGTGAACTTGGTATCTTTCTTTTTCACCCCGTCGTTTACCATCACAAATATCTTCGGCAGTTCATTGCGCTTTAAGCTTTTCACGGTCAGGTAAACCTTTGGGGTATAGTTGTATGCGAGGTCTATCTGCAAAATACCCCTGTATTTTTTTCCCTTCTGCACCACATCTATGGACAGCGTCTGTCTGTATATATCCGCGTTATCCTCGACTTTTTCCAGGCTTTTATGTATCCTGTACGGGATTATCATTTCATTAACGCCGTCATTGTTTAGGTCCGCGTAAATTATGTAACCTCCCGCATCCCCGTTGCCCGGATTAAAAAATACAACAGGCGCTTCGTCCTTATCCGCGTATTTCTGTGCCATGGCAAACTGCCCGCCCTTTATATAACCGCAGAATAATACAGACGGAAATAAAACGACAGCCGCAATTATGGTTAAAATTGTTTTTTTCATGCTCCTTAAACCTCCTTTTAATGTATCTAAAACATTTAGTGTTATACCGATATTATAAAGGAAAAAGCCCGTGTAATCAAGGGCTGTTGGATGATAATGGTACATAAACAAATTCATTAAAGAGCCTCGATTTAGCCCGCCCTTCATGGTTTCCCTTGGGCTAATACTCCAGTTCCACCCTCGCCGACAGCATCCTGCCCATTGCCGGAATACCAGGAGTTTCTTCAAAGTACCAGTTCAGTGTATTTTCGGACTTTAAAGACAGTTCCACGCCATCCACTATCTTGCGGCTTAAGGTTATGTCAAGTCCGTGGAAAGCATCGTTTCTGTTTATGTAATTTTTGTAAATATAGTCAGCTTTTACCTTTATGCTTAAGACCTCAAAATCAACCGACGCGTTTAACTTGTTCCTCAGATACGTCAGGCCGTACTTTGATATGAATTCCTCGGACCTGTAGGAATCAAGATATGTATAACCCAGTTTCAGTTCCGCAAAATCAAGGTTTAAACCCGTTGTGGCTGTAAACCCTGCAGTATTGACTTTCCCTATATTTTTTATCTTCCATACAGTGTCGCTTGCATTATCCTTTCCCCAGTCGATAAGGTCGGATGACATCCTGTAAAAGGCGGATAAGCCGAACTTAAAGGCCCCTGTTTCGATATCCGCGCCTCCGCTGTACTCTACGCATCTCTCGGCTTTCAGATCCGGGTTCCCGTGGTTATAAGGGTCATTATAATACAACTCCGTGAAATCAGGGTACCTTACCGAAGTGCTGTAACCGGCATTTAACTTTAAAAACGGCGTTACTTTTACCACAGCCGCGATTGACGGCATAAAATCATAGGAAGAATATATATCGTATTTTTCAGCCGCCGCGTTTAAGTTGGCCGTTATATTATCCATTATGGAAAAACAGCCGTTTAACAGCAGTTCATTTTTATCCCTGTAATGATTGCCAAGCCTCGCGCTTTGTATCTCTTCCCTCTGCAAATCATACTTTGCGCTTAAAACATTTCCTTTATTGACCGCCCACTCGTATTTCAGGTCAGCGCCGTAAAAAGACGTGTTGTGCCTGTTTTCATAGTAAGACGGATCGTCCCTTCTTAACACAAACAAGTCATAGTGCGATTTATAATACGCCGAGAAATTCAACGGCTGGTTTTTTAACGCGGTAAAGCTTATAAATTTGGATACAAGGTACTCCCATGAAGCGTTATTCAGCAGCGGGGTATAAAAATCATATGCCCCATATGCAGTTTCCCCGTAACCCAGGCTTAAGCCGTAAGACTTGTCATACTCGAGGTTTAAAAGCGTGGTATTTTTGTAATAATCAGTGTCATAATGATATCCGTCCGACGAGCTTCTCTCCCCTGAAAAATCGATCACCAGGTCAGAGAGCTTCCTTATATAAGACAGCCCGTAATACTGCGTATTATAAGTTTCGTATTCAGCCCGCGCTTTATACGTATCCTTGTCATACTTGGGCGTTTCTATGTTAATAAGCCCCGTAAACCCGGCCGAACCTATGGATGAATTGGCGTTTTTTACCACAGTAATGCTTCCTATACTGATAGCGGGCACGGGTATGTCCAGGTTAAAATGCCCTGTCTGCAGGTCATTTACTTTAATACCGTTAAATAGTATGGCAGTCTCTTCAAATGTTCCGCCATTTATGGAAACATCGTTGAGAACAGCCGCAAAACCCTTTGTGGCAATGTTTATGTCCGATACCTTGGACAACAATCCCGCTATGCTGTCGGGCTTTGAGGCTTTCACGTCGGCCTGGGTCATCTTATAATCATAAACATAGTTCTCCGTCTCAGGCTCCACCAAGATCTGCATGATGGCAAGAGCCGGAAGGACCGATAAAACAACCGCCATAATTGATAATAAAAAAAATTTCATTTTACCTCCTTTGTTGTTTGATTCAATTTACATATCTGCGTAGGGTCGCCGCGTCCAGTCCGCCGAAGCCTATGCGAAGGCGGATGCGACGCTAAGTCGCGGGCTTTTGTATTCAAATTAAATACCGGCTCCGGTTAAACCAAAATCTTAAAAGCCTGCATTTCGGGTGCCACAGCCCGACTTCGCACAAGCGCTTCTTCGGGCAAGCCGTAGCACCCCTGCGCCCCAGGCATTGCGCCGTTATAAAACAAAAAACCTTCTTCCCGATTTTCCGGGTCGAAGGTTTCGCATTGGGTTATTATTTTAAGTCTCCGGCCCCTCGCCCTTGTTAAATTTCCGTTCTTTCAAAACCTGCCCCTTTTTATTATATGTTTTGATACTGACGAGATATCCCTCGTCATATGTATGCTCTTCTTTCAGGGTTTTATCCACGTAGTATTTCACGATCCCATCAATGGTTTCCCCGTATTTTTTTATAGTCCCGTCCGCGCCCTTGGTCCAGCGGGCTATTTCCCTGCCGTTTTTATAGAACACTTCTATTTCCCCGGTTGTGATGGACACTATTTCCGCGAATATTTTGTCCTGCAGGAGGTTGCCGTTTTCCGCATAGGTTTTAAGCCTTATCATCTGGTCATTTCCGAAACGGCCTTCCTTCCACTTGGAACCCGACGGATAATAAAGTATGTAGGACCCGCTCTTCTGGCTGTTCACGTAGTTTTTTGCCACCATTACCTGCCCGTTTTCATAGAACTCCGATACCTCTCCGTCAGGCACCTCGCCGAATAATTCATAACGCTTTAATACCCCGTCCTTGTTGAGCACCTCTATGGCGTAGACCTCCATGCCCGACTTGGTCTTGACGGATTTGTCTTCGGAAAAAAAACTGAGTTTGTATGTCGTGTTTCCTTCTTTGTCGGTCCCGAGTATGGCTGTTTTCTGGGTCATTTTCATGTTAAATTTTTTGACGGGTTCTTTCTCGGCCATGACATGCCTCCATAGGTGATTTTGTGGTATTATACAACACTTAAAACCATAAATCAAACCCTTAAAAATGCCTTAAATATATCCTATTAAAAGGAATAAGCGTTGAAGCGTAAATCGCCACGGTTATCGCTATGATGACTATCTGGCGTGTTTTACCCCAGACCGAAAATATTTCTTTCATTAAAACCTCCGAGCGTTTATTGATTGCGTTGAGTTATTAAGACAAGAGACTCCCGGACAGCTTTAAGCGGTCCAGCTCACTCCCATCCCTGCTTTACTAGGTAACTTTTCAGCTTTTCCTTTTTGGCCAGGCCCGGGGCAAAGTCCTCGGCATCCTGCCTTGTTTCAAACCTTCCTACTGACAGTTTATAGAACTTCCCGGATTTTTTCACAAAAACCTCGTATTTTTTCCCGGATAATTTTTCCGCCGTCTGGTCGCAGAACCTTTTATTCGTATAAGCGCCTATCTGGACCGTGTAAAATCCCCTGGGGCCTTCCTTCTGGACCGTTTTGTGCCGCTGTTTCCCGGCAGGCATAATTGCAGGCTGTTCTAAATCAGCTTTCCCGTCCCCGGAAGGCGCGGCTTTTACAGCCTCTTCATTTGGCCCGGCTGAACCGGGATATTTAAACTTAAGGTCCGATTCCAGCATTTCCGCGCCTGATACATCGCCTGTCTTTTTCGCGGCCTCAGCTGCGTTCCTGTAAACCAGCGGCATGTATATATTTTTGTCTTTTCCCTGGGTTTTATCTATGAGCCCCCTGTACAACACGAGCGCTTTGTCGAACTTTCCGCTGTCAAACATGTGGCCCGCGTACGCCAGGTCGGCCCGGGTTTTGAAGGTAAAAAATCCCCTGGCATTATACTCGTCGTACGCTTTCTCAAATATTACCGCATCCCCCTCGGCAGCCGCGCACAGCATCAGCATATAGTAGGACCCCTCGACCCATACCATGGAAGGGAATTTTGTTATTACTATATTGAAGTAGACCCTTGCTTTTTTATAATCGCCCTGGGCATAGAACAGTTTTGCGAGGTCATACACAGCTTCTGCTTCGGACTCCGTTCCCGGAAAGCCGTTAATTACGGTATTGTAATACTTCATGGCATCCGCTGCATTTTCGGATAACTCCGCCATTCTGAGCAAAGACGCGGCTTTATACTTGCTGTCGGGAAACTTTTCCAGGAAAGACGCAAACTCTTTGGCGGCGGCGTGATAATCTTTTTTCTCAAACAATGAACTGGCTGACAAATACGCGTCTTCCTCAACCATGCCGGCATAAAAAGAACCGCATGCCGGAGCTGTGGCGCATAAAAGTAATATTAAAACGGCTGTTAATTTCCTCATTTTATTATTTCACCTTCCATTACGGCGGTTTGGGCCCTGGTAACTTTCACCCGGTAAAAATTCCCGATCATGCCCGTATCCCCCGGTATTATTACTTTTTTACTGTTGTCTGTTATGCCTTCCATCATGGTTTTTATGACCATGTTGGGACCCGTGACCAGTATCTTAACTTCACGGCCAACATACGCCTTTGTGATATCTTCGCTTATTTTTTTCTGTAATTCAAGCACATTGTTTAGGCGCTTAAGCTTTTCCTTTTCATCCACCTGGCTGTCCATAAGAGCCGCCTTTGTGCCGCGTCTTGGGGAGTATTTAAATATGTAGGACGCGTCAAAACCGGCTTTTTTCATGACTTCCAAAGTCTGCTGGAAATCCACGTCAGTCTCCCCTGGAAAACCCACAAGAATATCGGTTGTAATCGCCCCGCCCGGCATGGCCTCCCGTATTTTCCTGACCCTGCTTAAATACCAGTCAGCAGTGTAGTGCCTGTTCATCATTTTCAGTATCCTGTCGGAACCCGACTGCAGCGGCAGATGTATGTGCTTGCAGACTTTTGGCGCGGCAGCTATGGATTCAATAAGTTCGTCGGTTAAATCTTTCGGGTGGGAAGTCATAAAACGAAGCCGCTCTATCCCGGATATCTCCGCGGACTTCCTCAAAAGCCCGCTGAAATTGATCCCTGATTTTGCGTCAAGGAATGAATTGACGTTCTGCCCCAAAAACATGACTTCTTTAAAACCGTCTGATGCGAGCTGCCTTATCTCGGCCAATATCCCCTCCACGTCCCTGCTTCTTTCCCTGCCCCGAACGTACGGAACTATGCAGTAAGCGCAGTAATTGTCGCAGCCCTGCATTATGGTTATATATCCCCTGACTTTTTCATTGCGACGCAGCTTGACCGGGTACTTTTCCTCGGTAATGCCCGCGAATATCTTCTTCTTTCCCCTGTTGATGGCGGAGACTATGTTTGAAAAGTTGAATGTCCCCACCACGGCGTGAAGCCGCGGAAATTTTGCCATAAGCTCGTCCTGCATACGCTCTGCCATGCACCCGGCCACGATAACTTTTTTGTCCTTGATGGCCGCGCCTATATAACTTAAAGCCCTGTCCTCCGCGTGCTGCCGCACGCTGCATGTGTTTATGATGACGTACTCCGCGCTCTTCTCGTCGCCGGTTATTTCAAAATCATCGGCGCCAAGCACGCCCGCCATGCGCTCGGAATCATATACGTTCATCTGGCACCCGAAGGTTTTTATAAAGACTTTGGTCAAATTAATACTCCTTTTACATGATAACTTCTGCTTGCCCGCCGAAGCGTATTTGCGAAGGCGGGCTGATCAAATCTCGATTTTCGACTATCAAGATTTTTTTACTTCATAAGGTAATGCCCTTTATCCTCGCTTAACTCCACCTTTATCCCGAAAAGCCCTTCAAGGTTTTTTTTCGTCAACGCCTGTTTTTTTACCGCGTTCAGAAAAATTTTTCCTTCTTTGAGCATCACTATATTCTTTATTTCCGGTATCACATCCTGCAGGGTATGCGTGGCAATTATTACAGTCACGCCATTTTTTGCTATTTTTGACATGGTCGCCCTGAACTTGTGCACAGCCGCTATGTCCAGCGCGTTGGTCGGCTCGTCGAGCATCAGGGCCTTCGGGTTGTGCGCCAGGGCCCTTGCTATAAGCACCCGCCTTGCCTCGCCTGTGGACACTTCCGATATGAACCTGTTTTTTAAATGCCCGACATCCATGAATTCCAGGCTGTCCATTGACTTTTCAGTCGCTTTTTTGTCAGCCGTCATATCATACATGTTGGTGGTATTATAAAAACTTGAGACTACTGTCTCAAAGCATGTCACATCCGGATTTACAAGCTGCGCCATGGAGTCGGATACTATGCCGAGCTTCCCGCGCAAAGCAAGCACATCCCACACCTTTTCGCCGAATACTTCAAAAGTATTGGGTTCCATGTTGTAAGGGTATATTTCCCTCGTCATGAGCTTTATCAGCGTTGATTTTCCCGAGCCATTGGGCCCCAGTATGGCTGTATTGCCGCCGGACACTATGGTCAGGTCCACGCCGTCAAGGATCCTGGTTTTATTCCTGAGCACTGTGATGTTCTTGAATTCTATTATGTTCATGGTAACCTCATTTGCTATGAGTTTAAGAGACAATAGACTGGAGCCTAAAGTTAAACAACAGCGGAAGGTTCCTCAATCACTTCTACCTCCCGCCATGTTTCCTTTCGAGCTTTGCCATGATCTCCACATGGTAAGTCTGCGCAAACTGGTCCAAGGGCACTGCTTCGCGGAGATAATATGTTTCTTTCAGCTCTTTTATGTCCCTGGCAAAACTCGCGGGGTTGCAGGAGATGTATATTATGGTTTCCACAGAGCTTCTTTTTAGCTGTGATATTATCCTCGGGTGTATGCCTTTTCTCGGCGGGTCTATGACCACCGTGTCTATCCTGTACTGGTTCATTATTTTATCCACGGCGTCCTCTGCCCTGCCGTTCACCACTGTCACATTGTCCATGCTGTTTTTTTCCGTCATACCGAGAAGTTTCTCGGATGCATTTTCGTCTATTTCCACAACATATATTTCCCTGAACTTATCCTTTGACGGAAGCGTAAGCGCGCCTACTCCGCCGTACAGGTCAAGAACAGTCGCGCCTTTTTTTATGTTGTCGCGCACAAACGCGGCCATTTTTTCCAGCATATCGGCATTGACCTGGAAAAACGAGCCTGAATCCAGCTCAAAATCCACGCCTGCCGCTTTTTCGATAATGTATGGAAAGCCGTGAACTATCTTTTCGCTTCTGCCGAATATCTGGTTACCGGGTTCCGTGTTTATGTTTAATACCACTCCCTTTAAACCAATAAGTTTTTCCCTGAGATATTCAGCCGCTTCCCTTACAAAAGGTTTTACATCTTTAGCCGCGGCTACAAAAGTCACAAGGCTTTCTCCCTGCCGGTTAACCCTGACCGCTATATGCCTCAAATAACCACGGCCGCTTTGTTCGTCATAAAGGGAAATATCCTTTTTATTTTTGTTCAATACCTCAAGTATAAGCGCTGCTGCCTCGTTTATCCTAGGGTGCATTATGTGGCAGGTATCCACTCCTATGACTTCATGCGAGCGCGCCTTGTAAAAACCCAACTGCAGCTGGCCGTTCTGTATTGTTATTTTATATTGCGCCCTGTTGCGGTAGTAAAGCGGATTTTCGTACTTTATAAGCGGCGCTATATTTACTCCCTGCAGGCCGGAAGTCTTATCAAGCATGAATTTTATGAACTTGACCTTATGCTCTACCTGGGACGAGTACTTTATATTCATCCAGTCGCAGCCCCCGCATTTCCCAAAAAACCTGCATATTGGTTCCACATATAACGGCGATTGGGTTATAGTGCGGACGATCCTGCCTGAGGCAAAGTTCTTTTTTAATTCCGTTATCAAAACCCTCTCAACGCTGCCTGGTATTCCGTAAGGCACGAATACGGTAAATCCCTTATAGCGCCCCACACTGTCCCCGCCATAGGCGAGGTCCTCTATCCGCAAGTCTATTTCCTGCCCCGCGTGCACCGGGGGCTTTACTTTTCCTTCGTGTTTCATTCGTTGCTCCTGTTGTAATTTAACAACTTTTTAAATCCTGCGTTAGAGAGGTAGCAAGCTCTCTCTAACTAAATATTGAATTTTACCGTTTCTATTCCTGTCTAACCGCTGACAACCACAAATACCGGGCTGCATATTTACTTTTTAAGTCCCGGCGGCACCCATATACTTATAATACCGGCCGGCCGATACTTAAAAAGTAAATATGCGGCCCGGTATAAAACTTACGCGATTTAAAAAGCCTGCGTCGGACAGCCCCATCAAGGCTGCCGCCTGTTGTATTAATACCTCTTGTCCCGTCGCAGCAACGCCGGGACTTGAGCGGGTATTGGTGGTTGTAATTGTTTTTCGTCGCGCAAGATCCTCAAAACAAACAACCACCAAATAAAAAAAGACAGGCCATAAGCCTGTCGTATGTACCGTTATGTTCGATCTTTGGTGTTTCTTTGCCTTTTGCGACAGGCACTTAATTGCCTAATAATTATATCATAAATTTTCGGTTTTTATTTACACTTTATTTTAATTTTTGTTTGTTTTCAGCACAAGCCTTATTGAACTCATCAATTGAACTTATATAGTTTGTTTTAGCGTCATTAAGGTCCATGCCCCCGCGGATGAAGAAGAAATCCAAGGAAACAAACGCCAGCCCGGTAATAATTTCATAGGTCTGGGCTCCTCCCTGCATTCGCATTGCAGACCCGAATGTAAGTACCATTCCCGTGACCATCAAAAGGCATGAAACCAGAATTGCCGTCGTACTGAATTTATAGTCCAAAATACTTTCCTTTGCTTTCTCGGATAATTTAAAACTTTCGGGATTTAAAGACAGGATATAATAGGAGTTTACGCCGTTCACATCACCTTTTTCAATCTCTTTTGTGGTGTCAAGGTCGATAGATCCGTCCGGATTTTCATACGTGATCGAGTAACCGCAGCCTTTTTTGCTGTCTGTCCCATATTTTACACTAAAAGACGCACATCCATTTAAAAGTATTGCAAGAATAAGAAGATAGAGAATTGTTTTTTTCATTTAGCCCCTAAAGCCCGAAATCTGATTTTAACCGATCTTCTTCCTTAATAACTCATTGACCATCTGAGGATTTGCTTTGCCGCCGGTTTGTTTCATTACTTGGCCGACCAAAAAGCCTAAACCGGCCGCTTTTCCGCCTTTTATCTCTTCAACCACCTTGCTATTCGCCGCGATGACCGTGTCCACTGCGCTTTCTATTGCACCTGTATCCGTTATCTGAACCAATCCTTTTTCCTTAACTATCTTATCTGGGGCGTCCCCGGTATTGAACATCTCCTCAAATACTGTCTTTGCTATCTTTCCGCTTATGGTGGCGTTCTTTATAAGTCCTATCATCTTCGCCAGATCCTCAGGCAATATTTTTACCTCTGATATTTTTTGCAGGCCTGCCGCGTTCATCCTGGCGAGCAGGTCCCCCATGATCCAGTTGGAAGCAAGTTTCGGTTCCCCGGACATTTTGGCTGTTTTCTCAAAGTACGCTGCTGTTGCCTGATCTGCCGTCAGGACTCCTGCGTCGTATTCGGGTATTGCGTATTCTTTCACGAACCTTTCCGTCTTCTGCATGGGAAGTTCGGGGATCTCTTTTTTTATTTTCTGCCTGTATTCCTCCGAAATAACTATTGGCGGTATGTCGGGCTCCGGGAAGTACCTGTAATCATTTGAACCTTCCTTGGAGCGCATTGCAAAAGTCCTGTTCTTTTCCGGGTTCCACAGCCTGGTTTCCTGTATGATGGCTTCTTTTTCTTCCACTGCTTTTATCTGCCTTTCCACTTCGTACTCTATGGCTTTCTGCACGTTCTTAAATGAGTTCATGTTTTTTATCTCGACTTTTGTACCGAACTGCTTCGCGCCTTTTTCCATGACGGAAACATTGGCGTCGCAGCGCAAAGAGCCTTCTTCCATGTTGCAGTCTGACACGTCTATGTATTCGAGTATTGACTTTATTGAAGTAAGATAGAGGTATGCTTCCTCGGGTGTTTTCATTTCAGGCTCGGACACTATTTCTATCAGGGGCACGCCGCCCCTGTTATAATCAACAAGCGATTCCTCGGCATCGCCTATCTGCCCTGATTTTGTCAGGTGCAGTAGCTTGCCCGCGTCCTCTTCCATGTGCAGCCTTGTAATGCCTATTTTTTTCCTCGTGCCGTCCTTTTTCACTATCTCAAGCGCGCCGTTCACTGCTATAGGCATGTCATACTGCGATATCTGGTATGCTTTCGGCAGGTCGGGGTAGTAGTAATTTTTCCTGTCAAACTTGGATTTATCGGCTATGGTGCAGCCCAAAGCCAGCCCTGCTTTTACGGCCCTGTAAAGCACGCCTTCATTAAATACAGGCAGGCTTCCGGGCAAGCCCAGGCAGTTCGGGCATATGTACGTGTTCGGCTCTGCGCCGAACTCGTTCTTGCACCCGCAGAATATCTTGGTTTTTGTGTTGAGCTCCACGTGCACCTCGAGCCCTATGACTGTTTCGTATTTGTCAGCAGCGTTCATGTTTTTGAATATGCCTCTTTTATTTTTCTTTTTCTTCTTCCTCGGCCGGCTCTTCTTTTTTGAACTCGCCGGTCTTGCCTTCCCACTCGTCTTCGGAGAGTATCACAAGCGGTTTGTCGGAATAGTTTGCCGTATCCACGCCTTCGGTGTCAATATCATCCGAGCCGCAAACAGCGCACTGCACCGAGGTTTCCATGTCGCCCGAGTCTTTCTGGTTATACCTTGTAAAAGTTCCGCCTGTAAATTCCCACAATTCGAGAGGCTTGTAATCCGTCACCATCATTAAAAATCCGGCTTTGTTTCCACAGGTCCTGCAGTTCATTTTGTTCCTCCTTGAAATATTTTAATTATAAGTTTGCTCTTTTTTCATGCCAGTCTGTCTTAGTCTGGTAAAAATTTGTCAGGTCATATATTTTCTGCTCCGCAAAAGGCGCGGCCAAAACCTGCATGCCGATCGGCAGCCCTGCGGCGTCAAACCCGGCCGGCACTGATATGCCCGGCAGACCTGCCATGTTCGGGGCTATGGTAAATATGTCGGACAGATACATGGTTAAAGGGTCGGCTGCTTTTTCGCCTATTTTGAATGCCGTAGTAGGCGAAGTGGGGGTAAGTATGACATCCACTTTTTCAAAAGCTTTGTCAAAATCATTCTTTATAAGAGTCCTGACTTTCTGCGCTTTTTTATAGTAAGCGTCATAGTAACCCGATGAGAGGACATATGTCCCGAGCATTATCCTGCGTTTTGTTTCCTTGCCAAACCCTGCCCGCCTGCTTTTTTTGTACATGTCTATCAGGTTATCAGCCGAAGTATCGCGCAACCCGTACTGGACACCGTCAAAACGCGCGAGGTTGGACGAGGCTTCAGCCGGAGCCACCACATAGTAAACGTCAAGTGCGTAATCGGTATAAGGCAGGCTGATTTCCTGTATCGTCGCGCCATTAGCTTCAAGCAGTTTTACTGCTTCCATTATCTTGGCCTTCACCTGTTTGTCCATGCCGTCTATCATATATTCTTTGGGCAATCCTATTACCATGCCCTTAATATCTTTTCTTAAGTTGCTGTCATAGTCAGGCACGTCAATGGGCGCGGAAGTGGAATCTTTTTTATCTATCCCGGCCAGATATTTTAAAAGTATCGCATTGTCCTTCACAGTTTTTGTCATGGGCCCTATCTGGTCCAGGGACGATCCAAAAGCAATAAGCCCGTACCGTGAAACCCTGCCATATGTGGGCCTGAGCCCGGTGACATTGCATAATCCCGCAGGCTGTTTGATTGACCCGCCAGTATCAGATCCCAAAGCCGCGACGCACATATCAGCCGCCACAGCCGCGGCAGACCCGCCCGAAGACCCGCCCGGCACCCTGGATAAGTCCCATGGGTTGCAGGTTGTCTGGTAAGCCGAATTTTCAGTGGATGAACCGAATGCGTACTCGTCCATGTTTAATTTGCCTGTAAATATTGCACCGGCCTCGATAAGATTTTTCAAAGCCGTCGCCGTATAAGGCGGCTTATAGCCTTCAAGCATTTTCGAAGCGCAGGTTGTGTTAAACCCTTCAAGGCACATATTGTCCTTGATGCCTATGGGTATGCCGGTCAGGTCCGTGACATTATCATTTTTCATAATCCTGTCCCCGGCCTTTTTCGCCATATCATAAGCCAGGTCTTTAGTAAGCATAAGATAAGCCTTGACCTTGGAATCGACAGATTCAACGCGCTTATAAACGCTGTCAAGTATGTCGGAAGGCTTTATCTTCTTCTCTATCAGCTGTTTGTGCAGCTGTTCTATTGTCTGTTTGTTAAGTTCCATATTCACCTATATAATCTTAGGCACTTTAAACCCGTTATTTTCTATCGAAGGAGCGGCCTTAAATACCTTCTGCCTGTCGACCGAAGGCTCTACTTCGTCTTTCCTGAAAACGTTCTTCATGTCCATGACGTAATATGTAGGCTCCACATTATCCGTGTTAAGCTTGGACAAACGGTTAACGTGTTCCAGTATGTCTGAAAGCTGTTTTGTGTATTCGTCAGCTTCAGCCTCTGTAATCTCCAACCTTGAGAGATGGGCTATGTATTCAACGTCTTTTCTGGTGATGGCCATGCCTTTAACTCCTGTTTGTTCTTTGTTCTTTGTTCTGTGTTAGCAAAATTCGTGCCAGTTTAAAGCATAGTAAATTTATCACAAGAAATGGGCTTTTTCAAGGAGTTTTTAGATAAAATAAATACGCATTGCGGATTTCTTTGTCCGGGTGAGAAGATTTCGTAGAGAGGGGGCTTTAGACCTGAGCTTGTCGAAGGTTGCTCCCTCTCACTGCCGGCTTTAGGGCCATCGGCATTTCCCCCGTCCCGGTTTAGAGGGGGCAAGCCCCCTCTCTACGAAATCTAAAGCGACTTCACATGAGCCTGCGAGCCGTGTCATGTACCTGAGCTACTGCGAATGGTACATGATGACCAAGCCCGCAGCAATAGACCCTGCATTCTTTCGGCCGTGTGGAAGGAAAAAGGGAAAGAAAAATGGGTCAAACCTTGAGTTGATACTTTATATCATATGTCAACTCTCAACTCAAGGTTTGACCCACCACCACCCACTTCTTTCATCACGGATTAGAACACAAATTTCAAATCCGCAAGGATATTGGTATAACTATTTACGGTCGAATGCTGCGCGATAAACGGGCAATAGATCACGCCGATATCACAGAGGAAATTATTCAATTCAATGCCGAGTCCGGCCGTATAATCGAGTTCATAGAAATAACCGAACGATTTATTTACGCCATTCTGCCTGGCGCCAAGCCTTATATCAAATATCTTCATTACCGTCCACTCTACGCCGCCTCCGTAAGACTCGGTCCTTGTGTGCGAGATGTCATTATCGGAATAGATGTCATTCTTGATATATTCAATTGGTATCAGGAGCCCCGGCAGTGAAAGCGCAATGCCGAAATCCTCATTATAATCCGGGTCAAGATACCGCACTTTTGCCGAGGCAACCAGGTAATCCGTCACAAAATAGTTTGCCTTTCCGTTAAAATCGAACCTTGCCCCGTCTATACCGGTTATATCATAATTATGTTCGCTTTTTACCACAAATCCCCTGCCCGCGCTTATTACAATACCGGCTTTTTTTCCCGGCTCAATAAATGAAAAACCGATATTTGCCGTTATTAATTTGTTGTATTCTTTATCAAATATGGCCATCATAGAGGTTGAATCCAGGGTGATGTTTTCCGCATTATAACCCACATCTGCCGCCAGATCCAGTTTGGGCAGCCAGCCGCTCAAAAACGGTATATTGAAGTCTCCCAGATGTTTTGCAAGGCATATATCAGCCGACATGACCATATCTTCGCTTACAAAGTCCGGATTTGTAAACAGGTCATTGTTGGTGCTGTAATTTATATCCGTACTAAAACCGGTATCATCGGCCATCTTATGCATATATTGTATTTTCCCGGAGGAAATATAGTTGCTGTTCCCCTTGCTGTTCCGCCACCACATATCCTGTTTTTGATATTCCGGGAGCAGCACAACCGCGTCATTATTGCCCATCCAGCAGCCGATAAAATTATTCGCCGCTCCAAAATCATTGTAATATTTGTAGTTGGGCGCGTACCTGATATTAATATACGGCGAAATACCGATAATATCCCTTTTATTCCTCCATAAAAAAACAGCGGGAAAACCGTAGGAATAAAGGTCGTAAATATTGGTGAGATCCGTGACCGCGGTCTGCAGCTCGCCCATAGAGGCCATGCGCGCGGGGCCGCCATACCACCATGGCCTGGCATCGGCAAAGGTTAAAACAGGCAGCAAAACAAGAAAAAGAATTGGTATGTACTTTTTCACTTGGTATCCCCCTTTATTTGATGGCAAATTCTAACATTATTTAAAACAGCCGGTCAAGAATAAATAATAATCCGCCTGTATGATTGTGTCAATAGATATGTGCACCAGATCTTGAGTTAATAGCTATAGGGCCTTCGGAATTTCCCCCGTCCCTGTTTAGAGGGGGCAAGCCCCCTCTCTACGAAGTCTAAAGCGGCTTCAGTCCTTCTATAATACCTACCAAGCTTGCTAAATCTACTCTCGACTATCTACTCTCTCACGCCCTTCGCTCCACTTATAATATTGCAAGGGCGCGGGTCATGAGCGAAGCGATACCGTGTCATGTACCTGAGCTACTGCGAATGGTACATGATGACCAAGCCCGCAGCAATAGACATTGATCAACTTTCAATTTTCGATTCTCGGGCCTTCTTCCCCTGCCTGCTGCCGGCCACGTTGGCGCGGAAGAGGTAGTAGCCGGGTATTTTATCATGGGTTCCATAGAGTGACCATAGACTTTAGTTATGAACTTAACTCCGGTTAAGTAAAAGCTATAAGTGAGTCTGACCCCTTCCACTATTTTATAACATTCGTTATAACATTTATCATCGTTTCTTTTTCCCGCGGGTTGCTTACGGCCGCAAGCAGCGTCAAAGCCGCGAGCGCGCCGTCGCTTACCCTTTTTTCCCCGTTTTTTTTGTAGAGCAGGCCGTTTTTGGACATATAGTGGATAAAAAGTATGGCGGCGAGCCTTTTATTGCCGTCAATAAACGGGTGCCCCTTGACCGCGAAATAAAGCAGGTGCGCGGCCTTTTCCTCGGTTGCCGGGTAAAGTTCATTGCCGTCAAAGGTTTGGTTTACGGCGCCTATTATACCTTTGAGTTTGCCCGTTGCACCGGCGCCGAAAAGTACAGAGGCCTTTTTATTTTTTGAATATTCGGCTTTTGCCTTCGTCACGACCTCAAGTGAATCTTCAAAGCTGATGGTATAGACCGGTTTTGATCCGCCAGCGCTTTTTAAATTCATATCGTCATAATCCTGAAGTATCTCAAGCGAAGCGGAATACTCGGCAATCAGGTTTAACAGTTCTTTTTCCATCCCCATTCCTCCGCCAGCACCGGCGGCTTTGGATATCATCCTGACAGCCGCATTTAGCTCGCGAAGGGCCGCGTTCTTTTCCTTCAGCCGTCTTTCATTTACTGTGTAACCTTTTTCAATATGCGCCCTTAGCACCTTTGTGGCCCACACCCTGAATTGTGTGGCTTTTTTGGAGTTCACGCGGTAGCCTACTGAGATTATCATATCCAGGGAATACGTGCCGGTTTTATACTTTTTTCCGTCCGGAGCAGTAAGTTCCAAAATGGAACTAACTGATTTTTCTTCCAGTTCCCCGGAGACAAATATATTCTTAATATGCTTTGTGATGGCAGGCCGTCTTGTCCCAAAAAGCAAAGCGATCTGCCTTTGGGTCATCCATATGCTGTCATTAATAAAATGAGCCTCAACTACGGGGCCGCCGGCCTGTTCATAGAGGACTATATCGCCTTTGTTCCAGTTACTGTCAGTGCCGGCCTCCTCGCTCAGCATGAAAGCTTCGTTTGCGGAAATGATATAGTTTTTTCCTGCCTTTTTAGCGCGGACCAGTCCTTTTTTTACCTTTTTAAATACCGCGACCCTGCTGATATGCATCAGTTTGGCTATTTCAGGCACGCTGTAAAATTCCTTTTTTTCCATGACACGCTCCATGGTTAACATTGAATATAGTTTGCATTGGTTAACCAATATAAAAAGTTAACATAGGCTCCGGCAAAAGTCAAGCGCCGGAGCAATACGGATTTTTAAGTTAAATTATTTGATGAGAAATTTGTCATGTATCAGGTCAAGGCCTGACCCTTGAACTTGTATTTCGTAGAGAGGGGGCTTGCTCCCTCTCACCGCCGGCTTTAGGTCCATCGGCATTTCCCCCGTCCCTGATTAGAGGGGGCAAGCCCCCTCTCTACGAAATCTAAAGCGGCTTCAGTCCTTCTATAATACCTACCAAGCTTGCTAAATCTACTCTCGACTATCTACTCTCTCATGCCCTTCGCTCCACTTATAATATTGCAAGGGCCCACCGGGCCCGCAGCAATGGACCATGTTCGGTAAAAACATTTGGCAGATATTTTAAGTGTTTTTCTGTGCCCTCTAAGGTGCCAATTTGGCACCTTAAAAGGTCATACTCTTCCCTGATTAAAACATACATAAAATCATCAGGAAAGCTCTCAATATTCCTGCGTACCTGCCGGTTCAGTTGTTTTGTCTCCACCCCATAAAACACCGCCAGATTGCTGTCCAGCATAACCTTTTGACAACGTATTAAGTACATCTTTTGCACAATATTTTCAACCGGTATCAAACCCTTCATCTGATCCCCCTTGTATTTTAAGTATCTTTAACTTTGTCAAAAAATCCTTCCGGCAATTTCTTCAACCTGCCCGATATGTTTCCTGTATTTCACCGGCAGCTTGTCCGTAAACCTGTAGGAAGCGACTCCTATAGGATGTTTCACGGAGCTCAATGAATACTCCACAATCGTTCTATTTTTTGTTTTGCACAGAATAATTCCTATGGAAGGATTTTCTTCTTTCAGTTTTACCCTGTCATTTAAAACGGAGAGATAAAACTGCATTTTCCCGGCATACTCCGCTTTAAATTCCCCTGTTTTTAATTCCATTGCAACAAGGCATTTCAACGTGCGGTGGTAAAAAAGCAGGTCTATAAAAAACTCATGCCCGTCAACTTCCACCCTGTACTGACTCCCCACAAAACTAAAATATCCGCCCATCTCCGTCAAAAACCTGTTTATTTTCATTATTAACTGTTCTTCGAGCTGCCTCTCCGCGTGTTCTTCCGGCAGTTCAAGGAAATCAAACGTATATTCATCTTTGACGGCAAGCTTTGCCTGGTTCCTGTATTTTTCCGGTACTACAGCGTCAAAATTGGTCTGGTTTTCAAGATAAGCGCAGTAGCTGTTCCCTTCTATCTGGTGAATCAATACGTTTTTTGTCCATCCGAATTTTTTTGTCATTTGAATATAAAACATCCGTTCTTTGATATCCCTGCATGATTCCATTATTACGATATTTTTAGCCCAGCTGATTTCTGCCACCAATGGTGGCAGTTTTGTATCCGTTTGACACATTTCGTAAAAAGCCTTCATCCTCCAGATATTCCTGCTGGAAAATCCTTTCATTCCGGGGTATTCCAGTTGCAGATCATATGCCAGATTCTCCACCACAGCCTTACCCCACTTCAGCACCGACTGCTTTTCGCAGATCATTCTTCCTAAATCCATGTACAGGGTTATTAACTCATTGTTTACAGCCCTTAACGCCTCATACTGCGCCTTCCTTATGCGTTCTTTCACCTCGCCAAGAAACTCTACGTAGCCTTTTTTAACTGCTTTTCCCATATCCCCCCTATATTTTGCCGTATATTTGAAAACTAATAAAGTATACACATTGTATACTTTATTGTCAACGCGATTTTTAATAACGCCAAAGTGGTGTAATAGAATGTGCGGGCAATTATAATTGTCGATGAATCCGCCTTATGTCTGATAAAGTATTTATGCTATGGAATTTACATTAATTAATCGTAACTCATAATCTTCATAAGGATAAAAGCTATTTGTGAGGTCTGACCCCAACCACTAGTTTTTAACTGTTTTATCCGCATACCAAAGTCGTTCACTTTTATCACTAATTTTTTCCATCAGGGCAAGATTATGATACCATGTTATTTGTGCAAGTGACTCTTGCACAATTGTCCGGCTTTTATATTCCTGGGCAAATTTTCTCATGTATTTCAGGTTCCGCGTGGAAAAACCCCTCATATCCGGGAATTCGCGCATGAGATCAGCGGATAATCTGCCTATGACTTTTGTGCCCCACCCCTGTTGTTTTTGATTTTTAAGTATCATAATCCCTATTTCCCAGTACATGATAACCATCCCGCTATTCGCCGCAAAAACCGCTTTAACTCTGGCAGAGCCAATCCGCTCTTTCACCTCTCCAAGAAACTCCACATAGCCTTTTTTAACTGTTTTTTCCATATACCCCCCTATATTTGCCGTATATTTGAAATCAAATAAAGTATACACTTTGTATACTTACGTGTCAATTGGAATTTTACTTATCAGGTTATTTTGTGAATTGTCATGCATCAGGTCAAGGCCTGTCCCTGGAACTTATGGAACTTATTATAATACCTACCGAGCTTGCTAAATCAACCTGCTCAATCTGTTCAATCTGCTCACAAGCTTTTCGCTCCACTTATAATATTGCAAGGGCCCCCCGGGCCCGCAGCAATAGACATTGATCAATTTTCGATTCTCAATTCTCGAACGGAACAAATGAAGGTGCACAGACTTATGTTCTATTGATTCTCCGGGTCCTTTATATCCCTGTGCTGCGCCAGCACTATCTTCCCCTGCCTGCTGCCGGCCACGTTGGCGCGGAAGAGGCAGTAGTCGGGTCTTTTATCATGGGTTCCATGGAGCTACCGTAGACTTTAGTTATGAACATACTCAGGTTAAGTAAAAGCTATAAGTGAGGTCTGGCCCCTTCAACTATTGGATGGCACGATTTTCCCGATTATGTCACAGCATCGTGTCACAGTATGTCACAGTAACTTGTCACAGTAAAACGTAATATTTTGTCGGGTCAGTATTACTTTTACCCACTATCTTCAGTATATTCCTTGATACGAGATCATCAAGGTCTCTTTGTGCCGTTCGTCTTATACAGGAAACTGCCGCTTGATATTGGGCTGTTGTTATTTTTGCGTTTATGATCAGATATTTGACTGCTTTTTCCTGACGGCTGTTTAATCCGATTTTCTTGATCTTTTGGAGAACGGCGTCCTGTCTGATAATTTGAGCGCCTTTATCCCTTATTTCCTCCATCTGTGACTTAAGCCCTCCGGTAAAATACTCAAGCCAGCCTGTCATGTCCATGTCATTTTTTCTTACAGACTGGATAGCGTCGTAGTAGGCAGGCCGGTTTTTGTCGTAGAACTCGGATATGGAAAAAAGCTTTTTGAAGTCATAACCGGTTTTATAAAGTATCAGCGTGGAAAGCAGCCTGGCAGTCCTGCCGTTTCCGTCTATGAAAGGATGTATATGCACAAACTGAAACTGCGCTATCCCCGCAGTCAGCACAGGAGATGATTCCTTATCGCGATTGAGCCACTCTGTCATCTCCCTCATCAAGGGAGGAACATCCAAAGGGGATGGAGGAGTATAAACAGTCTCCCCTGTCAGCGAATTCACCACGTAATTTTGAACCTTCCTGTAGTTTCCCGGGTCTGCCTTATCACCCCTGACGGCTTTCACGGTTATCTTGTGCATTTCCCTGATAAGGCCTTCCGTCACAGGGTCATCTTTGCCAAGATATTTGGATATAAAATCCATGGCTTTCTTATAATTAAGGAGTTCTTTTCTGTCGTCAATATTTATTCCGTCAATCTTCCTGCCTTCCAGTATGCTTTCCGCCTGCTCGAGGCTTAAGGCAGTACCTTCTATGTGGGTGGAGTGATGGGTTTCAAGTATTAGGGCCTTTTTTTGCATGTCGGAAATCCAGTCATCCTTGAGCTTCACGGCATCCAAAAACCCGCGCACGCGCTCGATTTCCACAAGGGTTTTGTTCATCTTTGGAGTTATTTTATATTTCGGTTTAAACATAAATCCTCCGCGTTAAATTTTAGAAAATTCGGATTTCCCGGATTTTCTCATTACATTGGCTACGGAATACTTTTTCGCTAGTTTCGCCGCCAAAGCCGTCCCTTTTTTCGTTAAGAATACGGATTTTGATTTTTTGTTCCCGCTTATATATCCCGCCAGCGTCAATTCATCAAGCGCCTCAAAAGGATACCCCTTCCAGCTGCGCCGGACGCTTGCCCCGGGAACCTGCTCCTCCCAGGATGTAAGGTACAAAAGCAACAAGGCAAACTCATTGATATTATTTTCCATGCAACCACCCGCCTTTCATAAGATACGGGTATTTTATCACAATATTATACTTGAGGGAATTCTTTTGATTAAATAAAAATGGATTGATACCGGACTTGATGGTTTTGTTAAATATCCGGTCAAGGTTCGAACCTAAAACTCCATATTTCTATAAGCTATAAACAAGGTCTGACCCCATCCATCCTTAACATATTATCAAACCTTTACCTAAAACTTGGATAAACCTTAGTGCATGATTACAGATTTCTATATTCTTTGAACTCAGAATTCAACCATTTATGCCATTTGTTAAATTTGCATTTCTTCGTCTTTCCTCTTCTTCAACGGCTTCTTTTGTGGCAACCTTATTTAACGGTTGAAAAATTGGGTCTATAGGAACTCTTTCCGGCATTTTCCGCCCGAACAAATCAGCCATAAAATAATTCATTAATTCATTTCTGTAATCATGCAAATACGCAATAAAACATGTATATTTATCTTGCGCTATTTTGCATTTATTCGCAAATTTGGAAAAACCTTCTTCGGAAGTCAGTTTGGCATTTACATCAACCAAATCAGCCATGCACTCATGCGATATATTGTCTATTTCTTCCATTTTGAAGGTGAAGAATTTTCTATAATGAATATACCTAAAAATAATTATTTCATTACCTTCTATCTCGGAGAAAAAAATACTAATCTTAATTCCAAGACTGTTAAAATTATTTAGCATTTTTCCGCGCTCTTCCAATGAATTAAATTTGAATAACTCAGGATTTCTTACATGATATTTTAAATTATTAAAAACTGTAAAATAGTCTGACGAAGCTGTTGTTAAGGCAATCATAAGATCATATATTACGCCGTTAAGTCTTTTAAAAAAATCTAATTCTAAATCCCTTTTTAATTGCTTTTGATGTTGCTTTGCCCAATAGTAATTCCCAATAACAGCAGCTATTATTATGCCAACAAATGTAGCCCAAAATTGAGACCCCCCCAATATTTCGCTTATTACAGAACACATATTCTTCATTTTTAGTATCCTTTCTAATTATAATAATCAAGTATCACTTCGAGGTCTGACGCACTTTTTTCTTTGAGTCTGCATATCTGAAAACTCTGAACGAAGAACCATTGTTCCGGTTACCTGTTCTTCGGGCTTTTGTAAAAATTCGGGTATCGTATCCGAGTAATAAGAACGTTGAATTTGCATTACAAGGTCCCATTATTACTGAAAAATACATTTATATTTGTTCTTATTTTTCCACTAGTTTCATTAATTATTTCCAAAGTAGCTAATGAAGATAAGACGACATCAATTAGCTGCCTAATAATTGAAGGATATCTCAAGATTTCTTCCGGACCCATTGCATAAAATTTCAGATTGTTTTTTATTGTATCTTCAATCTTATCAATAATATCTTTTGTCTTGTTGGCAATGTAAGTAATACTCCCATCATTGTTTTTCGAATCAGTTCGTTCAATATAAACATCATATCCCAGTCTGTTTGGATGAGCAAACTCACACAACCAAGTATACTTATCTTTGATTTTCCATGACATTTTCTGTTCAATTTTTCGTATGGACTCAGTGATTTGCCTGGGTTTTAAATATGTTTCATCTTTTGATGCATATTTAGAAGACCAAAGCATTTTGTTTTCCAACATATTTAATTCCTTCATCTTTTTATCATCAAAACCACCCAAATCCCCAGTTAACTCATTGAACTGGCTTATATCTTCAAAGCCAAAAATAGTTAACTCAAGTAAGCTTCTAGCTATAAGCGCAGCAGCAACAATACTGTTTTCGTTCAATAATTTTATCGCTGCATCTGTAAGTTCGTATACCCTCATACTTAAGATAACTTCAAAGTTAGATAGGTGTTTAGATTTATCATTAAAATACAATTTTTTTCTATCGGCAAAAATCTTAATAAGAGCAATTTGTGAGTTTAATTCAAAATCATAAAATAACGTAATCTTTGCATCTCTGTAGTTATCAACCTTAGTTTTCAAACGCAAATAATAATTATTAAAAGTCTCTACGAGGCTTTCAGATTCTAAAAATGCAAGTTGTAGTTTTGAATTCAGCAAATTAACCAACCATTTCTTCCCCCAGCAGCGCGGCCTGCTCCAGCACTATCTCCGTCGCGGCGTCCTGCGCATCCGGCGGGTAATCGTATTTGCGTAGTAGCCGCTTTACCGCCACCCTCATTTGCGCCCGAACGTTTTCCCTGATATTCCAGTCCACTTTCGCATTGTCTTTGACCGTCTTGACCAGCTCACGGGCGATTTGTTTCAAAACATCGTCCTTCATCTCCCGGACCGCGCTCTCATTGGTGGATATAGCATCATAAAACGCCTCTTCTTTTTCATTTAACCCCAGCTCAACCCCGCGCGCCTGAGCCTTTTGCATTTCTTTTGCAAGTTTTATGAGTTCCTCTATTACCTCAGCCGTCTCTATCGCTTTTTTCTGCATTTTTATGACCGCAGCTTCCAGCATTTCCATAAACGACCTTGCCTTTACCAGGTTTGTCCTCTTATACTTCTTTATCTCATCGCTCAGGAGTTTTCGCAGCAGCTCCGCAGCCAGGCTCTTATACTCCATACCCCTTATCTCAGCCAGGAACTCGTCGGAGAATATCGAAATATCCGGCTTTTTCAATCCCACAGCGCTGAATACATCCACAACCTCGCCCGCTGACACGGCAGAAGACACTATCTGCTTTACAGCCGTATCTATCTCATTCCTGTCTTTTTTGGTCGTATCCCTGAGCTTATCCAGGCGTATCTTAACCTGCTGGAAATAAGCTATGTCAGGTGTGGCTTTTATGGCTTCCCCGCATGTTGGCACGAGCGCGTATGCCTGCGACAGCCGCATCACATGGCCGCGGAAGTCGTCTTTTTTGTCATTCTTGGCGATAAATGCCGCGCCCTCTATCTGCAGCCGCAGCCGGTCTTCCACGGACGTAAGCGCAAGTCGTTTCTGGTAATCAAACCCGTGGAACATGTCCTGCACAGTCTCAAATTCCCTGACAAATGCGTACACAGCCTCCTGCGTATCGAGCTGTATGTTCTTTTTATCGCCTTCGGTATAATCTGCCAGCGCGTTTTTCAGGCTGTCCGCAATGCCGATATAGTCCACTATCATACCGCCTTTTTTATCCTTAAATACCCTGTTTACCCGCGCTATGGCCTGCATGAGCCCGTGACCCTGCATGGGTTTGTCTATGTACATGGTTGACAGGCACGGCGCGTCAAATCCCGTGAGCCACATATCGCGAACTATAGCGATTCTTAATTTGTCAGCCGGGTCCTTCATCTTGTCAGCGAGTTCTTTCCGCCGGATTTTTGTCCGGACATGCTTTTGCCAGTCAACAGGGTCGGACGCAGACCCGGTCATTATTACTTTTACTATACCCTTGTCGTCGCTGTCATCGCACCAGTCAGGCCGGAGGCGCTTGATTTCATTGTAAACGTCTATGCAAATCCTGCGGCTCATGCATACAAACATGGCCTTGCCGTCAAATGCCGCGAACCGTTTTTCGACATGTTCTATAAAATCCTTTACTATCTGCCCCACACGCTCGGACGCGCCCACGAGCGCCTCCACCCGCGCCCATTTGCTTTTAAGTTTTTCTTTAAATTCTATTTCCTCGCCCTCTGTGACCTCTTCAAACTGCGGGTCAACATGGGGTTTCGCGTCTTCCTTTAATTTTATTTTCGCTATCCTGCTCTCATAGTAAATTTTAACAGTCGCGCCGTCCTTTACAGCCTGCTCTATATCGTAAATGTCAATGTAATCGCCAAATACAGCCTTTGTGTTCTTATCCTTTTTCTCAATAGGCGTGCCTGTGAATCCCATGAATGAGGCATTAGGCAGGGCGTCGCGCATGTTCCGCGCAAGCCCGTCTATGAAGTCGTACTGGCTCCGGTGAGCCTCATCAGCCATGACAATGATATTGGAACGGTCGGACAGCATGGGATATTTTTCGCCTTTTTCAGGGAAGAATTTTTGTATAGTGGTAAACACGATGCCGCCGGACGCGACTTTAAGCTTTTCCTTCAGGTCTTCCCTGTCAGCCGCCTGCACAGGCGTCTGACGAAGGGTGTCTTTGCAGTTGCCAAATGTGCCGAATAGCTGGTCGTCAAGGTCATTGCGGTCAGTGAGCATGACGATTGTGGGGTTGTTTAAAAGGTTTACTATTTTTCCTGCGTAAAATACCATGGATAAAGACTTGCCGCTTCCTTGTGTATGCCAAATAACGCCGATACGGTGATCGGCGTTACCCTCACCCTTGTGTTCCCTCTCCCAGGGGGAGAGGGAAGCTTCAATCTCACCAAGGACTGCTTCAGCATCGTCAAAAATACGGTCATTAGCAAATCTCATAACCTTATTTCCGAGGGTCGTTAGATATTTATCGCGTGTTTTGTCATGTTTCTTTTGTTTTTCAGAATTGTGTACTTCGCCGTCCAATTCTATAATAAGCTTCTTTTCGTCACAATAGAAATCTACTATGTATTTACCAATCTGGTGCTGCCGTCTGAATTTTAATCCCATAAATTGTTTGTTTCGGATTATATTCCATAAAAATTCTTCTGCTTTGGTCTGTTTTTTTCTAAGCTCCCTTGCTTCTTTTATAAGCCCCGAAAAAAAGAATCCGCCTCTATAGTTCTTCTCCGCAACCATAAACGATTCAATATCTTCTCCTTTTGGTCGAGGGTTTAGAGCCGAAAATTCGCCCCCTTCTCCCCCTGGGAGAAGGGCCGGGGATGAGGGTGCCGAGGGAGCATACCGCAAACCCATAGCCCGCATAGTACATTCTATAGCCTTATTAACCGCATAATACTGATGATATGCAGCTACCTTTTTCAAGGTCGCGCTCTTAGTCTTCTCAAAGACGACGAAATGGTGTATCAAGTCCAAAAGCACGCGCTTATTTAGCATGCCTTCTATCATGACTTTCATCTGTGGCTCGTGCTCACCTATAATCTTTTCGCCGTCTATGGTCTTCCACGGCATAAACCGTTCCCAATCCGAAGTTATCGTTCCCGCCCTCGACTCTATTCCATCGGAGATGATTAGAAGTTCGTTGTACTGGAATATGGACGGGATGAGCTGTTTATAGGTCTGCAATTGGTCAAAAGCACCCTGTATGTCTGCCGTAGGGTTTTCAGGGTTTTTGAGTTCAATAATTACCATCGGCAGGCCATTGATAAATATGACTATATCCGGCCGCCTGTTCTCGCGGTTTTCAATGATTTTAAACTGATTCACAGCGAGGAAATTATTGTTTTCTATATTGTCAAAGTCTATTATACGAACTATATCATGTTTTATTTCTCCATTAGGTTTCTTATACTCCACCCCGACTCCGTCAAAGAGGTATTTATGGAATTGTTCGTTGTTGACGATAAGGTCAGGGCTTGAAAAGGATTGGACTTTTTTTATGACTTCTATAACGCAGGAATCCGGCAAATTTCGATTTATTGATTTTATTGATTTTTCCAACCGTCCCCTTAATACAATCTGCGCATAATCCTCACGCTCTGGCGCCTCACCATCAAAGGCAATAGATGGCCCAAACAGGGTTTCAAAGCCTGTTTTACCCATAATCTCTAACGCCGCTTTTTCTATCTGGTCTTCATTCACTTAATAGTCCTTCCCCTTCTCCCCTTGGGAGAAGGCCGGGATGAGGGTGAGCTCTGCTCATTCTTTTTTATCTCTTTTTCCGCTTGCAGAAAATGATTTTCAACCGCAGACGGTTCTTTAAACCGCGCCAGCCTGTATTTTTCATATTCCTCGCGGGCCTTTTTCAGGGCTTTATCATGGCTTATCGTGCCTGCATTGGTTAATACCCCGCGGCCGGATAATTTTAAAAAATCATCAAGCTTATCTGCCCAGTTTTTCATGGCCATGGGTTTTCGGTTTAATGCCTGTATTTCGGCAAATTCAAGATAAGCGGTAACTATCCTGTTCAGCATATCCAGCTCTTTTTCATTCAGGTAGTTTTTCGCTATTTCAGTTTCTTCCCTGCGTATTGTTCCTCCCGACCAGCTGGTCATACCCATATTTTGCTTTGAAGCATCCGCTCTGCCATAAATTATTTCAGCCGCTGTCTGTCCATGCGCGGCCCAGTGCATCCTGTTCTGAACAGCCGCAAAAAACTGCCTGGTTATATCGGTATCCGGATTATAATCTATGCTTGTAGCGTAAATATCGAGCACTTTCCGCCAAAAAACCTTTTCTGACGACCGTATATCCCTGATGCGGGCGAGCAGTTCGTCAAAGTAATTGCCCCCGCCGGCCTGCTTTAACCGGTCATCATCCATAGAAAATCCCTTTATAATATACTCCTTCAGCCGCTGTGTGGCCCAGATACGGAATTGCGTACCGCGAAGGGATTTAACCCTGTATCCGACTGAAATAATGACATCCAGATTGTAAAAATTAGTGGGTTTGGTAGTAAATTCGGAATTTCCGAATTTTCTCATGACCAGACCGGAATTTAGTTCGCCTTCGATAAATATGTTCTGAATATGCTCATTTATAGTGGATTTGGCCTTGTCAAAGAGCTCGGCCATCTGATCCTGTGTCAGCCATACGGTTTCATCACGCATGCGTGTTTGTATCTTTATCTTCCCATCTTCGGCTGTATATAATAGAAACTCTGTCTTTGAAGGCAACTCACCTTTGTCTTTCATATTATACGCTCCACATTGCAGTAGCATTTTTTGTCTGCCACAGTTGTCCGGAATTTCCGGATAACTGAATCAGTGCTTAATCCGCGTTCAATCTGGTCTTCAGTCATTTAGCCGTCCTTCCCGTCCTTCCCCTTCTCCCCCTGGGAGAAGGCCGGGATGAGGGTTTATTGAGCCAAGCAGTATCGCCATGAAGAAATACCTCCACTTTCATCTACCCGTAAGGGTCGGTATATAAAACGATATCTGAATTGTTGTCTTTTTTCATAAAGTATATCTCCTGTTGACTTTATCATTGCGTTTAAACTCCTCATTTTTAACGGGTTTCCTACATTGTACCACATGTTCCCGCGCCTATTCGCCGCATCATGCCGCGCTTTTAAAATTTACAGACAGAATCTCAAGGCTCAAGCCGAGGGCTGACCACATACCTTCAGTTGTAGCCATCTTAAAACACGCACAAATCACCGAATCTCAAGGCTCAAGCCCTAGTCTGACCACACACCTTCATCGGTTTCAAATAATTTTTTTCAAATAGTACACTTCTTAAAATAATTAAATAATTCAGGAATAATAAAATCCTTATCAAAAGATCTATTTTTGAATAAAGTCACTTTAGCTTTATTATTTTTTTGACTGTATTTATCAGCGGCTTTTAAAAATATCTTCTTTCCAGCTATATATATTTTTTCAAACTCGGTATCGTTATTAATAATTGCAATTGCTTCTATTTTTTTTGAAACAAAATAATTTTTTCTGCTTGGCGTATTAATATTTATCTTAAAGTCTTTTGGAATTTCTATCTTTTCGTCTTTTTTATATAAAGATTTTAAAATCAGAGCGCTTGTTATGGAGATTAAAGAAAAGCCACTTTTTGAAATCAAATCTTTAATTTCGGAAGAGTATTTGTTTTTTCTACAATCAGAGTTCTTCATGCTCCAAATTTTTAAATACAGCATGCAGGCAAAAGTGTACACGTCATAATCTGATTGAATGCTAAATATTGATTTATATATCGAATCTTCTTCAAATATTTTTTTCGTTTCATTTATGGCTTCTATAGATTTTTTATTGCATACGGAATGCATTATTTGAGCCATTCTTTGTAAGCTGATGACTTTTTGACCAGTTATGTGTTGTCTTTTGTAAAAATTTTGCCGTCTTTCATAATAAATACCACTTTGCAATAAGTGCATTTCAATATTTCTTTGTACAGCATCATTAGCTTTAATTGCGGAAGATTTTACAGCGTTTTGCGAATTTGTTGCGCTGATAATATCCGAACATATTGCTGCGTCTTTTGTTTGTATTAATTTAACTAGAATTTTAATACTGTCCGGCATAGTATTTCCATCAGAAACATATGCAGTATAAAGACAATGGATTGTTTGACAACCATTAACAATCTGTGGATTATTTATAATGAATTCATTGCCGCCGGCAGGTTCAATCGTGTCGCCGATTATTGTAACGCCATTATTCATCGCCCAAAAAATCTTTTGCTTTTCTAAAGATTTTGCAGTTTCAATTATCGCTGTGTTAATTAATTTGTCCTCTCCTAAAAAAAATCTGATATTTCCTTCAGTTAATTCGTCACGAAATCTACCGTTAATATCAATTAAGGATTTTACAAGTTCTACGGTTTTAATAAATCCTGTATATCCAGTGGCGGTGCTGTCTTTAACGGAAATGCGCAATGGTTGATTTTCAAAAGTGATAATCAATTGTTCATCTTTGCGTTTAATTAGATTCAATAAATCTTGTGCGTTTAGGAAGTCAGCAACCATAATAATATTATAATGTTCGCCGACTGTTTTCAATAAATCATCTTTTAGGTGAGTGATTTTTGTGGATATTTCTTTTGTTGAGCTTGCAGTAACATAATAAATATTAAGTTTGATTGTGGCGCCTATTGTTTTCGCTTTCCTAAAAACTTCTCGAGTAAGCAAAACCTTATTTAGAACCAATTCATTCATTCCGAGTTTTTTTAATTGGCTTTCGTTTAAATCTAAATTGAATATCTCCTTAATTCCTTCAGTCATGATTCTAAATCCATCCGTAGAAAAACTATCTTGATTTTTTATTTGAAATATATCAATCGAAAGTAAAGAGGTGCTTTCAATTGTGCGGCCAAAAGTATCTGTAATCAATTTATTATTATTAAACAAATAATATAAATCTATACCTTCGTCGCCGCTCTTTCCTACGATGCCATCTTTTAAGTCGTCATAATCTAATGCGTTTAAATATTTTAAATTAACAATATTGGCAACTACAAGCTCAAACTTCTTATCTTTATCTTTTTCAGAAGCTATATCTGGATTGTCGGTTTCTATTTTCTTAATCTGATCATCTAATAATTTTCTTAAACTCATTCTATCCCTCCTACATTTTTCACGACATAAATTACTGTAATAGCGGGTCGCGGAAGATTCAAATTTATTAATCCGGTAACTTTAACACAGCGATTGTTTGTAATAGTTTATTTTTCAATAAATCAATTGGATAAGAATCTCCGTCACCGTAAGCCATATTTTCATTATATTCGACAAGAAACTCTTTATAATCTTCGCCTAAATAATTTTTAGCTTTTCCAACAAGTAAATTGTAATCCTTTATAGTAAATTCGTATACTATGCCCTCATCAGCTTTTTCCAATAATTGTTTTAATGCTTCTAACCTTACTAATATTAAAGCTTTTTCACTAGCCATATCCTCACCTCGAAATTATTTGTTATTTGACTTTTCGCCCTGCAAGAAAACAGGAACGGCAAATTTAATTCTACTTATGGATTCATGCGACTTTTCCTTGTCGGTTTGAGTTCCAATACTGGCTTTAGCGACACCAATTCCAATACCGGCTTTTCCTCCTTCATCTTTTTTTGACATTTCAAATGTTGTAACGGCAATATCAAACTCAACCATTTGTTCCTTTCTGTAATCACTTCCCATGCCCTCAATCCATAGAGTTTTAGGAGCTATTAAGGTGTTTGATTTATCTTTTGCTTCTTTTACGCCATCACATATTTGCAGCAGTGAGTGTTCAATAAAATCTTTTAAATCCATAAATTTTTCCATTTAAACCTCCATTTTAATTTTTTCCCGACATAAGCCGTGGCAATAACAAGTCACAGAGTTGGGAAAGATTCTGATTTTGCGATAAATTATTTTTTATTTGTTCGAAAATTGGCTTAATTAAATTGTAAAACGTATTAAGTTCAATCTTTGTGGGTATAAGAACGGGCATATCTTTAATCATGGTTGAATTCATGGCTGAAGCAATAGATGAAGTACTTCCCAAAGCTTGAAAATCATAAGTTTTTAAATATAGATATAAAAATTCAGGTCCTAAAATATCCGACTTAATCTGTGCTATAGCTTCGTTAGATAGCATTGTCTCTGTGGTAATTGCTAACCGTCCAATTGTCAATTTAAAACTTAATAATAATGTGTTTTCTGGAATTTGTGGAATATTAAATTTTTCAACAGCTGCTTTTGTCAAATATTCGTTTGTTTTATGAATATATGCTCCACAACCGCCCATATCCTTTATTGAAATCCATTTTATATCTTTTCCATTTGTGCTAAACCATTGTTCTTCTTTTCTGGGTGGAGTCCTTCCAATCTCAATTCTTGCCACTTTACTCAGCTTTTCACATTTCCAATTTTCAGGTAAATCACCAACCATCTTCCCGCCGAAACTCTTATAAGGTTTTCCGTTTTCATTTGGAAACTCAAAATCTATAAACCAATGCTTAAATATCGCCTGGCTGATTTGTTCCAAAGTTCGGTTCATTTTATTGTTGAGCTCAATTTTTAAATCAAAATTATCAAATGTCTCAATGATTTTTGCTTGTTCGTTTAGGTCGGGCAAATCGATGCGAATGCTTTTTAATCCTTGTATGGTTAACGCTTTTTGAGTAGAACCAATAGTTATATTTTCTAATGCATTCTTACCGATTTGGGATATTAACCATATAAATAAAAATTTACTATTCAATTTCTTGTCAAAATTTCGAAACCAAGTCAAATTTCCATCTTTAAAATAAAAAACATCATTTTTTTTAACTAAATATGGTATGCCTAATGTACCGACCGACGTGAGAAGTATATCGCCTTCTTTAGGGACGCCAAAATCTTCTTTAATTGAATTATACCTTTCCTCAGTTATGAATAGCTCCGTAGTGATAGAATTTTTATTAAATTTTTCAATAATTTCTTTAGAGCGGTAAAAAGGAATACCGTCTTCTACGTATTCGTTATAAAAAATACGTTTGCTTGAAGTTATTTCAACAAGATCTTCAAGCTTATAAGCTTCTGCTACCGCAACCATTTAATCCCCCAGAAACATATAGAATTTAATAACCAAAATTTTTTAAACTTTTTAAGATTTGATTTTCTAAAATTGACGATTCCTCAAATTGCTTCCTAAGTTCAGTAGACAGTTTTCCCATCTTTTCCTCAAATGCCTCATCGTCATCTTCGACAACCTCAGTCCCAACATATCTGCCCGGCGTGAGGACGTAGTCGTTTTTCTTTATGTCTTCTAACGTAGCAGATTTACAAAAACCATTCACATCCTTATATTTCCCTTTCTTTGCCTTCCACTCATGATACATCCCGGCTATCTTCTGTATCTCCTCATCCGTTATCTCCCTATGCCGTCTGTCCTTCATCATACCCATATTCCGGCAGTCTATGAAAAGCGTCTCGCCGGTACGGTTGCGATAGTTGTTGTTCTGTTTATCGCGGGATACAAACCACAGACAACATGGAATCATGGTGTTATAAAATAACTGGCTTGGCAGGGTTATCATGCAGTCAACTAGGTCCGCCTCGATAATACTCTTTCTTATATCCCCTTCACCGCTCGTATTTGACGACATTGACCCATTGGCAAGCACAAATCCGGCTATCCCTTTCGGCGATAGATGATGTATAAAGTGCTGAACCCATGCGTAGTTGGCATTGCCTGTCGGAGGCACGCCATACTTCCAGCGCACATCGTCGCGCAGCAGGTCGCCGTGCCAGTCGTTGTCGTTAAAAGGCGGATTGGCGAGGACAAAGTCAGCTTTCAGGTTCGTGTGCGCGTCTTTGAGGAAGCTTCCCTGGTCATTCCATACGATTTCCCCGGCTATTCCGCGTATGGCGAGGTTCATCCTGCACAACCGCCACGTGGTCTGGTTTGATTCCTGCCCAAATATGGCGATATCATTCACCCGTCCCTGATGTTCCTCCACAAACTTCTCAGACTGAACAAACATCCCGCCCGACCCGCAGCATGGGTCAAAAACCCGGCCTTTGTAAGGCTCTATCATATTTACGAGGATTTTTACGATGCATTGAGGTGTATAAAACTGCCCGCCTGACTTGCCCTCAGCATCAGCAAACTGCCCCAGGAAGTATTCATAAACCCGTCCAAGTATATCTTTTTTCTTACTTTCCTTATCCCCAAGCCCGATAGTACTGATGAGGTCGATAAGCTCGCCGATACGCTGTTTATTTAGAGATTCCCGGGCATAGTTTTTTGTGAGTACGCCTTTGAGCGTGGAGTTTTCCTTTTCGATTGATTCCATAGCCTCATCGATGATTTTCCCGATTTCCGGCTTCTTAGCGTTCTCCTGTATAAGCTTCCACCTGGCCTTCTTAGGCACGAAGAAGATGTTATCCGCCGCATACTCATCCCGATCCTCTGAGACGATGTATTTATTTGTGTCCTCCTCAACGAGATCAGTATGCTTATCCTCAAACGCATCCGAAATGTACTTGAGGAATATGAGCCCAAGAACGACATGTTTATACTCCGCCGCATCCATGTTGGACCGCATTTTGTCAGCTGCTTTCCAAAGCTTTTCCTCAAAGCCCAGGTTAGCTGAGTTGGATTGCTTTGGCTCTTTTATTGTTTTTTTATTTGTTTTATACTTTTTCATTGAAGAAATCCTTTTTAAGTTTCGTGTAGTTTTCCGCAGCTTGATAGAAATTATACAATTCCTCGTAAGATTTGAAAATATATTTGTGTTTCATTTTATTGAAGGGCTTTTTATTTAACTCCGTTTCAAACTTTTTAATAACTTCGGCAGGTGCGATTATAAACAGTTTAGTATTTAGTTGTTCATTGATTTGATACAACCTGAGCAGCCCAGATGTAACTCCTGTGGTATGTTCAACTTCGAAACAACCAACTGGGGTCTCTTCATCTTTAAACCAAATAACATCAATGTTTTCAATAGTGTCCATCAGTGTTCTTGTTCCAAATTGCGGCATCTCTTTAAGTGTTATAAACTCCTCGTTCTTCTCGCCGTAGGCTTCCTTAATTTTATCCGGCGAATACGTGTCGTATTCAAACAGCCTTCCAAGTTTTAGAAGTATATTCTCAGCTTCTGTATGTGATGTAATTTTTCCAGCTATTTTTTCCTTTTTCTTCGCTTCAATTAAGGGTTCTATTTGTTCTTCTTTTCTTTCTGATTTCATTTTTACACGGATTTCTTGAAAATCCGGGTCGTACTGGAAAACATAATATATAAAAAAATCAACATCGATATAGTTTGCCTTTTCCATGCCGTTGTTTTGTAAATCTTTTTTAACTTCAGATAAAGCTTTCATAAAACGATGATAATCTTCACCCGTTGTAACCGCCCCTTTAGTAATTTCCCCAAGTTCTTCTTCCGCTATATAACCTAATTCGGGCAAGACAATAAATGGTTTCATATTCATTATTCCGTATTCTTCAGGAAAAACAAGAGTGAGTATTTCGCTTAATGAGGATTTTCCAATACCTTTTACAGTTTCTCTAAACATGTCCCATCTTTGTTCTATGGGCTGCGCAGAATAGAGTAGCATTTTTAAACTGCTTTTTAATTTATCTATACCATTATCATCAATAAGTTTCTGTACTTTGTAATGCTTGTTTTTCCAGAAGTTCAAGGCCCACAATCTTTCGACTAAACTATATATGTCTTTTTCGCTTAACTTATCGATTCTTTCCGCTGAGCCCATTTTTTCAGCATACCACTTTATACGCTCTTTTCTATCGTGTAACTCATCATCTTTCGTTTTTCCTTTCCACGCTAAATATCTTTCTATATATTCTTTTTTATTACACATTTAAACCTCCAATTATAAGTGATTTAGCCCAGGTTTCTATATCCGGTGTTGCATCTACAACAAATTCCTGTCCTCTGTCAGAAATGCTGAAAAATCTATCGTTACCAACACGACGACCGCCATTCCAGCTTAAGACCTTGTCTTTGAAACATGAATTAAGTTCCCATGTTGTCCGGCTGGCTTCACGGGGTGCTGAAAGGACGAGCTTATTCGAATAATCAAATGTCCCAAAGCCAGGTATTTTATTATTCCATGATAGAGTCTTACTTGCAACATATATACAATTTATCTTTTCGTCTCTGCCTTCTTCAGAAATATGAGGATGGTATTTCATCCATTTAGGCCATTTGATATCGCTTTTCCCTGAAATCGGTGAAGAATTCTGTATTTTAATTCTGTAGTTTATTGGTATGATTTTATCTATCTGCATGTAGCCAAAAATCACATGTTTACCATCACAATATTCCTTGTCCTCGGCATATTCAATCTTGTCTCCAATTTCCTTTACATGTTTAAACCAGCCATAAAATAAGAACAAATCACCTGCGCGAACTTCTTGGCTTTCGAGATGTGACTGGGCTTTATCGCTTTGCCCAAATAGCCCTCTCCAGCCTCTATCCCGTGCATAAATGTTTTTATTTATATCTGGATCTAAATGACATGTCGTAAATTCCTTTTTAGGAGCAATCTTTTTTAAAAGTTTATAATAGTTCCCGTAACGCTTATTATATAATTCTTTATAATTGATATTTGCCGAGTCGTCAGGAATCGGAAGAGAAATCATAATGTTGTTGTCAAATATTGGACTTGCATTTTTCCCAGTCGATGAATCAAATCCTTTTCTACTCAAAATAATTTTCATTCTTTCTCCGCCAATAAATTCACTTTAACTTCCTTTCAATTTTATTTATTTTATTTTCAAACAAATACTTTTTATAGTCTTTAATTTTAATATTGCCGCGCGTTAGATAAATGCCATTTGGATGCTGCTTATTCAAGGAAAAGTAGAATTGGTTTTCTTTTTTTCCTTTTTTAGTTTCCAGTTTGTCTAAAAACTTTTCCATCTCTTTGTCAGTAAAAACCAACATTTTATTGTGTATCCATTTACTATGTTGTCTGCTCTTGCTAAGTATTTTCTTTATTGAATATTCTTCATAGACTACGAAAAGAACATAGAAATCCGCGCGGCCTTTAAAATATTTTATATTTCCAAACTGAGGGGGTAGGGGTCAAACCTCGAGTTAATAGTTGATAATCTCTTCTTTTTTCTGATTAAGTCCCACATATACTTCTGATATTTCCTTTACTCTCTTTTCGCGCTTTTTCCTGCTGCTATTTCTTTATCTACTTTTGCTATAATAGGTCCTATCCCGCTGTGGTGTAATCCATTTAAAAGAGCTGCAATACCGGTGTTATTCACGCCTCCGTCTCTGGCCAGCAGATATATCAGCACCGACCCATCTATTTTGGTCGTACTACCTTATTACGATTATGACATGCCTAAACTTCGTGTCAATTACATTCTCTACTATTAACTCGAGGTTTGACCCCTACCCTACTCTTCATTTCGAGGTGACCCACTTTTCTCTCACCTATCTTTAATTCTTCCACCGCACTTTATATCTGAAAACCAGTCCCAGACTGCCTTTGTAAAGCCCCGGGTTGAACCCGTTGCCGTTCTCATAACCCCCGTAATCGTTCAAGCTGATCTCCCAGTCAAAAGGTTTGTACTCATTTGCCCCTTTGAGAACCAGATAGTATTCCATTCTATGGTCGGTATTTTCCCGTTGGTATTTTTTAACGATCGTATATGGATCCTTTACAGGCCCAACCTTTCCCGTATAGGCGTTGATAAGGCCGAAAACAGGCATGAACATGAGCAGGTAAAGGGCGGCCATTATGGGGATTAAGAAGACCTTTGCCAAAAGCGGTGTATAAGGTTCTGTCATCGGAAACTTGATCAGCAGCGTCAGTATGATCAAAGATAATGGGAGCGCCGCGTGCTTGAACCCCCAGTTGTACGGCTCGTTAAGCGGGTAGTCAAGCAGATAACCGCTGAGCAAGAAAATTCCGCCAAATAAAAACAATGCAAATTCATAATAATTCCGGATTTTTTTAAAACCCATTGCCTTTATTTTTATCGCGGGCTTGTCAACGTTGCCCGGGTCGTAGTCCTCCGGGCTGTCGTAATTACCCATGATCATAAAATCAATTTCATCATCAACAGTTTTAATCTCTACCGCCTTTTTCAGCGCCTTTAACTCGCTTTTGGTAAACGGCTTTAACCCTGCAGATTCGCATTTATCGAGCAATTTGGCCGCAGCCAAAAAATTACCTGTCAGGCAAAGGGCGGGAGCGGCTTTTTGATAATATTGTCCGTTTCCCGGATCAAGCCTGACCGCTTCACTGTAGAGCTTTGCCGCCTGCCCCCAGTCGTTTGCCATCAATTCGTACGCGTTCCCGGTCATGATGTACAACTGCGAATTTTCCGGTGTGGCCTTTATGAGCTCGTTTCCGAACCGTGTCGCCATAGCCGCGTAGGCCGAGACGCCGCCGCGGTTATGCCAGTAAGCCGTGTCCGACAAGCAGCGCCTGAGCACGGTCATCTTCTCTTTGTCCGTAAACCGGCGAACCTTTGCCATTTCAACGACGTCATCCATCGATAGCTTGTCAAAAGCGGTCTGCTGTTTCATGCCTGTTGTTTCCCCTCCATAAAGTCATAAAGTCCAGGGTCAGTAGTAGGGGTAGGGGTCAAACCTCGAGTTAATAGTGGCAAGATGGGATCAGGCATTTACCTGATACCTGACAATCCTCGGGCTGCCTCAATAATATCAAACACCATCCCTACTTTCCTGCCCTTACAGAGGGGGGTAGGGGTCAAACCTCGAGTTAATAGTTGATAATTTCTTCTTTTTTCTGATTAAGTACGACATATGCTTCTGATATTTCCTTTACTTCTCTTTTCGCGCTTTTTCCTGCTGCTATTTCTTTATCTACTTTTGCTATAATCGGCCCTATCCCGCTGTGGTGTAATCCATTTAAAAGAGCTGCAATGCCGGAATTATTCATGCCTCCGTCTCTGGCCAGCAGATATATCAGTATCCTTTTTCCAGGATTCCATCTGCCTTTTTTTGTTATTAAGTCGTTTTCTGTAATCTTATAATATCCGGCGGTTGCTTTTATGATCTCGCTTGCCGTGTATACTTTTTTTAAATCTTTTCTGTTTGTAATTTCTACAGATAATTTTCTATTCTTAACCATAAGCTTTATTTTTCTTACAAAATCATCACTGCCTATTATATAACGCCCATATGGACCTATCTCGTCCCCGTCTTTATCTCTTCTGCTTCCTTCAGCCATATATGCTTCGTACTTTTCTACGGCCTCTTTCCGCTCTTCAGAAAAATATATCAAAACATGCTCAGGTTCTGCTATGCCTTTTTCTCTTTCTCCATTATACTGCCAGTGACTGCTCCACTCATACTCGGTCAGCTTGTCTATCATTCCCGCGCGTATGGGGTTTAAGTGTATGTATCTTACCACTTCCATTATATCCGGTCCATGTTCGACCAATATTGACTTATACCTGCCCTGAAACAAGTGTCCAAACCGCTTATACTTCCGGTTAAAATATATCCCGTACCCGGTATTTATATACTGCATTATCACCGGAAGATTTGTTTTCTCGCATTTAAATAAAAAATGGTAATGATTACTCATAAGAATGAAGGCAAATACTTTAAATCCGTATTTTTTCTTTGCCTCCCCAACCATTTTCAGCAACATCTTCCGGTCCATCTCATCCCTAAAAATATTCTTACGTTCATTTCCCCTGGAAGTCACATGATAAACCCCGCCAGGAAATAATATCCTAAGCTGCCTAACCATATATATGCCACCGACCCCTCTATTTTGGTCGTACTACCTTGTTACGATTATGACATGCCTGAATTTCGTGTCAATTACATTCTCTACTATTAACTCGAGGTTTGACCCCTACCCTCTGGTCGGAAAAACTTCATCTGTAATTTATATATTCATCAGCCGACGCGTCAAATCCTTTTGTTATTGACAAAGCCTTTTTGGTGCACACGGACGAACACTCGCTGCACAGTATGCATTCAGTCGAAAGTACCCTTTTGTTTTGGGCGGCATATTCCATGATTTTAATGTCCATTGGGCAGATTTTTTCGCATACGCCGCATTTTGTGCATTTGCCTTTGTCGACTTCAAGCTTGAAATACGAGAATCTAGCCGGAACTTTCATTATGGGCGCCAGCGGACATAAGTATTTGCAGAACGCGCGGTTGTCCTTTAAGACAAAGGCAAGAGTTATCCCTGCCGCGTAATAAAACAGGTTGCCTGCGGTGAACCAGTATATCGACTCTATGGATCCGATTTTCAGGTTATGCCTGAATACAAACAATATGACCGACACCGCGGCAAGCGAAACAAAAAAGTGTATGTACCTGAATTTTCCGGCTCCTTTTACCCTGCCTTTTGGCCTTTTCCACGGCAGAAAATCAAGCACCATGGCGGTCCAGCATGCGTATCCGCAAAAGCCCCTGCTGAAAACCACTGGCCCGAAAAGCTTGGCTATGGCGTAGTGTATGAAAGCGCCGGCAAAAAATCCGGACAGCACCTGGAATAAAAAACCCTCCAGCTGCATATTTACTTTTATAAAGAGATTCAGAAACACAAGAAAATAAAGCCCTACCATAAGCTGGGTGACGCGCCTGCCAACACCGCTTGACCTGCCTTCCAGCAGGATGTTAATAACAATACCCGCAACCACGGAAAGCCCTATATAGGGAAGGTCAAAAAGAAAAAAAGCGTTGCGGGTAAATGACCATGTGATAAGTGACGCGCCGAGGAATATGGACAGTATAACTGCTGGAACGGTGTATTTTCCGGTTTTTGACGGCAAAAAATTACCTCTTTTTTCTGATTTATTTTTTCCGGATAACAAAGTTATATCCGGGGTCAAACCTCACATAAAAATGGGGTCACCCATTTAAGTGCTTGTCAATAATAAATACACGTATTACGTCAGCGGTTTCCAAACCATCTGTTAATCTTTTATTCAGCCGTCCGTTTTTTATCTCTAGAAGCCCGGAATAATCCGGGTTCAGTCACCCATCGGCAGCACAGGACGTAAGCCTGCCTGCATGATAATTTTGGACAGCGGATGTCCGCTAATCAGGCCTTCGAAGTCGCGCTAAGAAAATATCAGGGGAATATCAGGGGTCACACCTCGAGTTAATAGTTGGTGTCCGGGGTCAGACCGCGGATTGAGCGTTTAGAATTGTTCTTGTCCAACCCGCTGCCCGCCGGTTCCCCACCCTTACACTGTCTGTATCAGAAGCGCGTAAACGTCCCGGTCAGGCATCGTATTCCCTCGTTGTTTTAGATGTGCGTCCCATTGGTAATCGTGCTTCCATTATACACCAATCAGCCAAAAAAGGAACCCCCGCCCCAAAGTCGTTTCCACCAGCCGGAACGCTCTTTGACACCTTTGTTGTCGGATGTCGGATGTCGGAGTGAGATCTAACCGACCAGACAAATCCTGCGTTGCTTCCACTCCGACACCCGACCTCCGACGTCCGACAATCATTTATTTCTTCTGGCTGTTTTAATGGTTGAAACTGTTATGGCGACTATTTTATTGGCCTTTTCAAACAATGGCTTTGCGTCTTCGGCTTTTACAATTCCTGATTCAACCAACAATTCCAGCCAGTGCAGTGTCTCGTCTGCTTCTTCTTCTACAATTCCCATCTTTGCTATAAAATCCGCCCTGGATTTCGCCCTTGAAGCGGCCCGATAATTAGCACTAGTAGACATCCCGCACCGTACCAATTGCCGCGCAATTATGTCGGCAGTACGTGTTTTAGGTAATGCTTCCGTAAACCGTATTACATCTAACGCAAGCTCTTTAGTCTTTGCCCTAAACATATCCTTAAAATTCTCCATAAAGCCCCTCCCTCCTGTTGTCACCCCGACATCCGATATCCGACAATCGAGTGTTTCAAACCCAATGCCCGGTACGCTCATACTTGTAATTGAAGTACATACTGTACCGGCTAAGAAGATCTGACATAGCCTTTGAGATCAGCACATCAGCGGTTTCCACCACAAGATGATAATGGTTTGGCATCAGCACATAAGCGTGTATTGTCAGTGAATGGTCTTTCCGTGCCTCATCCAAAAGCCGCATAAACCGGTAATGGTCCTGCTTGTCCTTAAAAATGTTACGTTTTTCGTTCCCCCTTGAGAAGACGTGATAACACGCCCCCGGGAACTCGATCCTGCGCCCCCGCGCCATAACTCACCTCTCTATGCTTTTCTAATTCACAAATTGGGGACAGTCCCCAGTTTGTGAATTACGTCTTGAACTGATACCTGACAAACCTTCTTTGATCACATACAACAATCATCATGTATCAGGTCAAGACACGACCCCTTTTTTTTCAATTGGGGTCAGGCCCCAGTTTGTGCCATAGTTATTCCGTATTGAACTTTTTTAACAATTTATCCGCTCTCTTTTTAGCCTCTTCTATCTGATCCTTTGTCATGTTCTTTTCCGTGTCAGCCATTTCTTTCATGAACAGTTTATGCTGCGATTCCGGCAGGGACGGATACACAACCCAGTACCACGCGCACGCTTCCACAAGGTCAACCTTGCAGCACTTGCCGTGCTCCAGAGCAAATCCGTAATCCAGCGCTGCGGTTAGCCTGCCCTGTTCCGCTGCCTGTTTTAAAAGGCTCATTGCCTTGCCGCAATCCTTTTTCGTCCCCGGTTTCTCTCCCCTGTAATACTCGACTATGGCAGTCAGCGCGTCATTATCCCCGTTTAACGCCGCCCGTTCCAGCCACTTAAGCAGAAGTTTATTGTCCCTTTTTACGCCCAGTTTCCCCTGATAAACCGATACCAGGTTGTTTATTGCCAGCATGTTGCCTTTTTCCGCGGCCTTTGTCATCCATTCCAGGCCCTTTTTTGTATCCACAGGTACGCCGTTCCCGGATAAATACATGTAACCAAGGTTGTTCATGCCCATGGAATCGCCTTTTTCCGACGCTTTTTTATAATATTCAATCGCTGTTTTCAGGTCCTTTGTTACCGCAATTCCTTCCTCATAAATGCTTCCTATGCCGTTATATGCAGGCTCATAATCCTGCGCCGCGCTTTTCTTATACCATTCAAGCGCCTTTACGCTGTCCTTTTTCGCGCCTTTTCCGGTTTGGAAGGCGTATGCCAGCGCATTCTGCGCCCTGGCATTGCCTTCTCCGGCGAATTTAAGGAGTATTTTTAAACCTTCTTTCTGATCCGCCGGACTTTCTTCATTTACCATTTGCATTCCATACGTGACAGCTGATTCTTTATTGCCGCTGTCCATTGATTTTTTGGTGTATTCCATGGCTATTACGCGCCTGCCGTATTTTGACGCTTCCTGAGCCAGCTTCTCATACTTATCAGCGGCAAATAATGATATTGAAAAAGACAATACAGCCACTGCAATCAGATATTTTTTCATTTTTCCTCCAGTTGATCGCAACCTATATCGGGGGTCACACCTCAAGTTAATAGTTGATAATTTTTCCGTGGGAAATCCGGGAAGGGTGGCTGGGGTGGCTGGGGTCAGCCCTCGGATTGAGCGTTTAGAATTGTTCTTGTCCAACCCGCTGCCCGCCGGTTCCCCACCCTTACACTGTCTGTATCAGAAGCGCGTAAACGTCCCGGTCAGGCATCGTATTCCCTCGTTGTTTTAGATGTGCGTCCCATTGGTAATCGTGCTTCCATTATACACCAATCAGCCAAAAAAGGAACACCCGACCTAAAGTCGTTTCCACCAGCCGGAACACGCCTTCGCGATAAAACTGCTATGGCGTGCGAGCTACTCCTTCGCAATAGATCCGCTCCGGCGTGCGAGCTACTCCTTCGCGGTAGGTCCGCTCCGGCGTGCAAGCTACTCCTTCGCGATAGGTCCGCTTTGGCGTGCAAGCAGTTATCCCGCTGGCTGGTCAGCCGAAGCCAAAGGCGAAGGATGGAGCGTGCTTGTAAAAACGTGTCCATGTTTTGTGAATTGAGTCAGTCAAACGGTCTTCGCGCCTTCTAATTCTGCTATGATATCATTTTCCTTTATGCCTTTCAGATTGTCTATTATTGTTTTTCTCCATTTTGAATGCAGACTATTATATATCCTCACAATTGATGCCCTGCTTGACGACTCCATAGTTTGCATAAATACCCGCTTTGCGGTTTCTATGTCCCTGTCAACTTTGTCCTTATTCTTTCTCCGTTTGAATATGATAAATTTATGCAGGGCATACGCGGCCGGGTGGGGGATTGTCAGGGTGATTCCTTCCGCTTTTACTTTAATCGTGTTGTCAGTGAGCATCGTAAGGTATCTCAGCTGCTGGGCATTTATACCAAGGGCCGGCAGAGGGTATGGTTTTTAGCTGCCTTTTCCCTTTTCCGGAACAAGGAACTCCACTGTCAATTCAGGGTTGCGCAGCTTTATCAGCCCGTGAGTGCCTTCAAACTGGACGTCAAAGTTCAGGGATTCAAGCAGTTTTGCGATGTCAGTTTTATTTTTAAGTTTTAAGGGCAGGGGAACCACAAAATCAATATCCCTTGTCCTGATGGCGCTTATGTATTTTTCCGTCAGGAAGTAATACCTGTAAAAATAAACGCTCCAGCTTCCGGCAAGGACTATATGCGGCAGGACTCCGGCATCGTCAAGTTTTTTCAGGACTTTTATGCAAAGCTCAAATTGGCTCTTTTCCACGCAATACCCCCTTAAGGTATTTGATCTGTTTCTTTACAGTGGATATATTTTTCCTCAACTCCGCCCTTTTTTTTGCCGAACTTAAATACTTACCTTTCTCGGCTCCGGTCATCTTGCCCATATAACTGTATTTCACCCTGCCGTCCACCCTTTTGGCCAGATAATTATAGTTATGCCCTTTGATATTTTTTACCTGTATGGTCCCGCTTGGAAAATGTTTAAGTTTCTCTTCGTAAAACGCCTGTAATTTAACTGAGTTTTCAAGTTCTTCCCTGAGCATAGGCTTGATTATAGCCATACACACCTCCGGTTAACCAACATATTTACGTATATTATACTTTGTTGGTTAACCTCAGGCTCCGGCCCATCCAGGCTAAATTCGAAAGAAATAATGGAGGGGAGGAAAAATCGTGCCAGACCTCGAGTTAATTCTGTTCTTCACCAAATCAAATTTATCAACTATTACCACGACTTGCCAGCCGAAGCTTCGCGAAGGATGGAGGTCTGGTACACACCCTCTCTACCTCACACACCCCATTTTCGAAAACGCCGTCGCCTTTTCATCCCTGGTCGTTGTTGCTATTACTTTATATATAAATACACCTGATGCTATATTTTTTTCCACACTATTTAACGCATTCCAGAAAAAATTATTATACCCCGCATATCCTGCTATATCTTTTTTATCCAGAACAAGTTCTCCAGAAACAGTAAAGACCCTTATTTCCACAGCAGCATCAACAGACAGCCAGTATACTATATTGGTTTTATCAGCAAACGGGTTCGGAAAATTCCCTTTTAGGCCGAGATTAAGCGGCAGCGGCGTGGGTGTTAAGGTTGGTGTAACAGTAAACGTAGGGGTGCAGGTTGACGTTATTGTTGAAGTTGAAGTTTCTGTTTTAGTACAAGTTGCCGTATATGTAGGTGTCATAGTCGCTGTCGGAGAGGATGTGCTTGTCATGGTTATTGTACATGTTGATGTATCAGTCGCGTAAAAAATATATTCATTATTAGAAGCAGTTTCAGATACACCATCTGCCGAAACATATGCGGTATTACTGATTGAGCCTGCGAACGCCGATGTTATCCTCGCCAGAAAACAGCAGACATTAAATATAGAATCGCTTCTCACCTGCACAAAGGACCAGCTGAGTTCATTGCCTGTAATTGTTGCGCCGCATGCGCTGTCAATCGGCACGAGCTCCGGCGGCATGGGATCACGGACTACAACATTGGTATAGCTTCCAACTTGATTTCCAAGGGTTGACAAAAACGCAGCCCAATTCGGCGCGCTATAATCAAGCCATATACCACCTGTAAGCGGCGGTATATCTTTTGGATTACATAACGGATCAATAGAAGACACATCATTACATACCGCATGAATAACCACTCCTTTTGATGCAAGATCAGCCGCAGTATATGTAAGTGATAAATTTCCGTTGAGACATTCTTTTGACCGGACAGGGGCGTCTGTTATGAAAATAATGGTTTTAGATGCATCTGTTCGCCATACAGCAGCCCCGGTATTGGTAACAGCATCTACAATTGCATCAATCCCGGATTCCGGCAGGTCACCACCGCCGATTGCGGTCAGAGCACCTACCATGGATAGAAACTGTGCATCATTTGCGGCAAATCCGTGATTAACCTGGGCTTCAAATTCATATATATCCCCAAAGTTCTCAAGCCCTTGTCTGTAATCAATCCCCCTGGCCGCAAGCTGGGATGTAAAACTCGATATATTATTTTCAACACCCGCAATACCGGAAGACATAGAGCCGGTCGTATCAATAACCCACATTATATCGGCTTTTACATTTAAAGTGAATGAAGACGGATCAATAGATATACAAACCGTGACAGTATCGCCTATTGCACCCACTGGAGGATTGACAGATTTTATTAGATTTATTCCGGCAGCATTTATTGAAGAACAAAAACAAATAAAAACTAATACAAAATAAAATCTGATTTTGCATACAATATTCATATATAAAACAGCCGCCTTTACAATGAAATCTTTCTTATCAAGAAAAAATGTGTACCAGACCCCGGGTTAATAGTTGACAGGGGTAGGGGTCAAACCTCGAGTTAATAGTTGATTGAAAAATCCATGCCAGACCTTGCTAATTGCTTTTTTCATCTTCCCTCCATATTAACAAATAATTACGCCACAAACACATTCCTGTTATGCCATTCAAGGAACTCAGCCATCGGCTGTTCCGCTGCCTTTTCCGGCATGTTAATGAGCGGCTTAAGTTCCGTAAGTTCCGGGGTCAGGCCTTTACCTATGACCTGACCCCTTCTTTCTACAACCCCAGTTCCTTTTCCCTCGCAGCGCATTCCTCCATCGCTTTTAAATCCTCAAAATAATACCTCGGCCTTAGCGGGGATTTTATTGCCAGCAAATAAAGTTCTTTTGCTTTGTCTTTTAAGTCTAAATCCCATAGTGTATCCGCAAGGAAATATTTTGCAGAGATCATATTCGGGTTATGCCTGTAATATTCCTCAAGGTATACCCTTGATTTGTTCTTGTCCGGCCAGGTAAGCACGAAAACTATGTTTGGTGCTTTGTAGTGCATCCTGCCGAGCAGCACGTATGCAGCGTAGTCATTAAAAGCAGGGTCAAGTGCAAGAAGTTTTTCACTGTAATCCTTGATTTTATCCGCAAGCCCGGAATACGCTGCCTCAAGCGGATTCATCAGCTCTCCAAACCTGCCCCATATTATGGCCCTTGAATAAGCCATGTATTTGGAACCCGCACACAATGTGTTCCCCTCGCAGAATTTTTCCAGCCTGTCCACAAGAGCCTTGTACGCGCCCCATTTCTGCTGGTGGGCATCTTCCCCGCTGATAAGATAGTTATACTTGAACTCGGACGTGAGCGCAAGCTTATAATAAAGTATTTCTGATTCCCCTGCCTTAAGCGCCTTTTCATAGCTTTGTATGGCTTTATCAATATTTTCCATTGCCTTTGCCGTATTGGTCACGTTGTTTCTTTCAACGTAATATTTATCGCCGGCCTCTTCATCGGCAAGAGGCTTATTACTTGCGATCAAGACAGGCAAAACTAGGAACGCAACAAGTAAAAGAATAGTTAACTTCCTCATAAATTTACACCTCTATTATTAATCAACTGGTTTGAAAAAAGGGGTGTCTGGGAGGGTGTCTGGGGTCAGAGCTTGCTTCCAGCGTTGATAATATATTTAGAGCATATTAAATCCCATCCGCTACCCGCCGGTTCCCCACCCTTACATTGTCTGTATCAGAAGCGCGTAAACGTCCCGGTCTGGCATCGTATTCCCTCGTTGTTTTAGATGTGCGTCCCATTGGTAATCGTGCTTCCATTATACACCAATAAGCAGAAAAAGATAATTCAAAATTAAAAATTTAGAATTAAAAATTATTGTCTACTCGTCGTGGTTCGACAGGCTCACCACTCCTTGTATTATAATATAATAGGTCGCAAAGCGACACCTTAATTTTGAATTTTGAATTAAGCCCCCGCTTTTAGAAGGAGGAACTTCGTTGAGTTCAATTCAAAATTGTCGTCTTTGTTCGTCGCTTCGCTCCTCTCATATTATAATAAAGTCGCCAGAGCGACACCTTAATTTTGAATTTTTGATTGCCCTGTATTTTTTTATGAATTACTTCTTTTGCGGCAGGAAATTTTCGCCGGTTATTACACTTTTGCCTGTCTTTTTTTCCAGTTCTTTTCTTGCTTTTCCCGCTATCTTCCCGCCTTTTTTACCGGCTTTACTGTTTTGTTTCAAACCTTTGGCTTTTTCCGCCTGGGCTATCTGTCTTGTGGATAGTTCCGCAAGAGCCGTAAAAATGAGTTCTGCTTCGCTCATATGGTCCCGCAGGTTCTGGCTTTTCAGTCCTTTTTTGATTTTATGGGTCTTTACATCCAGTCCGGACCATTCCTTGTGTATTATGTTTGTGAGTATTGCGTACTCTTCTTTTTGAGTTATATCGTTGTCTTTCCAGTAGTCGGTAAGTTTATTTCTCGTCTCCTGGCTCATCATCCTCTGCTGTATCCACTTTTCGCTTCTTCCGTGCTTTTGCCAGTTTTCCCTGGCCCTGTTTAAAGAGCGCTCCGGGTCGGCCAGTTCCTGCATGCGCTCGTAACCGACTTTGGCCAGCCAGAGTTTTATGGGTTCTGCTTTAGGACTTGGGACTGACTGGATGAGACGCAGGAGAGTTTCAGGGTCGGCCACATCTGTAATCCTCATTTTCCCGTCTTCAGCCTGCATTTTCAAACGGTTACAATTTGTAACCGTTTGACTACCTTCTTTTTTTAGCCTGTTTTTAAGCACTTTCCAGTAATTCCTCGCGGCCTGAAAATCCTTTTGCTGTATAAGCACCCCTACGATATCCACCACAGAGAAAAACCAAGTCTCTTTTTCTTCATCATAAACCCTGCGTATTTCAAAATCCTCAAAAATAGCCGGTAAATTTCCCACAGTTCACCTCAACATCCCGCCCTGTACGGGGTATTTGACACCCTCTTACAACATAATATAAGTATACGTTTTGTATACTTGTATGTCAATGGTTTTCCGCTGAGTTTAATAACAAAGGGACTAAATGAAATAATCGTACCAGACCTCCATCCTTCGCTTCAGCAAAGGATGGAGGTCTGGTATATCTGTCATATTTTTCTCAGCGCAATAATTTTATCCAGGTTTTCTTTTGTGGGGTCGAATAACAGGCACAGCACAACCCCGAGTATCATGAGCGGGTATGAGTCCTGCCTTACTCCGTTTAAAAGGAACAATGCAAGACCGTATATGGCTATGGAAGTGCAGAAGGCCAGGATAAGTATCAAAAATCCCTGCGCCGCCATCATATCGTCGGTTGAGCCCTTTACTTTTTGTTTCAGAAGGAAAGCGGCCGCTCCCGACGGGCTGCCCGAGTTTAATGACGACTTCACGGAGACTATAAGTATGGTCTCCACTGCCGCGATGGCGTATGCGGCTATCCTCAAAAGGTTATACGTTGCCGCAGGCAAACCCACATAACCCGGATGCCCGGCCTTAAAGACAAACCTGATCAAAAGCTCGCAGACAGCCATGTATATCAAAGGCGCGGCCGCGTTTGCCAAGAAAAACGCCCGTATGGTTTTTTGTTTTTGTTCCAAAGTCATGCTCTGTGGGGTTGTGTCCGTCATTTTATCTCCTTTTAATTTTTTTTTAAAATATGGAATGTTGATATGTATTGAAAAAGGGGGCATCATAGGTTAACATGTAAAAATCGTGCCAGACCTCGAGTTAATAGTTAACAACTCCGTTCTTCACCAAATCAATTTTATCAACTATTAACTCGACTTGCCAGCCGGCTCGTCCGTCATAGCTTCAGCGACGGCGGAAGAGCTTCAGCGAAGGATGGAGGTCTGGTACACAACCTTTCCTTCCACAATTAGAACTACGGCGCGAAAACCTGCACCGTATAAAGGTATGCCGTATATATGTACCCTCCGCCGCCTGTGGCTATCCAGTTGGCGTTGGTGCTTTGCCAGGTCTTCAGTATCGTGCAGTCAGGGGCTGCTTTGTATATCTGGCTGCCTGCCGCCACTATTACGTTTCCGGCCGTATCCGCGGCCAGGCCGCCGCCCTGGATGTAGCATGTGCCAAGCTGGGTCCCCGTATCCGTGAACCTGTTGAATTCACCACCGTAAATAACCCCTATGTAGACATATCCTCCACCGGCCGCTATCCCATTGCTTAAGGTTGCCCAGTTTGTCATCCACTGGGTGAGGCTGTTGCCGGCTGAGTCGTACTTTATCACCGGAGTATTTAGGCAGGTGCAGTCTATCACCACATATACATTATCCGCCCCGTCCACGGCTAAAGAATTCGCTATCTGTGATGGCATGTAACCCCAGCTTGAAAGGTAATTTCCGTCAGTATCGAATTTTTGAACTCTGTGGTTGTTTGCCTCAAGCACATAAACATTGCCGCTTCCCCCGACAGCGATCCCGTTGGCCCAGTCGAATTGCCCGGGCGCGCTGCCATAGCTTCCCCATTGGGTTATATAAGTCCCGTCCTGCTTGAATTTCTGCACTCTTGTCTTCTCCAGCACATAGCAATCCCCTGCCGAATTGGCCGCGATACCCATGATGGTCCCGAACTGCCCGTTGCCGGTCCCGCTGGTACCCCATGAAAACGCGGGCAGGCACAGGGTTGACGTTATGGTCGGTGTCGGCAGGGAAGTAAAAGTGCGCGTGATGGTAGCGGTGGCCTGGGGTATGATTACGGTCGGTGTTTTTGTGGCTTGGACAGTAGGGACAGCCGTGACAGGCGCCGCGATATCATGCCTGATGCATCCGGCGGAAATGACGGCATACAAAATCGATGAAACAATTATTGCCAGGAATGCTGTAAACAGTTTGAGCTTAATTTTCCCGCCAGGCAAGGTCAAACACCCCCGTTTTTAAATGTGTTGCTCCCAAGTTATTGCGGATATATTATACAACAAATACGGAAAAAGATAATTAAAAATTCAAAATTTAAAAGTTGATGTCTTTGTTCGTCGCTTCACTCCTCTCATATTATAATAAGGTCGCCAGACCTCCCTTGAAAAACGCCCGCTTTTATGCTATCTTGTTGCTTGCGAGAAAAATGGGAGGAAACCTTGGAAATTAACAAGTTTACCGGCATCAGGCGGTGCAGAACCGTTAAAGTACTTCTGATATCTTTATCCTTATCCTTCCGCATTTTCTGCGCCGATCCCACGCCCACGTTCACCCCTGCCCCCATTTTAGGCTCTGTCCTCGACCACTGGGTGACGAACGGCGCCATACTTTCGGTTACGTCCACATCAACCGACATTTACCTGGCCGGGTACTTTTCCCTTGTCGGCCCGCGCATGGTCAACGGCGGCCCGGTAATCGCGGCAGACGGGTCCTATATACCCGGATTCCCTGATATCATGGGCGGCACAGTGAACACGGTGATATCAGACGGCGCAGGCGGGTATTATATAGGAGGCATGTTCACGTCCATTGCGGGCCAGATACGCAACAGGATGGCCCATATATATTCCAACGGCTCTTTGGACCCTGTCTTCAACCCCAATGCCAACTCCAATGTCTGGAGCCTTTATTTTAACGGGACAAGCCTGTACGCGGGCGGCAGCTTCATATATCTGGGCGGAACCTCGTATAACTGCAACCACATAGCAAAACTCGACCCAATAACCGGAGCGCCTGACATGGGCTTTGCGGCGAATTTCAACAGCATGGTCGAATCCATAATTCCCGGCCCGTCCGGCAGCCTGTATGTATCCGGGTATTTCACGCAGGTGAACGGGACCGCCAGGGGGTACTCGGCAAAGATCGACGCGGCGACCGGCAGCCTGGACTCCAATTTCAACCCAAACGTGAACAACATGGTTTACGCCTCTGCCTTCGACGGCACCAGCGTATTTTTGGGAGGCATGTTCACGACCGTCGGCGGCACGGCTCATAACCAGCTCGCGAAAGTGAACGGCACAACCGGCGCGCTCGACACCGCGTTTACCACCACCACGACTGGCGACGTCACCGACCTGCTCTTAAACGGCACAAGCCTGTACGTAAGCGGCGGGTTCGCCAACATCGGCGGCGTATCCAGGTACTGCCTGGCAAAGCTCAACAAGGACACCGGCACCGTCGATACCGGCTTCAACGCGCAGGCCGACAACCAGACCGATGCCATGGCCATTTCAGGCTCCACGCTCTACATAGGCGGCTATTTCCGCAACCTGGCCGGCAGTCCGCGGCCGGGCATAGCAAAGATAGATGCCGCAACAGGCGCGGCAGACCCGGCGTTTATAAAAGGCACGGACGGCATTATTAATTCGCTTTGCCTGAACGGTTCAGCGTTATACGCTGGCGGCAGGTTCTACAGCCTGGGCATGCTGGCCCGCTCCAACCTTACGAAACTGAACGCGGCATCCGGCAGCCTGGACATGTCCTTTTCCGCGGACACGAACAACACGGTGAACGCGGTTTGCCTGGGCAATTCCTCGCTTTACTGCGGCGGCATGTTCACTACCGTCTCGGGGGCCGCCCATAACAGGCTCGCCAAACTCGACCCTGCGACCGGCGCGCCCGACGCGGCTTTCACGGCGTCCGCCGACAACACGGTCAGGTCAATACTTTACAGGGGCGGCGCATTGTACACGGCCGGGCTGTTCTTAAACATCAACTCAGCGGGCTACAATTACCTGGCAAAACTCGACCCCGCAACAGGCGCGCCCGACAATGGCTTTGCGCCCGCACTCAATAACGCGGTATACACCATGGATTACGATCCAGGCGGCCTTTACATAGGCGGGGCTTTCACTACGGTGCAGGGCGCATCCAGGAGCCGCACCGCAAAAGTGGACCCTATAACCGGCGCCCCTGATATCCTGTTCAGGGCCGACACGGACAACAACGTGAATGCCGTGATGGCGGACCCGTCATCCGGCCTGCTCTACCTGGGCGGTGACTTCATGTACGTCGGGGGCGCGATACGCAGCAGGGTTGCCATGGTCAACAGCTCGTCCGGCGCGCTGGACCCGGTTTTTAACCCAGGCTGCAACGGCTCCATAAGCACCCTGGCCGGCGACGGCGTGAGCGTGTACCTGGGCGGAAGCTTTTCCTCACTGGGCGGCGGCGGCCGCTCCAATATCGCGCGCGTGGACAGGATAAACGGGGCCCTGGACCATCGTTTTAACACGGGTACCGACAATCTGGTCGGCACTTTTGGTTTAAGCCCGTTTCTGGACACGCTGTATTGCGGCGGAGGCTACCACATAATAACTTTCACGGGCGCGACAAGCTATTCCGCGGTATTCCTGGGCACGCCGTATCCCAACACCGCCACCCTGACCCACACGGTTTCGCCCACGTTCACCGCAAGCCCGACCATCACGCCTACCTTTACGATAACTAACTCCCTGACGAATTCGCCCACGTCCACTTTCACAAGGACAAACACGCCTGTCTGCACGGCCACATGCACTTTCACAAGGACCATCGTCCCCATATACCCGATCCCGTCCTTTACGCCTGCCACGCCGGCGCCGTGGACAATACTCAACCATCTCATAGTGAATGGCTCCGTGTACGCGGTCACCGTGACCTCAACCGATGTCTTCATAGGCGGCAATTTCACCCACGCAGGCCCGCGAAGCGGCCAATGCGTGATCGCAAACGCAGTGACCGGCGCGCTTGCGCCGGGTTTCCCGCAGGTCTCGGGCAAATCGGTCCTGGCTGCAGTGTCCGATAACGGCGGCGGCTGGTACATAGGCGGCGACTTCAGTTCCGTGGCCGGCGTCCCGAGGGCAAATATCGCGCATATCTTCGCGAACGGCTCTCTCGACCCCGTCTTCAATCCCGGCGCCAATGGCATTGTCCGGGCGCTCGCGTTCGACGGCGCGAACGTTTACATGGGCGGTTCCTTTACCCAGGTATCTGGCGCGGCCAGGCAATACCTTGCGAAGGCCGGCGTGTACGGCTCGCTCGACATGGCCTTCAACCCCGGGGCCAACGGAGACGTGTACGCGCTCGCGTTGGATTCGGGCTGGCTGTACGCGGGCGGCGGGTTCAGCGTGATAGCGGGACAGTCTCGGAGCGGCCTGGCAAGGATGTACCCGGACAGCGGAGTCCTGGATACTGATTTCAACGCAGCGCTGAACGGCATTGTGGACACGATAGTGCCGGCCGGGGCTGGCGTATATATAGGCGGCACATTCTCCTCGGTCGGAGGCCAGACGCGCTGGTATGCGGCCAAGGTAAGTTCGTTTGACGGGGCATGCGACCCCCTGTTCAGCCCCATGCCCAACAACAGGGTGTATTCCATGGTATTCGACGGCACCTATGTGTACATGGGCGGCAGCTTCACTATTATCGGATACCCCACGGGCTATACAAAATTATACCTGGCCAAGGTGGACGGCACCACCGGCGCCATGGCCGCCTTCGACGCAGGCATACCCAATACCTACGGCACCCTTGTTAATTCGATTGCGTTCGACGGGACTTACCTTTACGCGGCAGGCCTGTTCTATTATCCGGGATATTACTGGAAGAACATAATTAAACTGGACCCGTCAACCGCGGCCCAGCCTTTGGCCTTCCTCTTTACCGGCGACGGCGCCGCGACGCTCGTGGCGAGCGACGGCACAAACCTGTGCGTGGGCGGCCAGTTCAGGAGCATAGGCGGCGTGTGGCGGCATAATTTAGTGAAGGCCGACGCAGTGACCGGCGTAATAGACATGGCATTTGACCCTGAGCCGGACGACGAGGTATACGCGCTCGCGTACAGCGGGTCCTCGCTTTATATAGGCGGGTCCTTCCCCTACGTGGGCACGGACTATTGCCCGTACCTGGCAAAAGTGGATATAAATAACGGCGCGCGCGACACCGGCTTTTCAGGCTCGCCGAACGGGATAGTAAGGGCGCTGACTGCGTACGGAAACAGCCTGTATGTGGGCGGCCAGTTCACGACCTTTTCAGGCCAGCCTTTGAGCTTTGCGGCAAAGGCCGACCTCTTGACCGGCGCGCCGATCGCCTCGTTCCAGCCATGGGCCAACAGCACGGTTTATTCGCTGGCGGCAGACCCGTCCGGCGTATATCTTGGAGGCTCGTTCAACCGCATACAGGGCGCTGTCGCGAACGGGCTCGCCAAGGTCGACCCAATGACCGGCGCGCCTGTCCCGGCTTTCACGCCCGGGTCGCAGGGCTCGGCCAAAACCCTGTCCCTGGACGGCTCGAACCTGTATGTCGGAGGCGCCGTGGAATCCCTGGGAGCGCCGTACCTGTATTACCTTTTGAAGCTCGACAAGACCTCCGGAGCGTACAATCCGGCCTTTGTCCCGGGCCTGAACCTGGACACGTACTGCTCGGCGCTGGACGGCCAGGACATATTTTACGGCGGGTATTTCACGAACGCATCCCCCGTTCCGGTCAGCTATCTGGCCGAATCCAGCTGTTACTCAGGCCTGGAATTCTCGTCTTTTGCGCCCCATCCCGACGGCCCAATACTCACCATGGCGATATCGCAACTCCACAGGATACTGTATGTCGGCGGCCTTTTTAACTTAATTTCCGGGATGAGCGTCAACAATTACGCTGCCATATTCCTGGGCGACCCCATGCTACAGCCCACGCCCTCAAACACTGCCGTGGTATCCCCTACACGCACCCCCACGGCAACACGCACTAATACAGCCACCGGCACCGTATCGCCCACACAGACCGCGACGCTTACACTCACCCAGACCCCCACGTTGACCGAAAGCCCGGTCGTGACGGCCGCGCCGACATTCACCGCCACCGTTACCGCCACTACCGTGCCTTTCGCGCCGGAAGGAGAGCTGACCGTATTCCCGAACCCGACATCCAGATGGATAACCATATTCTTAAACAACGGCATGGGAGCGCAATACATCAGGACTGCGATTTACACCCAGGCATTCAGACGCATACGCGACGCGGTTTTCGATATGTCGCCGCAGAACATATACAAGATAGACTCCGGCGGGCTGGCGAACGGGACGTATATATTGCTGGTGCAGCTTATAAAGGACGGCGCAGTCGTATACAGGGGCGTTGCGCCTGTGACGGTTATTAAGTAGCCGGCGGACGGCAAGTGTGGCTGGGGTCACCCATTTAAGTGATTGTCAATAATTGGAGTGTGGCTGGGGTCAGACCTTGCTTATTGCTTTTATAATTTTCTTAATTTACAAGACAAGGCCGGTTCCAAACTTTATTATCTTTCAATTCATCAATTTATTTTTCTTTGTCTTCGGCAGAAAATTCTTTTCTGACACGACAGATCTTCCCAGTTTTTTTTCCAGTTCTTTCCGCGCGTTTCCGGCTATACTACCGCCGGCTTTTGCATCGGATTTCAGTTTTTTAACGCCTTTTGAATCTTCATTACGATGTATTTCCGTAGTTGACCGGTCGCCAAGCATTGTAAAAATCAGCTCAAAGTCGTCCATATGGTCGCGCAGGTTTTCCATTTTTATCCCCTTAAGCTTTTTATACTCGCCCGGGGTTACGCCAAAGGTCGCTTTTGATATTTCTGCCGTTAAAATCTCATAATCCCTTTCCTCCTGCGCCCCGCGCTTCTGCCACTCATCGGTTAATTCTTCCCTGATGGCTATGCCGCGCATCCGCTTTTCAATCCAGTCTTCAGTATATCCCTTGAGTTTATACAGCAGTCTGGTTCTTTTTGTAGCCAATTCAGGATTTTCAATCTCCTGCACCCGCTCATAGCCAACTTTTGCCAGCCAGCGCTTAAATGGCTCGGCCTTAGGGGACGGTATTGATTGAATAATGCGGAAAAGACCCTCTGTATTAGCACAATCGGTTTTATACTTTTTACCGTCAGAAGATTCTAATTTCAGTTGCCGACAAACTGTCGACAACTCAAACCCATCGTCATTCTTCACCCGTATTTTCATTACATACCAATAATCCCTGGGTTTGGAGCTGTCTGTCAAGGCTTCAACGACATCAACTACAGAAAACCACCACTCATTTTGCAAAAGAATTTTTCTTATTTTTCTATTTTTGAACATGACAATTTTAGTTGTTTCCATAGTTTGCCTCATCATTCGTTATTTATCGCCATATATTGATTAAAATTATTATACACTTTGTATACTATGTGGTCAAGGGGAAAGATATGCATCAGACCTAGTAAATTGACTTTTCGCTCTCCCTTTTTCAAAAGCCCAATTTCCAAGGTCTGACTTTTTCCTCTTTATGAAATCTGAGACGTCGCAACCAAACTACTTCGCCAAAGTCTCGAATTGGTCTTTAGGTTCCTCATAGCCGAGTTTTTTCGCCTTTTCGAGGTCTTTAATGGACTCTGATTTTTTCCCTGTTTCTTTTTCAGCCATGCCCCTGTAGTAGTAAGCTTCCGCAAATTCCGGATCCAGGGATATTGCTTTATCGCAGTCTGCTATGGCTGCTTTATAATCCTTCATTTCATAATAAGTAATGGCGCGGTTGTCATAAGCGGGCGCGAAATCCGGCTTAAGTTCTATGAGTTTGGTGAAGTCTTCCAGGGACCCTTTCTGGTCGCCGGTTATTGCCTTTAAGTTGCCCCGATTATTGTATGCGCTTTCATTTTCCGGGTCTGTTTTTATGGCCCTGTCAAAGTCAGCCAGGGCGCCTTTATAATCCTTCATTTCCATCTTCACCATGCCCCTATCCGCGACAAGCTTGACCGCGTCAGGCTCGTACTTTAATCCCGTATCATATTCGGCTATGGCTCCTTTATAGTCTTTAAGCGTATACTTGACAAAAGCCCGGTTGCCATAAGCCACGGCGTTTTTTGGCTCCAACTTTATAACCATATTGTAGGCAGCCAGCGCGCCCGCATATTCCCCGGCGCTGAATTTTTCCCCGCCAACACGCATATAGTAATCCGCGTCATTCCCGCCCAAACCCGCGCTAATCCTGCTGCCTGTTATAAGGCTCACTGTAACTGCCAGTAAAATAAAAAAAACTATTTTTTTCATAAAAAATTGCTCCTTTTCAATTTCAGTTTTTAGAATCCGGGGTCACGCCTTGAACTGATACCTGACAAGCCTACTGTAACCATATACAATGATCATCATGTATCAGTTCAAGACACACGACCCCTTTATTTTACTCCATCCCGCCGCTAACTTACAAACCGGGGTCAGATTGCCCCGTATAAGAGCTACTGTGACTTATACGGGGGCCCCAATTTGTGGAATAGCAAATCATTTGTAAATATAAGTATCATTTTCTATTTTTACTTTATTGTATGTATGGTGCCAGACCTTGTTTAGAGCATATATAAATTTTATTAACTCTTTATCACCACTCTAAACAAGGTCTGTCACTCTTTAATTCGCCCACCAGTGTATCCTGTAATTTCCGAGTATAGTATCCCTGTCAAGGGCATATATTATCCTGTCCCCGCCTGAGAATTTCGTTATCCCGAAAGTGTCATAAACCCCGATGTTGCTTGGAAGCGTTTTAATATACGCGCGTGATACACCGTCATAAAGTTTCACCAGCTTATCGTCCGCTTTTACCAGCAGCAATCCCGGATGGCTGAACTCGGCTCCCCTCGCGTATCCGTCCCATGACCCGGCCGTGACATTTATATCCGCGGTACTCAGATCTTGCAGGGTGGAGGCGTTGGTGCAAAATATAAGGCGGGAGGAATCCGGCGAAACGGCCATATCATACGGGTCTGAACCCAGGTCAGTCCTTTGCTGCAACAATGTCAAAGTATGGCTGACAGTGTTGTAACTGTACCTGGAAAGCGTAGTCGGGTTGCTGCCCCAGACTCCTACAAAAAGATTATTTCCTGTTTTGTCATAGGCAACAGGGCCGCCGTCGTAGTATCCGCCGATAGATGTCAGGACATTCCCAAGTATACCGTCGACAACCATGATCGTCTTTGGCGGCGTCAACAGGTAACTCGCCCCCAGGAATATGGTCAGGTTGTTCCCTATTGCTATATAGTCGTATCTGCCGCCTACCGGAATATAAGTCACTCCGGCTGTCTGGAGGTCTATTTTTGCCATGTCTGTGGAATTAAGCGTTGCAAAAAGGGTTCCGCTGCCGCTGTCATAGGCCATCTTTACCGGCGCCGCGTTCAGGGGTATCGTAAGCCCAACCAAACCTGTAAACACGTTCTTCACAATTACGCTGTTTGCCACCCTGTCGCCATATATTATCCACCCGTTGCATAGCGGCAAAATACTCGTGGTACTATTCACAGACACCACCCCGGATACGCCCGCGTACGCTACCGCGCTATCGTCCGAACAATTGATAAGGACAAGCAAGGGCGTGGTCGGCGTGATCGTGGCGGTAGGGGTCATAGTTGCCGTGCTGGTTTGGGAAAATGTATTTGTAACCGTCTTTGTAGGCGTCGCCGTGCGTGAATTGACCGCGTTCTGGGTAAGCTGGGCCCCCGCGGTCGCGGTCTGGGCTATGGCGGTCTGCGTTGCTTTTATGGCGGTACTTATGGCGGTTAAAGCAGCCTGCATGGTCTGCGTCATGTTCGGGGTAATAGTATAGGTCGCCGTGGCCGTTGCCGGAGTGTTTGCGGCGGTAGGGCCGTTTACATCCTGTTTTTTGCAGCTTTGAAAAATGGAAATAAAGATCACAAGCATTACGGCTATTGACAACATTTTTTTCATTTTACTCTCCTTTTTTTTTCACCGTCTGACACTTATCCAAAGCTTAAATACCGCTTATTCAAACCTGATATTATCAAGATTATTTAGTCCGGGGTCACCTTGCTTACAGCGTTGATAATATATTTAGAGCTTATTAAATCTCACCCACTGCCCGCCGGTTCCTCACCCTTTGTTGTCCGCAACGAATTTTGCCATGAAGGGCAAAATTCGTGAGGTACTATACCCTTTGGCAATACCGGGTTTATATCCTTATCGCCGCTTTTACCGCGGAGAGTAAATCCACCGCTTCCCTTACCGCTATTTCTGCGTCTTTCGGTTTTACAAGCCTTTGCTCGTACTCCGCCATATTTTTGATGCTGATTATCGACTCAAATAATTTGGCGATCCGCACATTTGTTTCTTTGGAAAATTTTGTCATCATTATCAGGGCTGCTGCATCCTTATGGGTTTCAGAAGCGCTTCTTTTGGCCAGGCTGAAAGCGCACAGCGCGTCGGCCGCAGAGATGGCCCCGTGCACGGCGCTTACTGCAGCCGCGTTATACCTGCCGGACTTCAGGCTGTTTTCCGCGGAGTCCGTGTTTTCTTCCGCTTTCTTCATAAAAACAAAATACATCTCCTTGTCTACATCTTTTGTCTTTATATGCCTTGTCATATTACTTTGATACCCCCCTCTATATTTTTAAACATGGCAAGATTTTTCTTTTGCTGATATTCACTGACCGTCACTATATGCGGGCTCAGCGGGTTACCGTAAAGTTCCATGCATTGTATGGATATATCCGCGAGTTTTTTTCCTGTTGCTTTGGCGGTTTTCATGTCTTTCACAAGGACAAAAAGATCTATATCGCTTGATATAGTATCCTTATTTGCCGCCACGGACCCGAATATTACTGCGCGCTCTATTCCGGGCTTTTTAAGATCGGCCCTGAGCATGATTTTCAAGTGTTCTAAGGGCACGTAGTTCTCTTTCTTTTCCATAATACCGTTCAGTTTTAGATACGCAAAGCTTTCTGTATTGGCCCGCCAGACCACGGATGCCCCGGCCCGGGTATATGTTGCCAGGTTCATCTCCTCAAACTCCTTGAGTATTTTTATCACCTGCGTGTGCGATATGCCGCAAAGCCTGGCAAGTTCCCTGCCAGTGGCCGTGAAACCCGGATTGAAAAAGTACTTTAATACCGCAAGCTTCGCCTTTGAAGAGAGAAGCCCTGTAATGTCGGAATTTAACCTCATGTAAAACCTCCTGTAAACTTTATATTACAATTGTAACATATAGTTTACACTTGTCAACAACATCAGTTCCGGGGTCAGGCCTTTACCTGATACCTGATAACGTTCAAAGCCTTCCATTATCGCCCTTCCCGGTTTAGAGGGGGCAAGCCCCCTCTCTACAAGTTCTAATACGGTAAAGTCGGCATAGCTAAAAAAAACAAAACCTGTAGAGAGGGGGCTTGCTCCCTCTCGCCGTTGGCTTTTATCACCAGGTCATCGTTTATTCTAGGAATAATGGTACCAGACCTCGAGTTAATAGTTAATAACTCCGTTCTTCACCAAATCAAATTTATCAACTATTAACTCGACTTGCCAGCCGGCTCGTCCGCCATAGCTTCAGCGACGGCGGAAGAGCTTCAGCGAAGGATGGAGGTCTGGCACACAACCTTTTCTCCCTCCCCTTTATTGCAAGCTACTGTCTTTCCTTAACGGCCCTTATTCTCTTCGTCAATATAGGGTGCGTCGAGGTTATCTCGTAGAGCCAAAGAAACATTCCGCCTTCCATTGACTGCTTCACAACTTCCTCAACATCAGCGTCCTTATACAATTTTGTCCCTACGCTGAGCATCATGAGCCCTTCCACGCAGCCCTTTGGAACGAAATGGGCCCCGAAATTATCGCAGGTGTATTCGCAGGCCCTGGAATACGCGGTGCCCAGGAACGGTATGAAAAATGCCGGATATACAATCCACCTGTTTTGTATGTGTCTCCTCCCTATATGCGCGAGCTCGTGGCAGATTATAAAATCAAGGGCGTTCCCGCCCGCGTTATAGGCAAGCTCGAAAACGTCTGAATAAATAAGCACAAAATCCCTGCTTAAAAACCTGGTCGCAAAAGCGTTCAGCAAGCCTCCCGCCTGCATGACATATATGTCCGGCATCTCCTTCATTTCCATTTTTTCCGCAAGTTTTGTTGCCGCCAGGTATACGTCCGGAAACTGCTTTGACGATATCTTTACCGCGTTTGCCTTTATCTGCGCGGTCAAAAATCCCTGTGCGAGCCATGTGATGAGCACTAAAATAAGGATGTAAACAATTCCCACAATTGATACAACCAAAACCAGGTAAAACAGGATCGAGATAAAAGCCGAGATTACAAAGTAAATGTTTTCTTTCGGATTAATGAGTTCCTTCATGTTGCCTCCCTTTTTTTATCGCGGATTCCCTGTCCGCGTCTGATTTACAGCACCTTTTCCACAGCGTTAAAGATATATGTACCAGACCTCGGGTTGAAAAAGAGATGCATCAGACCTTGTAATTTGACTTTTCATCTTCAGTGGAACATGTCCACGTAGTCCGCAATGCGCCTTATCTTTTTTTCACCCAGCACCAGCATTTCCTCGGGGTGAGCGCGGGTGAGTATCTCGTAATATATGAACTCTTCGAGGTATCCCGCCTTAATTATTTTCCCTATTAGTTTGAACTCAGGTTTCGCCGTGTCCAGGGCCTTTATGCTGTCTATCTCCGTAATGAGCCTGGTGCTTTCTCCCCGGGGGCCGGTTATGCTCATGGAGCGTCCTCCGACTTGCGTCTGGGACAGGTATATGCTCCTCACCAGGCCGTACGACACCCAGTCAGGCTTCGCTTCTATAAGTATTTTACCATTATTTTTGGTCACCCGGCACTGGGGTATGAAGGTCCAGTCATTAAACGGCCTGCCTGAGCGCTCTCTGTCGCCGTGCAGACTCCTGCGTATTTCCGCGTGACAGGGGTTCAGGACATGGGCCAGGGTCATTTCCCTGACCGCGCCTTTTAAGTCCCCGAGGGCAGCCAAAGTATCGGCCAAAAACCAGTGGGCCTGGTAATCTATGAAGTTCACGCTTATGGCCTTTTCAAAATATATCTTCGCGCCGGCCATATCGCCCTTGCCGTAATAGGCGTCCCCAAGGTTGCAGTAGATGGTACTGAATTCCGGGTCCATAGTCGCGGCTTTTTTGTAGGCGGCTATGGCGTCGTCAAAACGTTTTTCAGACCAGGCCTTTTCCGCCTCATTCCAGGCGCTCTCTGCCTCGGCTGCTATAGTATGGACGAGTACTTTCATAACGCCGTTGTGCCCGGCAACGTATATCCTCGGAGGGATCTGCACGCAGTCAGGAAGAGCCGTAAGCTGCCCGGCCAGGTCCTCCACATCCACATTCTTGGAAAACGCCTCTGCTTTTTGAGAAGCGCTGTCTTTTCCTTTCTTTAAAGCCCCGCCTCCGGCGCCACTTGCCGCGTAAACGGATGAAAACAGGATAAAACATGCTGACAGGCTGATAACGACAAGTTTTTTCACTAAATCCCTCCCCAAAGATTAATTGGAATTCGAGTGTCAGGCCTTTACCTGATACCTGACAACCTCTGTCCTTTTGCACTCTAACCGCCGGGTTACCGGCTTATCCGCCAGGGTAGCACTGCCTATTTGTCTATATACGGCTGGCCTTTCCATATTTATGCATATTTCCCGGTTATCACAACAAATATCAGCACTGTGTTTACAATCACTACCATTGCCGAGCCTATCACAGCCACCATAATTATCATCAATCCCGTGGGTAATGATATTACCGTGTTAGCTATGGCAAAAAGCGCGCTTATGGCAAACGCGGTGCAGAACATTGGTTTCGCGGTTTTTGCGCCGCTTAAGAGCATTATCGATCCGGCAAGGCACAATAAGGAGATCAGGATGGCTGTCAGGCCAGCGTACAGGGTGTATTTTTCGAACCAAGCCGGGTAGGTTGCGGTTTTATTAAAGAAGGAACTTATGTTCTCCTCCATTTTGGCCGTCTGGGAAACGCTCATGGCTTCCTTCGTGTTTACTTTTTCTTTTGCCTTTAATTTTTCTTTTACCTCCTCCATCATCGCGGGCAAAATATTTTTTTGCATTTTTATCAGCCCGGGCAGCGTTGCCGATACTGTTCCACTGACAATCCCCATGCACGCCATGGCCAGCCCAAGCACTCCCGCCGATATCACCCAACCGGGCTTCTTTGCGTTTTCGTTGGTCATTGTTCCTCCTGTTTGTTATATTTTATTTATGCGGGCCCTTAAATGCCACGGCCATGAATATTACAATGAATATGATGAGAAATAACAATCCGGCCAGAACCAGGCAGCCGTTCAGTTTGGGCTCCAGTTTGGCAGGGTCCGTCAGTTCCGGGGAATCTTTCTTGATCTCCTTGAGCTTTACGTATAACATGAAATTCGCAGCGCACATATACGGCATAAAAAGCGCCTGTATGAGGTAAAACACGGTCATTAGTATGGGATTTCCCGTCAAAACCTTGATATTGCCGGCTAACAGGAATGCGCCCGCAACACACGCGGCCATAAGCGGGGCCATGGTCACTCCCACAGCCAGGCTGTAAACCGTAACCGCCCAAAAATACCTTTTTACCAGGGCCGCGCTTATTTTAAAAGGGCTGACTTTCTTGTCGTCCTCAAGCAGTACCGCAATGGCCACAAAACTGTAAATAACCGAAATATACAGACCGGGTATTATGAACACGACAGTGCCGATAGCCACCAGAACGAACATAAGTATGTTGTTAACCACATAGGCCCATATTTTCGGCATGGCGGCATTAAAGCTTTCCGCGAAAGAAACTTTTTTGCCATAATACAGGTTCCCCATGGCAATAACTATGGCCGCATTGGCCCACAAAGATATAAATATCCCGGCAAATATACCGACAAACGCAACCAGACCCAGTACGGGAATTTCCTTGACAGGCAATAAATTCAAGAGCGCCTGGACAGCTACGCTGGCTAAGGATATGGCCAAAAGTAACGCGTAATTATCCTTCATGAACAGCATGGCTTCCCCTATGGTATTCCAAACACCCAGCTTTTCCCCGACCCAAACAGTTTTTTTGCCGGCTGATTTTTCCGTTTTTTCCACAATGCCCTCCGGGTTTATTATTTTTACTTTTTTCATGACAATAAGATACGTGTACCAGACCTCGAGTTAATAGTTAACAACTCCGTTCTTCACCAAATCAAATTTATAAATTATTAACTCGATTTGCCAGCCGAAACTTCGCGAAGGATGGAGGTCTGGTACACACCCTTTCTACAAAAAGTTTCGCCTAAAAAATTGACTTTCTACGCCGTTTTCGGCAGAAACAATCCTACAAAAACCAAAAACATCCATAAAATTCCCACAATCAATAATAAAACCTGCCATCCCGGCAGGCCGTTTCTTACCGGCATTCCCGGCTGTTCGATCATCCAGTACTCGTTCAGGCTTACTTGGACAAAAGCCGTAGGTATAAACGATAAAGTTGCTATGAGCCAGTATGGGGCCGGCAGTTTCACCATGACATTAAAAATTATAATGAAAAGAAGTACCACGCCCGGCAAAAATTTACTTTTCACCCCGGCTTCCATTCCATATGTCTGTATATCCTCCAGCTGCCTGTAAATATATATTAACCCTATTACAGGAACAAAAAGAATGACAGTTCTCCACCCGGGGCTGATATCCAGATTTTTATGTTTTTTGAAATGTTTCCAGTTCCTATAAAACCAGTATATCTCATAAATACCAAATGTGAAAAAAGAAAGCGCGATAAACTGCCACATGGGCAGCACGTTTGAAAATATAATTTTTTCTCCCGTAGTACTTGCCGCGATTACTTCGGGAACCTCCACAGGCATCACTGCCTGAATTTTTTTATTTTCCATTTCCCTGACAGTCGCGGCAGTTTTACGGACAACCCCGTTCTTTTTTTTCACTGTTTTGTCTTTTTGTTTTTTCACAATCCCCCTCTTTTCAGATGAAAAATCGTGCCAGACCCCGGGTTAATGGTTGATAATTTATTCACTACACTACAAACACACCTACGCCTGCAATTATATTATGTTTTATTTATTACCGAAGTTTCCGCCCGGTCACTGTCATCCATATCCGCCCCGCTTTTCATGTTGTAAGTCTCATTGGTTTTGTATTTCCATTCTACTCCTATTTCCAAAAAATGAAATACCCCGCATCATTTCATTCCCGCATGGTGGAACACGCCTTCGCTGAAGCTCCGGCGCGCGAGCTACGCCTTCGCTGAAGCTTCCCGCCTTCGCAAGTTCGCTTCGGCGGGAAGCTTCAGCGGAAGCGGATGCTCCCTCTCACCGCAGACTTTTAAATCGCAGGACGTTTATAACTTAACCCCCGCCTCATCCTTCGGCAGGTTAAGTAAACGTCTGGTGTCATACCCAGCCTTTAACCTTGATAAATCCACATCCCGAAACCGTCCCTTTCTTCCGTCATTTTCTTTTGACATTCTTTTTCCCTGCTTTTAACGCCTTTTCCTTTTTTGCCCTATCCGGAAGTTTTTTCCCTTTGCTCGCTGCGTTCCACTCATCCACATCAACCCCTTGGGCTTCCAGCTTTTTCCTGTTAACATTAAAATAAGCTTCCTGTGCCTTGCTTACATACGGCATATCTCACCATCCTTATATTCCTATTTAAAGCATTAACAATAATGTGGCTGGGGTCATACCTTGGTAGGGTAAATAATGGTGCCAGACCCCGAGTTAATAGTTAATAAACTTTTGATATCATTTTATACGGATAAAACCAACGCTTTATAGTAAGCATCCACCGCTGTTTTCTTCACCCTCAATCCCTTGCCTGTATGCATATCCATCTTATCCTCCGACATCGAAGCCGTAGGTATGCAAAGAGTATAAGTCAGCACTCCCAACCTCTTATACTCATAAGCCTCATCCGGCCAGGCGTCCTTAATGAATGACACCTGAGCCTCCGGTATTTCAATTTTCTTTAACATTTCATCTTTGAAACCCTCAGCCTGATTAAAATAATTCTCATATGAAACCCCGCAGGTGGCATAGTTTTCAAATGTCACGTCCGTGACTATTGCCTCGCTGATTGTGATACCGGCATCAGTCGCATACCCCACAATCTCCCGAACTCCCCCAAACCCGCTCTCCTCATCCCCGGTAAAAGCTACAAATACATCATCACGGAACTTATCCCCGATCATAGCCTTTATCAAAAAGGCATTAGTCAGGGCATTATCAAAGATCCCCTCATAATACTCCCCGTTCTCAACAGCAAAAAACCTGTCGTACTTGACGCAATCTATGTGGGAAGAAATTATCTTTATGGTGCCTTCAGGTTTGTTCTTTCCGTATATCTTTACGAGTTTCCCGTCATAAACAAATCTGTACTTCGTGCCGGATAATAACTCCCTGATGGCCTTTATCCTGTCGTCAACGATAAAACCGCTCTTATCGTTTGTGCAGTTTACCGTGACCTTTTGGATAATTTCAAAAATGTTTTTCACTCTTCTTGACTCCTTCTTGACTCCTTCCAGACACCTTCCATCATTTAAATCCTTCCTTTATCTCCCCCCCGGTTTAGAGGGGGCAAGCCCCCTCTCTACAAGTTCTAATGCGGTAGAGACGGCGGAACAAAAAAAATAAAACTTGTAGAGAGGGGGCTTGCCCCCTCTCACCGCCGGCTTTTAAATCGCAGGACTCTGGTCCATCTATATTTTATCTAAAACCTTTTACCTTGCAATAATTACGAACTGTTGGTAGAAAGAATCTTCCATAATGTTTAAAACCAGCAAATTAATAATTTGATAGATGAATTTTTTTGTTTTATTTATTCCCTCAATTTTCAAAACTTCAAAGTTCAAGTCTTCAAAGAGCCTTATTATGCTTTTCTTTGTAAAAAAACGCAGGTGCGTTTCATCAACAACACCAAACTTGGCGTAAATAAAATCTTTCTCAAAAAGTATTTGCGACAAAACAGGAAAAAACCTTAAATTTGGGACAGAACAGACTACAATCCCGCCTTTTTTTAATTTTTTCTTTGCCTGCCTTAAAGCAAAAGCTGGATCAGTCAGATGTTCAATAACATCATTAAAAAAGACACAGTCAAAATAACCGTCCGGCAATTGGCTGTATACTTCCGCAATATCACCGTTCAAAACCTTATTAAGGACTTTTTTTGCTTTATCTGAACTTTTTTTATCATATTCCACGCCCCAAACAACGGCATTATCTCTTTTTTTTATTTCTTTACCAAAATTTCCAGCGCCGCAGCCAACATCAAGAAAAGTAACAGCAGTTTTGGGAATATATTTCATTAATTCCGGCCTGCTGGACAAATAATAATCAGCCTTTTTCAATTTGTCTCCTGTTTTATTAACCCATTATTTGATTACCTATTTTATAAATATAACAATTAAAAATATAAAAAACAAGTAAAAATTGTTGAACAATATTTTACCGTGATTTTATGCTATATTATTATTGACCCGTAATCTGCTGGTTTATTCCCCGTCTTTTGCTTCTTGATTTTTTCTTCCTTATCTTATCAAATTCCCTTATCCTATCGGATGTACCTGTCTTTAGTTCCTCTATCTTATATGCCAATATCCTGCGGGCCAGGAACCTGTTGAGTTCTCTTTCCCTGGATTCCTTGCACTTTACCTCTATCCCCGTGGGCAGATGTTTCAGGTATACCGCGTTTGATGACTTATTGGCCTTTTGCCCGCCCTTGTTGCCCAGATCGGAAGAGCACACGTCT
>CALAOR010000015.1 GCA_937889595.1 uncultured bacterium
AGGAGTTACCTGCGGCGTATTTGTGGGCGTTAAAGTTATAGTCACTGTGTATGTTGCGGTAGCTGTTGCCACAATCATCACGGGTTGATTCGCTATCCTGTGCGTTGTTGTACCGTTATAGTTGCTCTCCGTGTAAAATATTGCATTACCGCCGCCTGCCTGCGCAGTGGCGCCTATGCCGCCTGAAGATTTGTCCCCGTATGTTACCCTTATCCTCTGGCCCGGCAATAAATCAGCGGCCCTTACTATTATATCCTGCCCTGCCGCGGAGCTTCCCACATAAGTCCCCCCGTTCAGGGCAACCGAAAAATATCCCGCTGCTGCGGTGTTTCCAAAATCCGGGGCAGACCACCCTGCGGGGATTGATATTTTCAGAGTCCCGTAGCCGGGGGATGCTGCCCAGGCAGTCGAGCCGGCTATATAATCCATTACAAGCGTAATCCCCGTGGCACCCGTGGTTACAATATTGGGCGCTATACTTTCCGTTCCTTCACCCGTGACCGTCGTGGGTGTTATGGTAAATGAAGGCGACGCAGTGGCGGTAAGGGTTGCTGTTGATGTCGGGGTATTTGACAGCGTCGAAGTTGCTGTGGCTGTCGCCACAGTCATCAGTACCTGCGGCTGTGTATTTACCCCGTACGTTGTTGCGCCGTTTGGATTGCTTTCCACGCTGTATATTGTCGTTCCCGGCCCGGATTGCGCGGTTGCGCCCGGGCCGAATGCCGACCTGCTTCCATATGTTATTCTTATAGTACCGGAATTTGCCGCCAAACCGCTCACAGAAACGGTTATTATTTGCCCGCTTATACTTGTGCTCATCAATGTCCCGCCTGACACGGCTACCGAATAAAAACCCGCAGATGCCCCTGACAGGCTTGGCGCCGACCATCCTGCGGGAATGATCAGCCGCAGTGTGCCGCTGCCCCAGGCTGTTGGCCCCGCTGTATAAGTTATGGTCATGGTATTTCCCATCGTGCCTTCTGCCGCGGTCAAAGGAGATATAACGGCCGAACCTTCTCCGGGGGTCGCGGTCTGTGTTGCCGTGGGACTGTAGGTATCTGTAGCGTTCGGGCTTGAGGTATGTGTCGGGGATATTGTCTGGCTGTCAGTCGCGGAAGTTGCCGGGCTTTCTGTGAAGGTTTCAGTCACGCTCGGCATTTGTGTTTCTATTATAGTCATGGTATTGGTCAGCGTGGATCCCGGCGTATCCGTCGAAGTGGGGGTTATTGTTTGCGAAAACACTTCAGTTTCCGTCTGTGTTTCCGTTATAGTCGGAGTGTCTGTAAAAGTCACAACCGGGCTTTCAGTATCTGTCTGCGTTATTGTGGGCGTGTCCGAAACAGCCGCGGCATATGCGGTCATAAACGCGGCTATGACGATAACTATAAATCGTATACTGTTGTTTCCTGTTTTTTTCACGCAATTACCTCTTGGTGTTTTTTCCGGCTGATACCGGCCTTACTTTATTACAGCGACTTTCCTGTCCGGCAGGTTCCTGCCGTTGACATTTATCCTTAATATATACACGCCCGGCGCGATGCCCCTAAAATCAGCCTCGAATTCATTTGCGCCGCCTACTGCATTTATTTTATATTTTTTTACAAGTTCCGCGTTTATGTTATAGAAATCCAGCTCAGCCGGTCCCGGGCCGCCTGCGAGAAACGCCAGTTTTACCCTGGAATCCCTTACCGGGTTATTAAACACTATAACCCGCTCCCTGACCAGCGCCGGCACTATGGTCGCAGTAGCGGTTGCCGCGGGTGTGGCTGTCCGTGTCCATGTAACCGTTATCGTAGGCGTGACTGTCACGGTCAACGTCATGGTAAACGAGAAAGTTTGTGTAACCGTTTCAGTTGCGGTATAAGTGGCTGTGAAAGTATCCGTGCTTGTCTGCGTGTATGTAGGAGTGTCGGTCAAAGTCATTGTGCATGTATATGTGCTTGTAGCCGTTATTGTCTGAGTCCATGTGGGTGAATAAATGGAAACCATCCCTGTAGGCGTTATTGTAAATGTCGGCGGCAATAGGTGCGCCCCTGCGCTGGATCTTGACTTAACCGCTGTTTCATAATAATCAGGCGCGCCGTTCCCGCCGCCCCATATAAATCGTACTGATATTTTATAAGTGTATGTCTTGCCCTGTGCGAGCGACGCGTTGTTGTCCAGATAAACAATCAGATTTCCTTTGTTCTGCGGAACATTTGATATTAAAACATAATTGCCGTTGCCATCTTCATCCCGGTATATATTATACCCTTCAATATTATCAAGTCCTATTCCTGTCCAGCTTATATTAATAAATGTCATGCCTTCTTGAGCAATCGCAGGTGCCGGAAGCAACTTTAATCCGCAAACAGGCAGCACCATACCTTTTGCGGTTATTTCCGCAGCAAGTATTGTTTTATCTACGCATGATACATATGCTTCGGTTCCTGTATAACAATTTCCTGTAGACGAAACCTCTAGGATAACCCTGGTTTCCTGACCGGCGGCGATAGGTACGGGAGCCACATCCCACGCAGAACTCCCCACATCGGTGCTGCAATAAGCGGCTGTTGATCCGTCTGCAGCAAAAACCTTATTGGGACTGACGCAAGGCGGTATTTGCTCGCTGTTTATGTGCTCAGCTATTTGTCCTGCAACACCGAGCCTGTAAGCGTAAAAATACGCAAAACTGTTTGGGGTTGAAGCCGTTCCCGATGTACCGTCATAATTGAATATAAATCCGGTAACGGTGAATTCTGTGGCATTGCTGTAGACACCGAGTAACATTGTGATAAAAACCGCTGTAATAAATCTTTTCATTTCGAATCTCCTTAGATATTCTTACACCGTGTTCTGTGCGGTGTTAGGATATCTTATGCCGGTTCTTTCGGCTTGGATATTCTTACACCGCGTCATGTGCGGTGTTAGAATATCTAAGCCGGTTTTTCAGTTTTATGGTACCGGCGTTGCCGCAATTTTAAGCGTCCACGTGAAACTGCTTGTCGGGTATATCGTAACAGCGTCTCCCGGCATTATATCAAAATCAAGGCCTAACCATCTATTTACAGT
>CALAOR010000016.1 GCA_937889595.1 uncultured bacterium
TCGCAGTAGCTCAGGTACATGACACGGTTCGCAGTAGCTTAAGGTACATGGCATGTTTTTCCGACGGTATCATATCAATAATGCAATATTGAATATACTTTATACGGCTTCAGCTTTTCCGCGCCTTTTAAGAAATCAAGTTCTATCATGAAAGCGAGCTCCACTATCCTGCCGCCGCATTTCTTCACCAGTTTTGCCACTGCCCCTACGGTACCGCCTGTGGCAAGTACGTCATCTATGATCAGGACTTTTTCCCCTTTATTTAAGGCGTCCTTGTGTATTTCAAGCGTGTCTGTCCCGTATTCAAGGGAATATTCCTGTTTGTAAACCGGCCTTGGAAGTTTGCCCGGTTTACGTACCGGCACAAGTGATGCCCCCAGCTTATAAGCCAGCGGCGCGCCGAGCAGAAAACCGCGGGCTTCCACGCTGATAACCGTGCTTATCCCTTTTCCTTTATATCTTTTTGCAAGAAAATCTATGAGTTTTTTGAATAATTTTTTATCCTTAAAAACCGGGGTTAAATCCTTGAAAACCACTCCTTTTTTAGGAAAATCCGGCACATCCATGACCATTTTTCTAAGCTGTTTTTCCATATCAAGCCTCCGTTATAAAAGTTCAATCCTTGCTCTTCATGAAATACCTTAATTTTTTTATCGCGATAGCCTCTATCTGCCTTATGCGCTCCCGCGTTAATTTCAATTTTAGGCCTATTTCCTCCAGCGTCATTAAGTTCCTGTTGTTTATCCCGAACCTGCTCATAATAACTTCCTGTTCTTTAGTCTTTAACCTGGAAATAAGCTCCATCATCTTCTCATTCTTGTCCTTTTCAAAAAAATCATCATCCGGTTTTACTATGGTAGTGTCCTCTATGGTGTCTTTTAAGCTCCGTGTATTGTCCGAGTCCTCATTCTCGTATTCCAGGTCAAGTGATTTTGGAGTTTTAATTATGTTTAAGATCTCATATAATTTCAGGGGTTCAATACCGAGCTTTTTCGCTACATCCTCTTTCTCGGGAAAACGGCCCGTGTCTTTTATCTCTTTTTCAATGAGCTTTAAGTACTTGTGGTATATATCAAGTATATGCACGGGTATCCTGATGGTGTTTTTCTGGTTGGCGATCGCGCGATTCACCGACTGCTTTATCCACCACGTGGCGTATGTGGAGAACCTGAAACCCAGGGCAAGCTTGAACTTTTCCACAGCCTTCATGAGCCCTATGTTTCCTTCTTCTATCAAGTCTATTATTGGGACCCCCAGGTATTCATAACGCTTGGCTATTTTAACCACAAGTTTCAGGTTCGCTTTTATTATTTTCTCCCTCGCCGGGATGTTGCCTTTCTGGGCCTTTCTTATGTAATCTTTTTCCTCTGCTTCGGTCAGTATCTTTTCGCCCCTTATCTCGTCAAAATAAAGCATAAGGGAGTCTTTTGAGGTGTATACCCGTTCTCCTTCGACTATTTCTTCCTTTGTCTTGTCGGATGCGCCGGCTTCATCCGCGTCAACACCGGCAATCGCGTCTATGGCGGTAGTATCATCGGCCTCAATTTCCCCGGCCTTTTTAGTCAGGATGGCGCCGGTTTTGGAAATACCTTTTTTGGATGCCGCCGCTTTAATCAAAGGCGGCGCTTTTTTATTTCTTTTCTTTGTTTTGGCCCTTTTTTTCATGTTAGCACCTCAATATCCGGGATACTGCAGTATTTGAAAACCAACATATTTTTTATTTTCAGGGATCTCGTATTTTTCAATTTTCTCCACGGCATGGGACCCGCCGTTCCCTGATATTTTTCTTATAAATCCGTCAATTGAAACCTGGGTGCCGAACACTTCCAATTCAACACTGCCATCGGGCATGTTCATCACAAAACCATCCAGCCCAAAGTAAGTTCCCGCTTCACTGCAGAGGTACCTGTATCCCACACCCTGAACCGTGCCTTGCACCTTTATATGATAACCGGTCTTATTCATGCGTTTGTCCGGCAAAAAACCGCTGATATTATCATTTCAATTCCAGCTACTGCAGGTAAGTTAAGCCGAATATGAAATAATCACTGATAAACGTCCCTATATCTCCTGCACGGGATAACCTGTCTATGCCCCTGATGGAAAAATCAACGCTTAAATTCGGGTTGAAACTTATTTTTACGCCGGCATTGAAAGTGCTTTCGTCATACTCAAGCATGACAAGCACCGTATCAGCCACCACTTTTGATATATCGGCGGCAAATCCCCAGTTTGAAAGGTCGAGTCTCCCTGCGGCAAGCTGTTTTTTGACCCCCAGCGTGATGTCCATACCGCCTATTTTTTTGGAGGCAGCCGCGTATAATTTGAAATCATTATGCGCCACATTCTCAAAAATATTGACCGGAAACTTTTCCAGCCCCGCCGCCACGCTCACAAAGTATTGTTCTTCATTCAAAAGTTTTGCTTTCACATTAAACGCCGTAGTTTTCATTATTTCCACAAAAGCGGATGATATTCCGAAATCTATGCATACTCCGGCTTCAAGGATGTCCATGATCCCGTAATTAAATTTGGCGATGAATTTATGGAGGCCGAGGCTGTACCTTCCGCCTTCAAGGATATATGCCGACTGGTTATTGATAAAGCCGCCGCAGCCGTTTACGGAAGGCGCTATGAGAAAATGGTCGACGTCGACTTCCGTGGAGAAAATGCCGGAAAAGGAAAACGGGATGAACAAGGCTAAAATAAACAGCGTCTTTTTAAGGTTCACGGCGTCCTCCTTTGTTAATTTTGAGCGATGAAATCTTTTTCAAAATCAAAAAACTACGTTGAGCAGATTGAACAGTTGAGCAGATTGAACGCAGGTGTCCGTTATTAGTCTGCAATAGTTTGCGTAATGCGCCAATAGTGGCCGCCTGTTCAAATGTTTATCTGTTCACCTGCTCACCATTTTTTGCCTCAGGCAAAAAATGGTCGGGGTGACTGGTCTCGAACCAGCGACCTCTCGCACCCCAAGCGAGTGCGCTAGCCAACTGCGCTACACCCCGACATATACAAGGTATTCGTATAATATTCAGCAAAGGGTTGATGTAAATAAGCACAGGGTCTATGCTCCTCAACCGTCAACCTGCTCAACTGTTCAACCTGCTCAGCCTTAAAACCTTGCCTTGAGCAGATTGAACAGTTGAGCAGATTGAACGCAGGTGTCCATTATTAGTCTGCAATAGTTTGCGTGTTTCACCAATAGTGGCCGCCTGTTCAAATGTATGTCTGTTCACCTGCTCACCATTTTATCCGCTTTGCGGATAAAATGGTCGGGGCGACTGGATTCGAACCAGCGGCCTCTTGGTCCCGAACCAAGCGCGCTACCAACTGCGCTACGCCCCGATTACAAGGAATTCGTATAATATTTCGCAAAGGGTTGATGTAAACAAGCACAGTATCTATGCTCCTCAACCGTCTACTATCTACTATCATCATTATTTCTTAAACCGGTACTTTCACTAATTCAAATAACGGGCTACGCCCAACGGCTCTGTTTTAACGGCCTTGCTTTAAGCCCTGTCTTTCCAGAACCCAAATTTTACCACTATTATAACGCGGTTTCAATCAAAAGTTTTTGCCTTTTAGTTCTCCAGCAGGTGCAGCGCCTCTACAATCTCTTTCCTTATATCTTTAAGCTTGTCGGAAGTAAATTTTTCTTCCATGCCAAAAAGTTGCATCTGTTCGCCGTCAATTTCAGCTATCAGTTCCTTCAGTTTCTTTTGCGCCCCGCTTATCTTAAACTCATCATCATAGAGAAGTTTTTTAATCATGAATATAATGTCAATATCCGTCTTTGTGTATTTTCTCTGGCCGACCCTGTTTTTAATGGGCTGAAGCTCTTCAAAGTTCTGCTCCCAGAACCTGATAACGGACTCCCTGACCCCGGTTAACTGCGCGACTTCTCGGATCGGGTAATACTTTTTCTCTTTTACATCCATATAAACCCCGCTTAAGAACCCGCCCTTAGAATACAGGGGCTTCAGGCCGTTTTATTTAGGAATTCTTTTTCTGATTTTGCGGGCCTCTTCATCAGGTCCCGCACCGAATCATAAGGAGATTTCCCTTCATATAGAGCATGGTAGACTTCATTGCATATGGGCATGTCCACTTTGTATTTTTTTGATAATTTATAAACCGACAAAGTGGTTTTGACCCCTTCGGCAACCATGACCATACCCGCCAGTATGTCCTCGATTTTTTTTCCACGCCCGAGCTGCTCCCCCACAAACCTGTTCCTTGAGTGCCTGCTGTCGCATGTGACGATAAGGTCTCCTATGCCGGAGAGCCCGAAAAACGTATCCTCTTCGCCGCCCATGGCCACCCCAAGCCGCCGCATTTCAGCCAGGCCCCTTGTTATAAGCGCAGCCTTGGTATTATCGCCGGTTTTAAGGCCGTCGAGCGTGCCTGCGGCTATGGCTATGACATTTTTTATGGAACCGCCGAGCTCGACGCCCATCACATCGGTCCGGCTGTATGTCCTGAAATAATTAGTGAAGAACATTGACTGTATTGTCTCGGCCAGTTTTGTGTCCTTTGACGCCACAACGACTGTCGTTGGCACTTTACGGCCGACTTCCTCGGCGTGCGATGGCCCGGACAAGACCGCTATTTTCACTTTCCCGAGCTCGTCATTTATGACCTGTGTCGGGGTCATGAGCGTAGTCTGCTCTATTCCCTTAATAACACTGATAAATATCCTGTTTTTAAAATCAAGTTTCTTTATGTTTTTAAGCAGCGACCTCAATAAGTGCGACGGTATGGCGAGCACGATAAAATCGGACGATTCGAGGGCTTCTTTTAAGTCTGAAGTTATCCTGATGGTCCTGGGTATTTTTACGCCCTTTAAGAACTTTATGTTTTCTCTTTTTACGTTCAGTACCTTCGCGTAATCGTCAAAAAACTCCCATAGAACGACTTCATTGTTCCTCTCGCTGAGCAGTACTGCTAAAGCTGTTCCCCATCCACCCGCGCCAAGCACCGATACTTTCATTTTTTTTCTTCTTTCCCGGGAGCCGGCTTAAACTCAAGCCTGCTCTCGGTTCCTTCAATAAGCCTTTTGATGTTGGCCTTATGCTTGTAGATTATAAAGACAGCCAATACCGCCGCAAGCAAAAGCACAAGATTATAAAAACCGCCTTCTCCGTAAATAAATATAAATATGGGAAGCAGGAACGAGCAAAGTATGGATCCCAGTGATATATACCTGAAAAAATAAAAAGTGACTGAAAATACCACAAGATCGGTCATAACCGATGCCGGCGCCAGCGCCAGGAAAACCCCGAGCGACGTCGCAATGCCCTTGCCCCCCTTGAAATTAAGGAACATGGTGAACGTGTGCCCCAGCACGGCGGAAGCCGCGGCTATCATGACTACGCCGGGATACTTTGCGCCGAACAGCATATTTACCACGATGACCGGGATATAACCTTTAAGGGCGTCAAGAAAAAGCACCCATAAAAAGCCCTTCATACCAAGCACGCGCTGGACATTTGTGGCCCCTATGTTTCCGCTTCCGACGGTCCTGACATCTATACCCTTTGTGTATTTAACGATAAGATAACCGGAAGGTATTGAACCTATTATATAAGGCACTATAAGCGCTGTTAATATTGCTATAACGACCATGTGTTAATCCTCCTCAAGGATCTTTTATTTGTCCTCTTGCTTGGTTTTGGTTTTTATCTTCAGCCTTATCGGGGCGCCTTCAAATCCAAAGGTCGCCCTCAGGCTGTTTTCCAGGTACCTTGTATATGAAACATCAAGCTTTTCTTTTTTATTCACAAAAACCGCGAATGTAGGCGGCGCTGTCTCGACCTGAGATAAGTAATAGACTTTAACGTCCCCTTTTTTTGAGAAAGGGGCTTTTTCATGGATCGCCTGCTGGAACATCTTATTTAAAAGACCTGTTTTTACCCTGAAATTATACTGATTTTCAACATAAAATACAACCTCAATTAATTTTTCGAGGCCTTTTTTCTCTTTTGCGGAAATGAAAACCAGCGGCGCGTACGCGGCAAACTTCATTTCCTCGCGTATGTATTCCGTAAATTCCGCCCTTGAACTTTCCCTTTTTTCATAAGGGATCAGGTCCCACTTATTGGCGGCGATAAGCACGGCCTTGTAATTTGCCGCGGCATAGCCCAGTATCTTTTTGTCCATCTCTGTCACGCCCGCGGTGCAGTCAAGGACGAGGATCACCATGTCCCCGCGTTTTATATTCATAAAAGCCCTGCCTATGGAATAGGCCTCCACTTTTTTCTTTATGTTCTTTCTCTTCTTGACTCCCGCAGTATCTATAAGCAGCAGTTTCCTGCCGTCAATTTCCACGAGAGTGTCTATGGAATCCCTGGTGGTTCCGGGTATGTCCGTGACTATGGAGCGTTCTTCTTTTACAAGCGCGTTAAAAAGAGACGACTTGCCGACATTTTCCCTGCCTAAGATCGCAACCTTGGTTATTTTTTCCTCTTCGGCCGTGTCTTTCGGCCCCGGTATCTGCGCCGTTATATAATCAAGCAGATCGTCCAGGCCGTAAGAGTGCGCGGCCGACACGGGAAAAACGTGGTCGACTCCGAGGTTATAGAACTCGTAAACAAGCGGCACTTTTTCATGGGTGTCCACCTTATTGGCAACCACCACGAAGTTGGTGGAATTACTCCTGATAAAATCAAAAACTTCCCTGTCCTCGGGGACTATTCCCATGGTCGCGTCAACAACAAAAAGCACCAGGTCAACATCCTTTATGACTTCTTTTACTATTTTAATCACTTCATTTTTGATCAGGTCCGCGTCATTAAAAAGAAGCCCTCCCGTGTCAATGACCGTGAATGACTTTCCCATCCATTCGGCTTCGCCGTATATTTTATCCCGCGTAACGCCCGGAAAATCGTCAACTATGGCCTTCTGCCTGTTTATCAGCTTGTTGAATATGGACGATTTGCCAACATTCTCCCTGCCCGCTATTAAAACCGTAAAATTTGTTTTCATCATGACCTTTCATAAATACATAAATTAAAAAATACGCCGGAAAGGCGTTTAGACAAGTATTATATTGCATAAAGGATATAAAGCAACTAAAAAAACGGGGTTATAGAACGGGGTCGCTATGGTTAATACCCTGCGGTTGGATCCTGTGAAATTCCGGCAGCAGCCTGCTTTGCGGTTAATTAAGCGTGCTTAAATACCCTGCGAGCGTTTCAGCGTCGTTGTGGCTTAAGGATATGAAACTTATCCCGGCGATATAGTTTCCGCCCTCGACCTTGCACCACTCAACTTCACCGAAAGTGTTGATTTTTTTGCGCTCGCCAAAACTAACGTCGAGCCGCATAACATCGCCCTCATGGACTATATTAGATACCGCAAGGCACACGCCTCTTTTGGATATATCCACAGTTATTGTTTTTGTATAATGAAAAGAAAGCAAGTCAAGTTCCTCGCCAAAAAGTTTGTATTCCGCCGATAATTCACTTTTTAGCCTCTTGTCAATACGTCTTTCTGAATACATATCATTCATGCCTTTCTACCTCCCCGGAAGTAGTTGTAACTTAAGTAATTTTAAACGTTATACCGGCAATTGTCAAGTTTTTTTTTAATTTTTTTTGAAGTGGTTAAACGATAAAATACATTTTTACGTTAAACCGGAATTTGCTTTATTATATTATTCAATCTAAATATACCCTAAAAAGGCCTTTTACTGAATTACACAGATATATTTCCTCCGCACTTTTTAAGTCTTCCAGGCTGATTATCTTTTCACGATATATTCCGGGGGCCTTTGCAAGGAGGTATTGCCTGTAAACCCCGCCAAGAAGCCCGCATGAAACCGGAGGCGTGTAAAAAACGCCTTTTATTCTGATGAAAATATTCGTGACACACCCTTCGGTTATTTCACATTTTTCGTTTGTGAAAATATGATCCGCGAGCCCATTTTCCATTGCTTTTATGTATTCGTTATTGTAGAGGGCTCTCAGGCTCGTTTTATGCCGGAGAAAAATGTTTTCCGAGTCCGTCCTTATTGCAGAAACAGCAATGCCGGGTCTGACTGTTTGTTCATTTTTTAATTCCTTAAACTCGGTTTTTATATTTCCATCCGCCGAAAGAAGAAGCCGGATTTTGCACCTGTTATTTATGCCATGCTTGTTTTTTAAGAGGATCTCTCTTGCCCGGGACTTTGAAAATGGGATGCCAAAGTATGAGGCCGAAGCGTTTAAGCGGCTCAAATGCCCGTTCAAAAGGGAATATCCGCCTGCTTCATATAATATAGTTTCGATGAGATGAAAGCCCTGCGAGTCTGAGGTCAGAAAACGCGCTTTACCAAGGCATTCCCTGTACTCCGGGATAAGGCGGGAATCATTCACGATGCCGCTTCCGACGCCGAAAGAAGATTTGCCGGAAACCGTGTTTATAACCGCTGTCCTTATGGGTATATTGAACACCGCTTTTTTGCCGGGGGATATATATCCCAAAGCTCCCGTGTAAATTCCCCTGCTCTCTTTTTCGCACTCCGCTATGACCTGCATGGCGCGTATTTTGGGGGCCCCCGTCACTGATCCGGAAGGAAAGATCGCCCGGAGCATTTCAGCAATGCCGGGATTATTTTTAAGCGCGCCTGAAACAGAGGAGGTCATCTGCCATAAAGTCGGGTACTCTTCAACTTCAAAAAGGCCGCCGACTTTTATGCTTTTTGTTTTGCAGAGTTTGCCAAGGTCGTTCCTTATCAGGTCCACGATCATGATGTTCTCCGCCATGGTCTTCGGGTCTTTTTTAAAATGCTTAAGCCCGTTTTTTGAAGCGGGTTTCAGCAAAGTGCCTTTCATGGGTTTCATTTTTATGCGGCCGCCGGTTCTTTCAAAAAAAAGCTCGGGGGAAAAAGAAATAACAGCTTCACTGCCAAAACGCATAAAGGCGGAATAGGCCGAAGGCTGTTGTTCTGCAAGCTTTATAAAAAAGTCCCGCAAACTGCCCCGCAGGGTAAAATCGAGTTTGAAGCAATAATTTGCCTGGTATATTTCTCCGTTCCTTATGAGGTTTTTTATTTTGTTAAAACCCCTGGCATACTGGTCCAAATCTGTGGAAGGCCCTGGCTTTGAAACGGAATAAGAAGAATCTCCGGAAAGCTTCAGGTTATTGAATATGCAGCGGTTTTTAAAGAACATGAGCTTGAAAAGCGGCGAAGAAAGTGCGCTGGAATTTACGGGCAGTTTTTCTTCAAGAAAGCATCCGAGTTCGTAAGAGAAAAATCCCGCGGCATAAAGCCCTGAATCTATCAGTTTATTGACGCGCTTAAGGTCTTTATCAATATGTGAGGGTCCGGAACTTTCCACGGAACATACAGGATCAATAAAAAGAAGGCTCTGCCTGTTTTTACCGCAGGCGGTATGAAGTAAAATACCGTTCTTCTGCCCGGAGAAAAGGGCTTCCAAATTTTTGTTTATCATGAAAAAATACTTATCAAAAGTCCCGCTGAAAGCAGAATGGAAAAACGGATATACAGACGTATGGAATATAACGGATACGGATGTTTGACGGCGCTTACCCTTATTTCCGAGCTGTCTTTACCGCCGTTATTCATCTCGGTCAGACATTTTAGCGCGAACGGAATGCTGAAAAACGCGATGGCAGACGGATAAAATTTTGGCCATAGCGCTATAAATACCGCCAGTATTACATAGGGCGCGAGCAGAAAAACGCGGTAGATTTTCCTTGCGTTTTCAAATCCGGTTATTATCGGCAGGGTTACAAAGCCGTTTTTGCCGTCGTCTTCCATGTCCCGGATATTATTTGCCAGGGTAACCGAGCCGACAAGCAGGCCCAAACACATGGAAATTACCAGCGGAGCGGCGTGCACGGCGCCTGTCTGGACATAGTAGGCGCCTGATACCATGACCGGACCCATTAAAACCGCCGTGGTCAGTTCGCCCATGCCGCGGTATTTTAAGGCAGCAGGGCCGCCTGTGTATGACGCGCCTCCCAGCAGACCTGCCGCTCCGAATATAATTACGGGCCAGCCCGCGGCGTATGTAAGGTATATTCCCATTGCCCCGGTTATGCCAAAGCAGATAAAAGATGCTGTCAATATAGAGGAAGGTTTAACCAGTTCCCGTGTCAGCGCGCCTGTGTGGCTTGACAGCGCGCCCGGTGTATCAAAACCTTTTTTAAAATCGTTATAATCGCTGTAAAAATTCACCCCCATATGCGCTGCAAGACCCCCGAAGAGCGCTGCCAGGAATATCACGGTGTCAAACCTGCCGTGGATCAGGGCCATAATAGATCCTGTTATAACCGGTATCAGCGACAGGGGCGCCGATACAATACGCGCGGCTTCCAGCCAGAATCTGATGCCGCGGTTGCGGCTGCCGGCTGAAACCTCCGGTTCATTTATCCACCCGTTTTTTGTTTCTTCAAAAATATTGTTTTCCATGCCCTGCGCGCCGCTTAATTGTATCCTATAGGGCCGCACAAGTATAATATCCTTCCCGAGTTTAAGCTTAATATCATGCGGAGCCGCTGAATCTTTAACAAACCTGGCTATGCCCTGTCCGCGCACCGGGCTCCCCGGACCGCGCCCTATAAATCCAACCCTCGGATTTTTGCTTAACTCAAGCCTTACCGCAGGGTCGTCAACCCTGCAATAAATGTCGAGACCCAGCGGGATAACAGGAACCGTTGACTGCCAAAGCCTTTCTGAAAACGCCGCAAGCGTAAGTTCTTTTTCCAGGGACAGCCTTTCTGTTATTTCATTTTGTATGTCCGTCATTTACCGCGCCGCCTTAAAAAGGTTTAAAGCGCTGAAAATCGCGGCAGGATCAAGCGCCTGTATTCCGGACAATTCCGGGATGATCCCATAACCGCATTTTTCGCAAACACCCGGGATTTCCCTGCCCCAGCAGCATTCAAACACCCTGTCTTGTTCCATCATCTGGATTATATGGACCGGCCTTTTATAACGTCCTGTCATCAGCGCCTTTAACCCATACATAGAGTTTATCACCTTATAACCCAGTTTTTTCATGCGTATTATGTTTAGAAGCGCTTCCCGTCTTTCCTTAATATCAAGGGCCAGTTCTTCCACTCCCGGGTAGGGAGTATGGAAATTAACGGAAATGCCGCGGATATTTTTCTCGGAACTGATTAATTTTATAAGGTCTTCCGCGCCATGCCAATTTTTTTTGTTCAGCGTCAGATTGACGGAAATATCCGGATGCGGCGATTTTCTGATATTTTCCATAACAGCGGCAAACACCCCTTTGCCGCGTATTTCATCGTGATATTTTTCCGGGCCGTCCAGGCTGACCCATACCGCGTCAGATGCTATTTCTATGGGGAAAGTCCCGTTTGTAACAACCGCGACCCTGAAAAAGCCCATATCCCGCGCCGCTTTGATCACATCATTAACGTTTAACCCCTTATCTGACCAGGTCATGATCTCCCCGCCCTGCAAATAAAGTATTCTTGCCCCCCTGTCATGGAACATTTTAAAGATCTCCATGAGCCGCCCGAAAGAATACGGCCCCCTGCCCTTATTTGCGACCACACAATGGGCGCACTTAAGGTTGCACACATCGGTCAGCGGCACCCCCGCAACTATAGGCGCGCGCCTGTGCAGCAGCAAAACGGAAAAGCCGTACTTAAGATAATATAATAATTCCCTGATCTTCATTTTTTCGGTCCGCCTTTAGAATATAAAATTATAAGATACAATAATATAACTTTTTAGGGATTTAGGCAAGATAAAGCTGGTGTGTATGTTTTAAAACAATACCGATGTGTCATATAGGTAAAAACAAAAAAACCTGTAGAGCGGCTGCTTGCTGCCGCTCACCGTCGGCTTTTAAAACAACTGTTTGCATGACCCGCGTTTTGTAAGGCCAGCATTTTAGTTGGTGGTAAGCCCCCCATTCAAAACAAAAACCTGTAGAGCCTGCGTCAGAGAGGCAGCAAGCAGCCTCTCTACGGGGATACTGCCGGAAAACCTTGTAAAACCATGCCTATATCCTGTCCACTCTTTTTAACTCCCCTTCTATCCTGCCGTCCATGCCTGTTCCTGATTCAAAATACCTGAAAATATCATGCATGAGTATTGTATCTCCTTCGATGCCTGTTATTTCGGTAATATGGGTTATCTTCCTGCTTCCGTCCTTTAACCTCGCCTGCTGCACTATGATATTTACCGCGCTTTTTATCTGTTCCCTTATGGCGCGCACCGGAAGTTCGACCCCCGACATGAGCACCATAACCTCTATCCTCGACACCGCGTCGCGCGGCGTGTTTGAATGCACCGTTGTCATGGACCCGTCATGGCCCGTGTTCATGGCCTGCAGCATGTCAAGGGTTTCCCCGCCGCGGCATTCGCCCACGACTATCCTGTCCGGCCTCATGCGCAGGCAGTTTTTTACCAGGTCCCTGATTGTAACGGCTCCCCTGCCCTCTATGTTGGGCGGCCTTGCTTCAAGCCTTATCACATGTTCCTGGGACAGCCGCAGTTCCGCGGAGTCTTCCACTGTTATAATACGCTCATCTTCAGGTATGAAGCAGGATAATATATTCAGGAGCGTTGTTTTACCCGAGCCTGTGCCTCCGGATATAAGGATATTTTTCCTTTTCAAGACCGCATCTCTGAGGTATTCAACCGCGTCCGCCGTAACACTGCCGTATTTTACAAGGTCCTCCGGGGTCAGTTTTCTGTCAGAGAACTTCCTGATTGTCAGTACAGGCCCGTCGATGGCCAACGGAGGAATAATTGCATTGACCCTGGACCCGTCCGGCAGCCTGGCATCCACGTAAGGCATTGATTCGTCTATCCTGCGGCCCAGGGGAAGCACTATGCGTTCTATGGCGCGCATAACATTTTCATCATCCGTAAACCTTTTCTCCGATTTGTAAAGTTTCCCCGCTTTTTCAATGTATATTTCATCATGCCTGTTTACCATTATCTCGCTTATGCCCGGGTCTTTCAAAAGGTCCTCTATGGCGCCCAAACCCGTTACCTCATCAAATATCTCGGTTACAACAGCTTCCCTGGTTTCCCTGTCGATCATGGCCGGGTCCAAATCGTCAAGGATCTTCCTGATTTTATTTTTTATTTCCCCGAATATCTTTGATTTCTTGTCCGGATGGGTAAGAGCGTCTTTCTCAAGATTCTTTACGTTTATTTCCTCAAACAACATCCTGTTGACTGTTTTTTTCAGCCCCGCATCCGTTCCATTTTTTATACCTGGCCTTATAACAGGCGGCAATATGGCGCGCTCATCTTCCCGGGAAACGGCCGCCATGTCCAGTATTTCCATATGAGGTTTTGAACCGCCTTCAAGCAGGCCGCCCGCTGCATTTTTGACGGTGTTATAAAACGCGCTTTTCCTGTTCTTTGAACAGTATATTTCGCCTTTATGGGAGGCTTCCTCAACCGCGGCCAGACGCGGCAGGACGCCGAGTACGCGTATATTATTAAACCCCTGCTGTATGTCTCCTGCCGACAAAAGGCTGTTGTCGGCTTTATTTACGAGTATGTTAATGACCGAAGCCGGATAGCGCATTTCAATTAGTTTTTGGGCGGTATGGTTTACGTGTTTCATGTCATAGGGGTTTAAAGCCGCCGGTATCAGTAATGTATCCGTTATGTCAAACAGGCGCTGGTCGGGGAAGCCTTCCGTGTCTATCAGGAGCACATCAAGCGACTCATGAAAATATTTTATTGCCCTCTCCCAGCTTATGTCCCAAAAAAGATAAAACTGCTCCCTGTCCGGGCGGTATTTTGAAATATCCGCAGCGTTGTTCAGCGTGTGGTCCGCAGTTATATTCATCATTACCCGCGTGTCAAATACGCCTTCGCCCATTTCAAGAACTCCTGTTTTCAGGCCGTATTCCCCGGCCATGACAGACGCCATGTTCAGGGCAAGAGTTGTTTTGCCCGAGCCGTTCTTTTTATTTATGAACGTAATTATTTTTTTCATTCAGTGATGTCCTGTCCGGATATTTTAGGCGTGACAAATATGACAAGCTCTGTTTTCCTGTCCGAAGTGGTAACGGATTTAAACAGTTCCCCGAGCAAAGGTATGCCTGAGAGCACTGGCACGCCGCTTATTGTCTTCATTTCCTGGTTCTCGATCAATCCGGCTATGACGACGGTATTATCGGGCTCCACATTTATGCTTGTTTCCGCCCATCTTGTTTTGACAGCGGGAACCGTGCTTGTGCCCACGCTGACAGCGTTTGCGTAATCCAGATTGCTCACTTCAGCCCGTATCTGGGCTTCTATTCTGTTCTGTTTTGTCAGTTTTGGGTCTATCTCCAGGCTGACGCCGTATTTTTTCCACGAAACGCTTGCCTGGCCCGTTGTAGAAACTGTGACGATCGGCACTTCACCGCCGGACAAGAAACTCGCTTTTTTCCCGTTTGAAGCCAGCAGTTTCGGTTTTGCAAGCACTTTGGCATAATTGTTGCTAACCAGGAAATCCACCAGCAGGTTCAGCTGCCCCCTTGCAAAATCCGCCCCTAGGACCCTGAAAGACGGCGGATTTTTTTCAATGGCATTTAATGCCGATACAGGGAGGGCTCCCGCGGGAACCGGGCCGGCGAGCAAAGTGGGCCAGTCTATTCCGTAATCAGCGCCGTTGACATTGTTTATCTCAAGTATTTGAACATCTATTTCTATCATGGATTCGGATGCGTTTGTTTTTTTTACGTTTACAATCAGGCTTTCAACCCCGGCCGCCGTGGTGATATTTATAACGGAAGTTCCAGGCTTTTTCGCTTCAAGGATTATTTCTTCGTCGGACAGGATCGTTGCGGTCGCCACTGTTTTATTGACAATTTCTATTTCCTTTGCTTTTTCTATCTTTATAACCTTCGACGTGCCTTCTTTAACCGAAATTTCGCGGGATTGGCCGAACACATGCTGAAAAATAAAAATGAAAATACAAACGAATAAAAAAACGCTGGTTTTTTTCACGCTCTAGCCCCTCTATATTTTATTATACTGCCTCTATGGCTTGAGATTATATATTAAGCCGTCTTAAGCGTCAATCAAATAATTCTTGCCAAGGGTTAACATCTGCGTTATATTTATGCATATGGAAAAACACATATTAAGAAAACAGACACGGGCAGCCAGGGATGCAATGCCTGAAGAGTTGATCCTGCGCAAGAGTGCAAAGATAGTATCGGTATTCAAGGACCATTTTTTTCCCATGTTAAAAACCCCAAAGTGCGCCATGATATACCTGTCAACACAGAGCGAAGTGAAAACATCGGGGCTCATCCGTTACCTGTCGGAGAAGGGGGTTGAAATTTATGTGCCGTGCGTGGATGACGGCATGATAATCCCGGTTAAATACACAAAAGGATGCGCCCTGTCAAGGGGGGCTTATAAAATAAAGGAACCTGTTAAAAAAATAAAACCCCGCACCCCCAGATGCATAAGTCTGGTTATAATCCCTGGCATAGCTTTTGACGCCAAAGGCAACCGGGTGGGCTTTGGAAAGGGATTTTTTGACCATTTCCTGAAGAAACTTCCTTCTTCAGCCATAAAAACAGCGCTCGCATTTGAAAAACAAATTGTAAGGACCGTCCCTTCGGACCGGCATGACGTAAAAATGGACTACATAATCACAGAAGACCGGATAATCAATTGCGGAGGCTCAAAATGAGGGTCGTCAGTTCAAAAACAGTTTATAAAGGCAGGATATTCCGCCTGGACAAAGACATCATAGAAATGAACGGGAATAGGATAACAAGGGAAATAATCCACCATCCGGGATCTTCGCTGATGATCCCGGTTCTTGACATAAAAAAGAAACTGATTATCATGATAGAACAGTACCGCTATGCCGCCGGCGGCGGCATAATCGAATTTCCCGCCGGTACAAGAGATAAGGGCGAGTCCTATAAAACCTGCGCGTCAAGGGAACTTACGGAAGAAATCGGTTATAATGCAAAAAAAATCAGGGAAATCACCCGCTTTTACCTTGCCCCCGGGACCATGACGGAAGTCATGGGCATGTTTCTGTGCACAAAACTTGAAAAAAGAACCCAGACCCTTATGCCAGATGAGAAAATAAGGCCCTATATTACGCCCCTGGATAAAGCGGTCAGCATGGTATTTTCAGGCAGGATCAAGGACGCAAAAACCATTGCCGGAGTTATGGTGCTGAAAAACATTTATTCGGAAAAAAAGCTGTATAAAAAGTTTTTCCTTTAGTACAGAACCACTGACCACCGGCGTACCCCGGTGAAACGCAGAGGGTGCGACGCGTCCCTACATCAGAAAAAACACCTCGCCTTTTATCTTATGTATCCTTCCCTGTCTGTCCGCAATACTGACGCTGCCGTCTTTATGTACCGTTTTTACCTCGCCGGAAATACGCTTTTTATTCCTTATCACGCTGACTTCCCTGCCTGTTATGTCCGCCTGGTTTCTTACCCATTTATTGATAAGTTCCTTTTTTAGCCCTTTGATATTGTACAGGTATGAATCAAGCTTTTTCACCAGCCTTATAAAAAATTCCTCTTCATTTATTTTTCTTTTGACCGCTTTTTTTACCGAGATGACGGGCTGATTTAGGCCCTGAGGCGGTTCATTATTCACATTTACACCGATACCCGTGACAATCCTCGCGTTAAACGCGTCATTTTCAATTAGTATCCCGCATATCTTTGATGATTGTAAAAGTATGTCATTGGGCCACTTTATCACGGGTTTTAATCCGTATTTGGCAAGAGTTTCAACGACGGCAACGGATGAAAGGACCACGAACATATATGGATTTATTATTTTTTTATTGATGACAAACGAGAACCATAATCCGCCTTTGCCCGACACCCATCCGGCGCCCCGCCTGCCGCGGCCGGCCGTCTGTATCGCGGCTGCGGCAATTGTTCCGGAAGCGAAATCATTCTCCGTGAGGTATTTGTTCGTGGAATCAAGGGAGTTAAAATATATTATTTTATTCAATACCCTGTTTTTCCCAATGGCTGAAGCTACGGTATCAATCTTCATTTGTGCAGGGTTAAACTGATGTCCAAAGCCTGGGCAGAATGCGTTATCGCGCCTAAAGATATATAGTCTGGTTTTCTTTTCGCTATTTCCCTGATACTATTCATGTTGACACCGCCTGAAATCTCCACCTTTGCATCGCAGTGAGTCTCTTTGAGCCTGGCAAAAGCCTTGTCCATCATTTCATAATCCATGTTATCGAGCATTATTATATCGGGCCTGGCTTTAATGGCTTTTTCAAGAAATTCAAGGTTGTGCACTTCCACTTCAATTTTCATGCCCTTGGGGATGAAACGCCTGCACTCCATAACGGCTTTTTCAATGTCTATAAAATCAATATGGTTGTCCTTGATCAAAACCATGTCATACAAACCCATCCTGTGATTGGAGGCGCCTCCGGTTTTAACCGCGTATTTTTCCAGGACCCTGAGCATAGGCGTTGTTTTCCTCGTATCAAGGATCGTGACCCCGTACGGCCTGACAATGGACTGGAACATGTTCGCGGATGTCGCTACTCCCGACAGCCTCTGTAAGAGGTTAAGCGCCAGTCTCTCCCCCATCAAAATAGCCCTTGCGTGCCCTGTGATTATGGCAATAATGTCGCCGTTTTTTACCTTGTCCCCGTCCCGTTTTTTAAATGATATTTTCACGTTTTTATCTATCTTCGCAAACACTTTCTTAACCAGGGGCAGTCCGCATATAATACCTGCGCCTTTCGCCTTAAAAACGCCTTTTAACACCGCGGTTTGGGGTATTATAATATCGGTGGTTACGTCACCGTCGCCAATGTCCTCTTTAAGCGACATGTCAATAAGCCGGTCTATGTACTTTTCATTCTTTTTTAAAAGGTCCATGTTTACCCCGCTATTTTTTCAGGTCGTTTATAAAATCAATAAGGGCTTTCTTATCCGCCTCATAATTATCAAGCTTGGATTTTTCCTCATCAATTGTTTTCTTCATGGCATTATTCACAAAATTCGGGTTGGAAAGCTTGTTTTTCACGCCTGCAATGCCCTTGTCTATGTCGGCGGCCCTCTTTTCCTTATTGGCTATCACTTTGTCCTTGTCCTTTACGGCCGACGTATTGATCCCCGCTTTTCCGATCTCACGGTTGCCGGAAGCGGTGACGGACCTTATGATGAGGTTTTCTCCGGGGGCGCTTGTGAATCCGCTTACTTTTGCGAGGGTTTTTATGACATCACCATACTTCACTGTTAAATCCGCCCTTTTATCATCCATCAACACGAAAGCTTCAACCTTATCAGCCGGGGATATTTCAAGGTCGCCGCGCAGCTGCCTGATCCTGTATATCAGGCTCATCATATCATCCATTTCGGACAATTCATCCGCGCCAAAATCAAATATCTCACGGAACTCCGGCCAGGGTTCAAGCATTATTGACTCTTTTTTGCCGTTCATGGGCAGGTTCTGGTACACTTCTTCGGTCACAAAAGGTATAACGGGATGAAGCATGACCAAGCTGTCCTTGAGCACTTTCAGCAGTACATTTTTTACAATATTTTTATATTCCGAATCTTCCTTTTGGAGTTCAATTTTTGACATTTCTATGTACCAGTCGCAGAAATCGTGCCAGAAAAAATCATATAAAATCGATGCGGTTTCGGCGAATTTATACTTATCCAGGCCTTCGCTTAACTTTTTTGACAGCGAATTCGCCCGGGCAAGTATCCATTTTTCAGGCAGTTTCAGCTTATCCGCGTGCTTTGTCAGATCATGCTCTTTGATCCCGCTTAAGTTTGATATCGTATATTTTGACGCGTTAAATATCTTATTCATGAACCCGGCATAGCCTTTTGTGCGCTCTTCAGCGAAGGCTATATACCTTGATTGTGTCTCAAGCGATACCATGGTAAAACGCAGGGCGTCCGCGGAGTAGGTTTTCATTATGTCAAGCGGGTCTATCACATTGCCTTTAGACTTGCTCATCTTTTTGCCTTCTGAATCGCCGACCAGGGAATTTATCGCCACTTCATAAAAGGGCGGCTTGCCCATGAACTTTAATCCCATCATTATCATCCGGGCCACCCAGAAAAACAGTATGTCCCAACTTGTAACAAGCACTGAAGTCGGGTAAAAAACCGAGAGGTCCTTTGTTTTTTCAGGCCAGCCCAGAGTTGAAAAAGGCCACAAACCCGAAGAAAACCATGTATCCAGGACGTCATTATCCTGCCTGATATTTTTGCCGGAACACTTTTCGCATTTTTCCGGCGTTACCTTGGAAACTGTTATATGGCCGCAGTCATCGCAGTGCCAGGCTGGGATCCTGTGTCCCCACCAAAGCTGCCGCGATATGCACCAGTCTTTTATGTTATTCATCCAGTCAAAATATACCTTTTTCCAGTTGTCAGGCGTAAATTTTATGGTGCCGTCTTCAACTGCCCTGATTGCGGGCTCTGCCAGCGGCTTGATCCTCACAAACCACTGGGCCGACACGTATGGTTCCACGATAGTATCGCACCTGTAACAGTGCCCCACCGCGTGCTTATGATCCTCGATTTTTACAAGGTAGCCCTGGTCTTTAAGCGTCTCAACAAGCTTCTTTCTCGCCTCAAACCTGTCCATGCCGCTGTACTTCCCGTTCTCTCCGGCATTTTCATTCATCTTTCCATTTTCATGCATGACATTTATTAAAGGAAGCTTGTGCCTGACCCCTATCTCAAAGTCATTCGGGTCATGGGCCGGAGTTATCTTAACCGCGCCTGTCCCAAATTCCTTATCAACATATGAATCCTTTATTATGGGTATCTGCCTTCCGGTTTCCGGAAGGGTCAGCATGGTGCCTTCTTTTACATTTTTATAGCGTTCATCGTCCGGATTAACCGCGACAGCAGTATCACCGAGCATGGTCTCGGGCCTGGTTGTGGCAACTTCTATGGAGCCTGTTCCGTCGGCGTAAGGGTACTTTATGTGGTAAAAGTGGCCCGCTATATCCTTATGCGTGACCTCAATATCTGAAATGGCCGTTAAACATCTCGGGCACCAGTTTACTATGTAGTCTCCCCTGTATATAAGGCCTTCGTTATAAAGCCTGACAAAAACTTCCTTTACCGCCTCTGACAACCCCGCGTCCAATGTAAAACGCTCCCTGCTCCAGTCGCAGGATGAACCCAGCTTTCGAAGCTGCATCATGATGGTCGTGCCGTATTTTTCCTTCCACTCCCAGACGCGTTTTACAAATTCCTCGCGCCCCAAATCAGCCTTTTTTTTGCCTTCTTTTTTCAGTTCCCTTTCCACGACATTCTGTGTGGCTATTCCCGCATGGTCACAACCCGGCAGCCAGAGGACATTGAATCCTTTTGCCCTTTTATACCGGGCCAATACGTCCTGAAGCGTGTTGTTTAAGGCATGTCCGATGTGAAGGGAGCCTGTTACATTGGGCGGGGGTATGACAATGGAAAATGGGGGTTTGGCGGAAGTGTTATCCGCCTTAAAATATCCTTTTTCCATCCAGAATTCATACCATTTATCCTCTATTTCCAAGGGTACGTATTTGTCCAAAGCAATTCCTCCATAGATATTAAAATCCATCCAATTTATCATTTTTAATGGGATTTGTCAAAAAGTACTTTGGCGCCATGTACTTTGGCGCCAAAACCGAATTACCAAGGAGTGCCTGCTTACTTAAAAAGGCTTTTTCGGCAGTTTCATTTTAACTTTGTTAGGTCCGTGTCCGGGGTTAATATTGATTTGATGATTATGTGGCCTGCGAGGCTGTCTTTTTCCGCTCCGTTTACGGCGAACTTGACACCCTTAACCCATGGGAAGTTATAAAACACGGTGTCCAGTATGGAATATACGGCTTCGTATTCGCCTGTCGTGCCTCCCCTGCAGTTTGCCGCGAATTCAGGCGACATGTCAAGGTAAAGTATGCTGTTCGCGTCAAGATACGCGTCTTTTAAGGCCGTGCCTTCGGGCAGCAGGTTTAAAACTGTTTTGTCTTTCGGGCCTTGTGTCAGGAGCATTATGAGCTGTTTTATCCTGTTTATCTGGAGCGCGGAACTGTATATTTCCGCCGGCGATGTTTTAAATCCTTCAGCCTGCGGGTTTCCAAAAAATAACAGGGCTTTTATCTTTACGTCTTTGGGGGAATACAGCTGATAGGAAGAAAGCAGGCTACCTGTTGTTTTCTTACCAATATCAAAGATACCTGTGAATGTAACCAGCGCGTATATCAGCGCCGCCGCCAGTATAACGATCAGGCCCGGCAGCAATAATGCCGCGGGTTTCTTCTTTTCATCCGGGGTTTTTGCGGGCTGCTTTAAGGGTGTTTTTTCGGTCATTTTTTTTCCTTTAGGAAGTAACATACCGCTTCTTTGATGTGGTATGCCATGGCATTAAGGGCCTTGTCGTCCTTCAGATAGGATGCGTCATTTGCGTTGTTTAAGTTGCCGAGCTCTATGTCCACTGCCGGCATGTCCGCGCCTTCCAGGGAAACCAAGACGGCGCTTTGTTCTTTTCTGTACTTTCCTGCGACTGTGCTGTTTACCCCGTTGTTCCCCGCCGCGCCTGTTTCCGGTATGAGCGAAGCCTGCAAATACTGGGATATAAACGCCGCGAGGCGCATGCTTTCATCTATATGGTAAAGCTGGACCTTTGTCCAGTCAAGCACTTCCGAGTTATTCTTTTGGGGGCCTAAATTTTCCCCGGCGCTGTAATAGACCTTATATCCTTCGGCCGCCGGATTCGCCGAATAGTCGCAGTGGACCGAAATAAACGCCGACGCTTTTTTGCTGTTGGCGAATCCGGCCCGGTCCGCGGCCGTTACAAAACTGTCATTATCCCTGGTGAGATATACCGTTATCCCCGCTTTTGCTTTTTCCAGTTTTTGTTTTATGAGTTTGGCGGTTTTAAGGTTGATCTCTTTTTCCATGATACCGCGGATATTTACCCCCCAATCGCCACCGCCATGGGCAGGGTCTATGACCACGGTATACTTTAAATTTTGGACCATATCAACTGCCGGAGGCATAGTGCTGTGATCGCCATACAGGCAGGCCGTAAAAGCCGCCAGAAAAAACGCAAACAGTGTGGTTTTACGCATTATCCGCTTCTTCCTTTGCTGTCTGTGCCTGCTGTTCCACCCTCTCATAAATACCCATATTCCTGAACTTTTTATATCTTTCTTCCAGGAGCCTGTTAAGCGGTATTTTTACCAGCACTTTCAAATACTTAACAATCGCAGTTTTCAGGTTATTTGCCGTGTACTCATAGTCCTTATGCGCGCCTTCAAGCGGCTCATCGATTATCTCGTCAATTACTTTAAGCTCAAACAGGTCCTTGGCCGTAGGTTTCAATATCCTCGCGGCTTCAGCCGCTTTTGTAGCGTCTTTCCAGAGTATGGTCGCGCAGCCTTCAAAAGATATCACGCTGTATGTCGCGTATTTAAGCATGAGCACCCTGTCCCCGACCCCGACGCCCAGTGCGCCGCCGCTGCCGCCTTCCCCGATAACGCTCACTATTATGGGCACTTTTAAGCGCGACATTTCCATCAGGTTTCTCGCTATCGCTTCGGCCACGCCGCGTTCCTCGCCCTCTATGCCGGGATACGCGCCGCTGGTATCTATAAATGTCAAAACCGGCATGTTAAATTTCTCAGCATACTTCATGAGCCTTAAAGCTTTCCTGTAGCCCTCGGGCTGCGACATGCCGAAGTTCCTCATCAGGTTTTCTTTTGTGTCCTTGCCTTTTTGAAGGCCTATTATCATGACCGAAATGCCGTCTATTTTCCCGATGCCGCCTACCATGGCTTTATCATCCGCAAAAGACCTGTCGCCGTGAAGTTCCTGAAAATCATCTATCATTAAAGCCACATAATCAAGGGTCTTGGGCCTTTTGACATGCCTCATTATCTGGACAATCTGCCAGGAATTGAGGTTTTTGTATATTTCATCCCTCATTTTTCCGGCCCTTTCTTCCAGGGGTTTTACCTCCGCGTCAACATTTAGGTTCTTTTCCCTGGCATAAACCTTTAATTCCTCTATCTTTTTTTTGAGTTCAGCAAGCGGTTTCTCGAACTCAAGTATCTGTATGTGCTCGTCAGCCATTTTTTAATTCTCCTTTTGCTTAATCATCGGTTGATGGGAACTTCTTTTAAAAATAACTTATGTATATTATTCTCAGGACCCTTGAAACATCCCTGTTCAGGTTGAATTTTACCCCGACGTCGATCTGTATCGGGTCAAAGAAATATCCTATCACGAAATTAATGTACCTCGCGTCCGGATACGCGCCGAATATCCCGTCAAACTCGGAGCCTATGATAAATTCCTTTGTAATTGCAAATTCAATGCCTGTTCCCATATCCACGTTCTGGCCAAAATGACTGAAATTATCCGTATATACGGTACCCGTCAGCTGGGCAAAGACAGAACCGATTGCTATTTCTTTTGTTACGGCAATAAAAGCTCCTTTTGCCGGCACAGCGAAGTATCCCGGAGCTTCGTACCCGAGGGATATTGCCGGTATTGCCCCATCATCGTCGGTAAACCTGACCTTAAACAGGAACCAGGGTAAGTTAAATGACAAATTTCCGCTTCCTATAATGTTATCTACTTTCTCGGCTCCGCCTATCATAAGCCGGTCAAATAAACCCACGTATAACCTGTTTAAAATGCCGCCGCCGGGATAAAACTTAAAGTCGCCCCTTATCTCGCCTTTGATAAGGGTGTTGGCTGTCGGCACATCAAGTATCTCTATATTTCTTGCCTGTACCGCCAGTGCCAAAACAGGCGCAGCCATTAAAAACATACATAAAATATACTTTCTCAAAATATCCCTCCAATATATTAAGCATACAAGTAATGCTTAATAATATATAATATTTTATGGATTTTGTAAAACATTTTTATGGCACAAAACCGGATTTTTTTGCAAGTTCAAGCGCCGGCTGATAATCCGCCTTTATTTGCAGGGCTTTTTTAAGATATATAAGTTTTTTTTCAGTATCGCCTTCATGATAATATGCATCCGCAAGGTTATAATTAATTTCCAGCAGGCCGGGGTTCCATTTTTCCGCCTGCGTAAGGAGCCTTATTGCCTCCTTGTAATTATTCTCCTTTTTTTCAATGATCGCGAGATTATTGTAAGCCGGGGCATATGCCCTGTTCAAATCTATGAGTTTTCTGTAACATAATGAGGCGTTTTGCAGATCGCCGCTGTTGTAATACGCGTTGCCGAGGTTGTAAATACATCCCGCAAAATTTGGGAAGAGTTCAAGAGCTCTCTTAAAATCCTTGATGGCCCCGTTAAAATCGCCCTCCCTGCTCTTCATAATGCCTGTATAAAAAGAAAGCTGGTAATCAATTTGAGCCTTTGCGGCAAAACCCGGATAATTAACTTTCAGTTCCTTTGCCGCGGCATAACCCATGTATGCGGTTAGATAGCCTCTCTCCAGGTAATCGGGTATAAAATAAATATCCGCGGCCGCGACGCCTAGGACAGCGGCAGCTGCCGCTGTTTTGAGGAATATTCCCGGTTTTTGGATGCTTAAACCCGCTTCTCCCGAGAGTTTAAACGAGAAAACCGCGTACATCGCGGCGATCAGAGGTATCTCAAAAGGAAAATTTGCGGTTGAAAATATCAATATGCCCGCCATGGAAAACAGGATATATCCGTCTTCCGGGGCCCTTGATCTATTCCTGAAATAAACATAAAACGGGTAGCATATCAGGGCCGCGAAAGCCATGCATCCGGCAATGCCTGTTTCAGAAAGCATCTGAAGAAAATCATTGTGCGCGTACGCTTCATCATGCACGGACACATAATCCGGATAATTCCCGTCCTTTAACGCCTGTGCCTGGAATTCAGGCGTTAAAACCCTGAAATTTCCGGCCCCGACCCCAAAAACAGGATTGGCAGATGTCATTTTAACCGATGAATCCCACAAGAAATGACGCAATACCGCCGAATCATTTTTAACGCCGGTAATCCGCCACAGGGCGGCCGCCACGACTATAAAAACCGCGGCAAATACCGCAACCCTTCTTTTCCCTTTCAGGCATATTGCGGCCCACACAATTGCCAGTATGGAAAGCGTGAACGCCCCGGATAAGCTTTGTGTAAACAGCAGCAATAATATGTTGATCACGGCAAGCGCAAGCAGACTTTTCCCCTTATTAAGCTTATACGCGTAAAATATAACCGGGATGATTGCGGTAAGGTATGCGGCGAAAATATCGGGATTTCCAAAGACACTGTATATCCTCTTGCCGAATTCATCGTTCCCGAAAAAATAATAATTTCCGCCGCTAAAGAACAAAAAAGCCTGTATTGCGCCAATTATAACAACTGCCAGGTTGGATAATACAGCCGCTGCCGTGATCTTTTCCATGGAAGGCATGACGCAAACCGCCGGGATAAACAGGAGCGAAAGCCATGTTATGATTTTCTCAGAGTATAGTGTCCTGTTAACAGCCGGATTCCCGGCGCCGGACAACATTAATAATGCCATAAACACCAGGCATATATATATATAAGGGTTTATCCCCGCTTTTTTTCCGCCAAGTATCCCTGGCAGGGATATAACCGCCGCCAATAATGCGGCCAAACATATGAACGTTTCCTTGACAACATAAGTCCCGTAGAAAATGTGGCTGTTATTAAGGAAAGGAAGGAAAACAAATACAGAAATGATCAGATACGATGAGATTTTTTGCGCGTATTTTGACATATGTCAAAACCCGGCTAACTTTTATCGGTTAGGAATTTCTGAAGTTCCTTTGTAAAGGCGTTGATGTCCTTAAACTGCCTGTATACGGACGCGAACCTGACGTATGCCACTTCATCGAGCTTCGCCAGTTTTTCCATAAGCATTTCGCCGATTATATTCGATGACACTTCTTTTTCCATCCTTGAATATAGCTGTTTTTCGATGTCATCGATCACTTCATAAAGTTTTTCCACGGAAATCGGCCTTTTCTCGCAGGCCTTTGTCAATCCCGCCAATATTTTATTTTTATCAAAAGCTTCCCTCCTGCCGTCTTTCTTTATAACCATGGGCAGCGAGTGTTCCACCTGTTCGTATGTAGTGAAGCGCTTTGCGCATTTCAGGCATTCACGCCTTCTCCTTATCGCTTCGCCGTCGCGGCTCTCGCGGGAATCGACGACCTTGTCTTTTTTATGACCGCAATAAGGGCACTTCATTTGTTCATCCCCTTTTTTATCGCGTCAAGCGGGATGCTTGCCCTCGTGTCGGACGGGTTTAACTTTAAAACCTGCTCATAACACGCCGCCGCGTCCTCATATCTCTTCATCATCCCGTAAAGCCTGGCAAGATTCAGCCATCCCTCGACATAATCAGGCTTGGCTTTTACAACCCTTTCGAACATACCTGCGGCCTTGTCTATATGCCCGGTGTTGACATATATTATCCCGAGGTTGCTGTATGTTGATAGTTCGGTCGTGGAATCCCTGTACCAGTCTTTGCCGTCCACAGCCTGCTCATAGAAAGAAACCGCTTCATTGACGGCTTGTTTGCCTTTTAACATATAGAGGTAGCCTATGTAGCTGAACGGTACGGCAAAAGTCGGGTACATTTTTGTATAATTAATGCAGATTTCATAGGCCTTGTCCCATTGCTGCATGTTTATATACACGGTCGCGAGGTCAAGCCCGAAATAAGCGTTGTTCGGGTCCCTTTTTATGGCCTCATTATAGTAATTAACGGCGTCCTGGTATTTGGCAGGATCCAGAGTTTCGCCGTAATGCTTATAGACCCTGGCAAGGTTATTATAATTATATCCGTTCATCTGGTTCATGGCTATTGTGCGCATATGTATCTCCGCGGCTTTTTTTATAAGTTCAAGCTTTTTGGCCGGGTCGTTCTCTTTTCTCATAAGCTTCTCATAAGCTATCCCGTACTTGACCCAGTATATTTCGCTGTTTGGATTTAATACAACCGCGCCGTTATAATAAGGGACCCCTATCTCGTCCTTATCTGCGGATGACGCTATGTTGCCCACCTTATAATACATATCCGCCATCCATTCCCTTGTTGAAGCTGTTGTCATTAAAAAAAGCAGGGCTATGACGCCCGAATAAAGCAGCTTGCGGCTGCCTAAAACGGACCCTTCCCTTAATTCCATAGAGTAATATTTCCTTGAAGATGAATCAAGCGTTATGATCAAACCGAGTGCTATCCAGAAAAACGACCCATAGGCCGCCACTGTGTAATTGAACAATCCCTGTATGATATAGGCGATTATCCCGAGAAAAATACCGAAAACAAGATAGCGCCGGACAACGTCTTTTTCGCCGAATATGAGATTGATCGATTTCTTAAAAAACGCCGCAAATAAGAGCAGGTATATGGACATTCCGAATATCCCCTGCGTAGCCAGCACCTGCAGGAATATGTTGTGGGTCTTTTCCGGGGTCCCGTTCCATTCGAGCTGCCAGTATATGGGAAACCTATAATACGGGAACATGACCTGGAAAGTATCAAGGCCCGTCCCCAATACAGGATAATCACGGAACATCATGAGAGCGCTTTTCCAGATGTATACCCGCGGTGTGAGTGTTATCCCGTGCAGGGAAAGCAGACCCTTGCTTCTTTGCCAGAGCATTGAAAAAGCTTCCTGGACTTTGGGCACAAAGCACATCAGCACCATGAAGACCGCGAACATCAAAAACCATATTTTATTCCCTGAAAAAAGCCGATTCTCGGACTTTCTCGAATCATAAAACGCATACGCTACTATTATGACAATTGTCACAAAAAAACTGACCATGCCGGCCCTTGACTTTGTAAGGAACAGTACGGTTATGGCGCAGAGCAGGACGGCTAAAATCGCTATCTTTCTTTTGATGTCTTTTGTGATAAAGAACATGATGAATATAACGGGGATAGTCTCGACAAGGTAAGCGGCAAGAAAATTAGGGTTGCCCAGGGTTGAGAAAAACCTTTCCTTGCTGTATGTCTCCGGGTTCCACATTACAAAATCCCATCCGAAATTTTGGGCGAGCCCGTAGGCGCTTATTATGAATGTCGCGACAAGCGCTGCGGTCATGAGCTTGTAAACTGAGCCGGTTTTTTTCACATGGTTTACGGCGATGAAGAAAAGCAGGATATAAAAACACATCGTGATGAGCCCCTCAAAATCCTCGTAAACCCCGAAAATAGACAGACAGTAATTTTTTGTGACTACGGCCGTTACAACACAGGCCAAAAGATAACCGATAACTGGAAAATCAAAGGCTGTCTTGACAAGCAGTATTTTTCTTTCGCGTATACAGTTTAACAGCCAGGCCCCGGTTATTATGATGATAAACATCTTCATTACAAAAAGCTTGTTTATTTCAAAAACATCGTTTGTCCTGGTGTAGAAAATAACCGGTACTATGATAATTACCGCAATGATGCATAATTCAATTAATTTATCCGCGTATTTCCTGAATGTCATCGTTCCCCCGCTCTTTTAGCCCTGCCATAAGATGCTGTTCCGCCTGGTATCATATTATGAATTTGTCCGTGGACTCTTTCAGTTTTCCGACTATTACTTTAAGTTCATCAACCGCATCCCTCACATCTTTTTTCAGGCCTTTATCCTTATTTATGTCTTCGCCCAATTTGTCCGATATTTTTATAAGTTTTTCCGTTATGTCCTTGTCTTCCTTCACTATCGACCTTATGCCCATTATCATGTCATTTAAAGAATCCGCGAGTTCATGAAGCTCGTCGCCTTTCCTGAACTTGATCTTTATGTCCAGGTTCCCTTTTGCCAGCTCATTCGCGACGCGTTCAACCCTGAATATGGGCCCTGCCACCCTGTGCGACAGTATAATACCGGCAAACGTGAATATGACCGCAAGCAGTATTACCGGTATGACCAGAAGCTGGCTTGTCTGCACGAAGATATCCGCAAGTTTCTTTGACGCTTCAGGCACAAAAAAGAACTCATCTATCACCTTATTCCAGATGACATAGAATACGGTGAAATAAACCGAAGCCATTGATATCAGCATGGTTGAAATAATTATGAAAAGATACCTGAACTGATATTTTTTATTTATGATAAATATTTTTCTTTTATAATTATGCGGTGCATCCATGAAAACCTCCTTTTTAATAACGCCTGCGTGCCATTTAGTATATGGTATAGGAGTTGCCTTTTATGTCATTTGCAATCGAATTGATATAAACCATTCCATCTACATTACAATAGAACCATCCAGTACCCATACTACCGGGGACCTGGCCGGAAACAGCCACTGCTGTTATGCTGTTCCCGTAAGGCGAGTTGACCCCCTGGGGATAATGCGCCTTGACATATGGCATATCCCCGGTTATGATCTCGCCCATCTTCGCCTGTTTCGTTGGGTCTATGGTTACGGGATAACCCATGTTACTTCCGTAATAAATGGATACCGCGGAACGAAGTGACGCCAGATTCCCGAGCGACGCCCCTAAATTAGCCTTTTCAAGCAGATTGCCGTACTGCGGTATTGCCACTGCCGCGAGCAGGCCTATAATGGCAACGACGATCATGAGCTCAATCAACGTAAACCCTTCCCGGGATCTTAAATTCAATTATATCCCCTCCTCCCGTGATCTATCTGTTATAAACCGGAAATTTTCCACATAATTTCAGAACCTTAGCGCGCACACTTTTAATGACTTTCTCATCGGTGCTGTTTTTCATGACTTCATCCATCCATCCGGCTATCATAACAATCTCTTTTTCTTTCATGCCTCGCGCCGTGATCGCCGGCGTACCCACCCTTATGCCGCTTGTTATGAACGGGTTCTGCGTGTCAAAAGGCACGCCGTTCTTATTCAGGGTTATGCCCGCTTTGTCCAGCGCCAAAGCCGCGTCTTTTCCCGTTATGTTGTCAGGCCTTAAATCAACAAGTATCAGGTGGCAGTCGGTTCCGCCGGTTAATACCTTATAACCTTTTTTAATAAGCTCCGCCCCGAGTAGCTGCGCGTTTTTGATGACCTGTTCCTGATATAACTTAAATGCAGGCTTTAAAGCCTCGCCGAAACATATTGCCTTGGCCGCGATCACATGCATAAGCGGCCCTCCCTGCATGCCGGGGAACACGGCCGAATTGACGGCCTTGGCGTATTTTTCCCTGCAAAGGATAAGGCCGCCTCTCGGGCCCTTCAGGGTCTTATGGGTTGTGGTAGTGACAAAGTCACAGTATGGCACGGGATCGGGAAAAAGTTTGACCGCGACCAGACCCGCATAATGGGCAATATCCGCGAGTAAAAACGCCCCCACTGAATCCGCTATTTCGCGGAATTTTTTAAAGTCAATCTGCCTCGGGTACGCGCTCGCTCCCGCGACTATTATTTTGGGTTTTACCTCTTTTGCTTTTGCCGCTATCTCATCGTAGTCAAGGAGGTACGTGTCCTTATTAACCCCGTATGAATGCGATTTATACAGCTTACCCGAAGAAGACGCGGGGGCGCCGTGCGTGAGATGGCCTCCGGCCGCGAGGTTCATGCCGAGAATGGAATCCCCCGGGGCAAGCACCGCGAGATAAACCGACTGGTTTGTCTGGGACCCGGAATTGGGCTGCACGTTCGCGTGTTCCGCGCCGAAAAGCTGCTTTGCCCTGTCTATGGCAAGCTGTTCTATCTTATCGCACCACTCCACGCCCTGATAAAATCTTTTGCCCGGATACCCTTCCGCGTACTTATTGGTAAAAACGGAACCCTGCGCCTGCAGTATGGCCTCATCAGCGTAGTTCTCCGAAGCTATCATAAGGAGGTTTTCCCGGTTTCTTTTTACTTCCTGTTTTATGATGTATGCGACATCCTTGTCGACCTTCTCTATGTATTTTGTAAAATCCACGGCAAAACCTCCGGTTATATGAAATTTCTATGTTTTTCCATATCATAAACTGCCTTTTAATTAAAAATTCAAGATTGTCGTCTATTGCCGCGGGCCCTTGCAATATTATAATAAATGCCGCGAAGCGGCTCCTTAATTTTAAATTTTACATTTTTAATTTTGAATTATTCTTCCCGCCTTATCTAAAACAGCTTGTTCTCGATGGCTTTGATCTTATTGAGCCTTTTATCGTGCCTTCCGGCTTCATATACCGTATTCATCCATGTTCTTACTATTTCCGTACCAAGCGTTTTCCCTATCAGCCTGCCCGGCATCACCAGTACGTTTGAATTGTTGTGTTTGATCGACATTTCCGCGGAATAAGTATTGTCAACAAGCGCCGCATAGATGCCCTTGATCTTATTTGCCGCGATTGACATCCCGATCCCGGTACCGCAGATCAGTATGCCGCGGTCAAACTTGCCTGATAATATAGCCTCGCATACTTTTTCCGTATAATCGGGATAATCTACCGGTTCTTCGTTATAAGGTCCAAAATCCTTATAGTCCGCTTTTTGTATGCTTAAGAATTTCTTGACTTCTTCCTTTAATTCCCATCCTGCATGGTCGCTTCCAAGCGCTATTTTCACTTTATCTCCTGTTCATGGCGGCCAACCCTATTCCGCCTTAACCGGGTTATTTGGATACTGCCGCGTTTCCCGTGTCATTAACCGCGTCCGGTTGTATGACGCTTGCCGGGCTTGATACGGCATTTGGAGTTACGGAAGCCGCGTCAGCCGCGGGTTTTGCGTCACTCAAAAGAAACGTATGCGTTGAATTATAGTCCGCTGCCGCGGATCTGGCAAAGACCATGTCCCACGCCCACGATACCGTGAACATGGTAAGCCCGGTTAAAAATACGGCGGTTGACACGCTGTTGCTCTGGTCCGGCTGGACCGGAGCCAATACTTCATTGATGCTGACCGCCATGATTATAATGGATACTATCTCGGCGCTCATCAGCGACATACCCACGTTCTGATTCTTCGCATAAAAATGCCCGGAGCCGTGTATGATAAGCCCCGGAAATATGGAGTGCAAAAAAGCTGTATCCTCTGAAACCGGGGCGACGAGGGTATCCACGTCAGTTTCTTCATTATTAATATATGTTTCTTCAAGCCAGCTTGAGGCCGTGGTAGTGTGTTTTACAAAACGCACTTCCCTCCACGGTATATTAACAGTCTTTTTATTTTCCAGTACGACCGTCAGGTAATAACTGTCAAAACCTATGACATCAGCAGTAAACTTCTGGTCGTCTTTTAATGTTATACTATCCGCAAAAACACACGGGGATAAAACAATAAGAAACGCAAGTACCGCAGTGATTTTTCCCATTATTTCTCCTAAAATTCAGATAGTCAGTATCAAAACAACGGCAACAATCGCCTGTTTGCTTAATGATTTAATGATTATATAGGAATAACCGCAAAAGGTCAAGCAGGTGTTTTTTGACACAATCACAAGATACTGCGGGAAAACCCTGTTTATTCATAAAATCCTTACTTCATCTGCGGCACTATTGTAAGTATCATGGCGCTTTTTTGCTCGCCTTCAAGCTCCAAGTGCGTAAAACCCGGCCTGACCAGGATGTCAACACCTTCGGGTCCTATGTAATCCCTGGCTATTGCTATGGCCTTCATGGCCTGGTTTACGGCTGTCGGGCCCATCACAACCACTTCCACGTCCTTTTTTTCCCTTATATTGTTGACTATTGACCCCGCAACCGACTTGGGATTGCTTGTTGCCGCCACTTTTAACCTGATCAATTCCATTTCACCCCTCCTTCCTTAAGTTTCAATGATATTTTATATACTTCATTTCTTCCCGCATTAAGTTCCTGCGCTGCTGTTTTAACGGCCTCACTTAAAGCCATGCCTTCCCCGGCAAGTTCTTTAAGCCTTTGTTCTATGACCGCCTCTTTCGGCTTTTCATCTTCCAAAGCCGGGCCTATGACTATAATGAATTCCCCTTTTTCCATATCATCTGTTATGAGCGCGGAAATATCAGAAGGCGTCCCCCTTAAAACTGTTTCATATATTTTTGTCAGTTCCTTGACCACGGCAGCCGGCCTTTGCGGCATTACTTCAGCGATCATGGCAAGCGTGTCTTTGGCCCTGTTAGGGGACTCAAAAATGATAACGGGGTATTTTATCGCACTGATTTCTACCAGGGCGTCTCTTTTGCTTTTACCGGATTTATCAAGGAAACCGTAAAAAAGAAATCTGGCCGGGTCAAAGCCGGAAAGGATAACAGCTGACAACAGCGATGACGGCCCGGGTATTGCTTCAACCCTGATCCCGGCTTTGATCGCGGCTTTTACCACGGTATAACCCGGGTCGGACACAAGCGGCGTCCCCGCGTCCGATACAAGCGAGACATTGGCGCCGCCTGTCAAATACCCGATTATTTCGGCTTCGCGTTCTTTTTCGTTGAATTTATGGTATGAGACCAGCTTTGAAGTTATATCGTAATGATGGAAAAGTTTCTGGGTCACCCTGGTGTCCTCTGCTATCACATACGGGGTTGCCTTGAGCGTTTCTATGGCACGCAGCGTTATGTCCCTTAAATTCCCTATGGGAGTGGATACTACGTAAAGCGTGCCTGTCGTCATATGCGTCGTGCTCCCTTTTTAGGTCCTACTGCGCGAAATACTGTTTGAATTCCTTTATGCCTTCGGTTATCCTGTGGTTTTCAGCTGTCAATGCCTGTATTTCAGCCCTTAAATTCTCCGTCTCTTTTACCTTGTAATTCCACACCACACTAAGCTTGTGCTTTTCATCCTTGTAATTTTTCCCGTAGATGCCGAGAATAAACCCGGAGGCGAATAAAACCGCTGTTTCCAGGATCAATTGCCGCGTATTTTCAAGTATCTCATAATAATCCATGACCCAAACAACGGCGCACGATATGAATAAAAGGATTATTATGTCTTTTGCGTTCATGTGCACGGAAAAAAGCACTATGGCTATTGCTATGAGCTGAAAAGGCGCGTGCAGAAAAAGTTTCTCCCGTATTAACGCGGTCAAGCATAACGCGCCTATGATAATAACGAGGGAAACGATCATGGTAATATTTTTATTGGACATATTTCTCCTCCGCAAGCACTTTTCCCACCATGCCGCCTATGATATCAAGGAACCTTAGATCCTCCTGGTTAAAACAGCCGGGCTCGTTTGAATTAACCCTCAGTATCCCCACGACATCATCTTTCACAAAAACAGGCACGGAAATCAGGGAACGCAGGTCATCCCCGCCCTCGGTTTTAAACCGTATTTCCTTTGCCATGTCGGTTATTATTATTGATTTTTTATTATGCAGTATGAACTCGTCGAAATTTTTCAGATAAAGGCTTTCCACATCGCGCTCCCCCACCAAAAAATCGTCTTTCTTGTCGGCCAGGACCTTCATGACCTTGTCCTGTTTCGTAAGGAAAAGTGCTATTGACTTGTCCTTATGGAATATTTCCACAACATTCTTCAGGAGATGGCGCATCTTTCCGGAAAAATCAGGAAAGGCTTTTAACGCCCCGTAGATTTCCTTGAGCTTTTCATACTTTACAAGCTTGTGCTTATTCGCCTCGACTCCGCTTAACATGTTCTTTTTTTCTATGATCATTGCCGCAAAATCGCCTTCAAGCGTCTTCATGGAATCATACCCGTTGGAAAGCATATGGGAACTTGTATCCCCAACCTTTTTTATTATGAAATAACAGGCGTACATGATGGCTGCGCCGGATAAAACCGCGTTCATTGAAAGTTCCCCCGACATTGCCTTAAAAAAAGCAAGCACGTAAAGCACCGTGCCAAAGATAAGGAATATGGTCCCGGCAATCGGCGTGATAAGGAGGTAACCGCCTATGATGACAAAGGTATAGGAAAAAAGAACGGGCTGCCACCAGGTGCTGCTGGGTAATATAAAAAGTGCCGCGGCAGCCCCGGCAGCGACTATAAATACAAGTATTTTAGCTGTCAACTCCAGTACATTTTTCATTATCAGCCGCTCCCAGTGATTCCTGTTATTGTGTGCAAAATGACTGTAAAAACTATTCCCCCATCTGGTCGAGGATGTTCAGGTTCTCCTTGGCTGTTTTATCCAGGGGATTTAGTTCTATTGACCTGGCCCACTGCGCGCGGGCTTTCTTATACTGCTTGTCCTGATAATAAGCGCTGCCGAGGTTATTGTAGATCTGCGGCTTTGTCGTGTCCAGCTTTACCGCCTGTTCCAGTATCCCTATGGCTTCATTGTTCCTTTTAAGTTTTATATATATGGAGCCCAGGTTATTATACGCCATGGCGTCCGTGGGTTTAAGTTTTACAAGGGTTTCAAAAGCCCTGACCGAAGCGTCAAAATTGCCTTTTTCATAATAAGCAAATCCCAGTTTCTTATAAACAAGGTCATCGTTCGGGTTCTTTACGATCACAAATTCCAGTTCCGGTATGCCGGAAGAATTATCTTTCTTTACCAGGTAAGCCAACCCGAGCCTTTTGTGGGCCTCTATATTGTCATTATTGAAGGAAATAACCTTCCTCCAGAAATCCATTGCTTCATCCATTCTTCCCTTGTCGTTTTCTTCGATCCCGATGGCCATATAAGAAGCCTCGAGCTTGCCCCTTAACTCATCATAAGCCGGCCTGAGCTTCAGCGCGACTTCCCATTCCGCTATAGCTTCGGAAAGAAGTCCCTTATCCGCATAAACATCGCCGAGGGCTTTATGAACCACCGCGTCTGAAGGATTGACAGCTATGGATGACTGAAGTTCCTCTATGGCGTCATCGAGTTTTCCCGACTCGTAATACTGCATGCCAAGCTCATAATGGGTAAGCGTAGAAGCGCAGCCCGTGATAAAGATAATAATAATTGCCATAAAGATATGAGTGATTTTCATAAATACCTCCTGTAAATTGTATTAACAAGCAATACATATATTATCATAAACTGCGGTTTTGTCAACAAGGTGAGAGTGCCGTTATTGTATATTATTGTGTGTGAATTATAAAACATGCTTGTTCTTTTATAAAAACGCCTTCCCCTTCCCCCTTGAAGGGGGAAGGTCCGGATGGGGATGGAGTAGCTGCAAAAACCACTGCAAATAAAACAAACTATAGGTTACACGCTGGTCTATGGTGATATTCCCTTGCGCCGCTGCTTCACCCTCTCCCTGACCCTCTCCCTTCGAGGGAGATGGGAAAATATCAATTTACACACAACGACGGACAGTATCAGAGTGCCTTGACAAGCGCATAAATTTCCTTGCCAAAGGCACTTTGTTATGATATATTTGTTGCCATATTTATTATTTTAAAGGAGGCTTTAACCATGGCAAGAAAATGCGCAATTTGCGATAAACAGGCTGTATCAGCCAACAATGTTTCGCACGCGAAAAACAGGACAAAAACACGCAATAAACCGAACCTTCAGCCTATGAAGATCATGTTGAACGGCGAGAAGAAACGGGTTTTGGTCTGCACAAGATGCATGCGTTCGGGCAAGGCTGTAAAAGTCGCTTAAGATTAAACAACAACCGCAATCCTGTAGTGGCCGAATATTATTCGGCCACCCGCAGGTGGCGGCATAATATGCCGCCACTACCTTCCTTATCAATGGTTTAATCCACCCGTTCCACGGTCAATACATCCTTGATCTTCCTTACGGATGATATAAGTTCCGACAAATGCTTCTGCCCTTTTACGTTTATGAACAGGTCGGCCTGCAGATGGTTCTCGTACAATATCCCCGAATTAAACGAGGAGATCAGAGCATTATTCTTGGCTATTGTGGTCAATATGTCGTTCACCAGGTGTTCCCTGTTCCTGGCGGTTACTTTCAGCCTGCACATATAAAAATTATCGGCCTTTTCATTCCAGCTGACATTGACAATGGGAGCTGTTATGTTGCTTATCGCGAGCATTCCGCAGTTTTTCCTGTGTACGGATATCCCCTTTTTTGTATATATTCCCGTTATCTCGTCGCCGGGCACGGGGTTGCAGCATTTCGCGAATTTATATGAAATATCCCCCAATTCGTCCTGGACTATGATCTCGCCCCTGGTCACGTGCTTTGCCCTCTCATAACCCGGGACAAATTCCTTCCTTTCCTTTAAGAACCTTGCTATGTGATTCGCCACTTTCGCGTCGGAGAATTCGCCGTAACCTATCCCCGCGAATATATCGTCCTTTTCTTTTACGCTGTACTGTTCTATTAGCCCGCCCCAGGCATCCTCGGGTATGTCCTCGGGCTTGTGCCCTTGTTTTGCCAGCCTTTCGTATAAAAGATTGGTCCCTTTGTCGATATTTTCCCTTATGTTCTGGTTCGTGCGGAGCCAGTGCCTCACCCTGTTTTTAGCCTTGGCGGTCCTGGCTATTTTCAGCCAGTCAACTGTCGGATGCTGCGCCGCGCCTTTTAATACATCTATCCTGTCCCCGTTCTGGAGTTCATACTTCAGCGTGACCCATTTTCCGTTCACTTTGGCGCCTATGCACTTGTCACCCAGGTCCGAGTGGACGCTATACGCAAAATCAAGCACTGTCGCGCCCTTTACCAGTTCTTTTACCTCGCCTTTTGGCGTAAAGACGAAAACTTCCTCGTCAAAAAGGTCTACTTTCAGTTCCTTTATGAATTCTTCGCTTTCCCTCATGCTGCCGTGCCATTCCAGGAGCTGGCGGACCCAGGCAAAGGCTGAATCTGTTTTTTTGTCGAACGCGCGCTCTTCCTTATAGTTCCAGTGGGCCGCGATGCCGTCTTCCGCTATATCGTCCATTTCCGCGGTCCTTATCTGTATTTCAACCGGCCTTCCCGCCTCATCCAGGACCGTGGTGTGCAGTGACTGGTACATATTTGATTTCGGCATGGCTATGTAATCCTTAAACCTGCCCGGAAGCGGCTTCCAGTAATTATGTATTATACCAAGGATAGTATAGCAGTTATTGACCGTATCCGTTATTACGCGCAGGGCTATCAGGTCATAAATATTTTCAAACCTCTTGTTCTCCCTCACCATTTTCTGGTATATGGAGTAAAAATGCTTGGACCTGCCGATTATTTCCACCGGTATGTTGAGTTTTTTAAGCTCATTCCCGAGGATTTCCTTTAAAGCTTCGATCCTTTTTTCGCGTTCCTCTTTTTTTTCCGCTATTTTCCCCGCGATTTCCCTGTATGACTGCTGGTTTAAAACGGCAAAGGACAGGTCCTCAAGCTCTGATTTTACTTTTTCCATACCCAGCCTGTGCGCCAAAGGCGCGTAAACATTCAGGGTTTCATTGGATATGACTTTCTGTTTTTCTTCGTCCAAAAATCTGATCGTCCTCATGTTATGAAGCCTGTCGGCAAGCTTGATTATGATCACCCTGATGTCCTTTGCCATCGCAAAGAACATTTTCTTAAGCGATTCGCTGAATATCTGCCCCCTTGTCTTGAAAACTTTGGCCGTTACATGGCTCACGCCCTCCACAAGAAAAGCGGTGTTTTCCCCGGCTATTTTTTTTATGTCATCGACCGTATACGGCGTGTCTTCTATAACGTCATGCAGGAACCCGGCCGCGATCGTTACGGCATCCATCTTCATTTCCTTGAGTATTTTTGCGACCTCAAGGCTGTGCGTTATATAAGGCTCGCCCGACATCCTTTTCTGGTTTTCATGGGCCTTGCAGGCAAGGTCATACGCGGTCAGGATAAGGCTTGCGCCTTTTTCGTCAAAACCCGAGGCTATATCCTTTGCCTGGCTTTCGTATCCGGCCTTATTTGTTTCCAAAATATGCCTCGCATTCGCTGTTAAGCGCAGTCAATTGTTCCGACAAAAGCGCCCTGTATTGTTCTATGTCGGGGTCCGACGCGCCGGAAGGCACCACTAAGGGGCTGCCAAACTTAAATAAGTTATTTGAAAAAGGCATCATAATTATGGTCCTGTCCCATGATTTCAGGCGTATTTTTTTATCACAATAAAAGCCAAATGGTATGATGGGCAGGCCCGTAAGTTTTGATAGGTAAAGCGCGCCGTTCCCAACGCTTTTTTCTGGCCCGCGTGGGCCGTCCGTATTCATGGCTATGTCACAGCCTTCTTCCGCCATTTTTTGGATCTCCATAAGCCCGGCTGCTGCGCCGCGGAATGTGGAACCCCTGGCAGTTTTAAACCCGAATTTTCCCGCTATCCTCGCCGCTATCTCGCCGTCCCGGCTTACAGACACGAGCGTCGCTATCCCAAGGTTCCTGTAATAACAAACCGGCGCGATCAACCCCCTGTGCCAGAAAGCATATATGTATGTGCCTTTTTTATTTTTATAAGGCGTTGTATTTTCCCCGCCTATGACCTTGAAGGAATATGTAAGCGCGAATAGCTTGAGGATCAAGGTAAAAAAAGGCAAAGCTATGTTCATAATCGCCCAGTCTTCAGCTTGTTTCATGAACTTTGATTTCATTTTTATATCCTTTGCATGACGTAAAGTATGCCTTTTCTATTATCAACCATCTGCTTTTCCGCAATTTTGGCAATACCCGCAGGTGGCGGCATAATATGCCGCCACTACCGTATTTTTTTGATCTTCTACTATCTACTTTCTACTCTCTCGCGATCTTGACTTAATGAAAAAAGGCGCAGGTGGTTAAACCTGCGCCTTTTATATGCTCCCGCATAAGCGGGTATCAGCCTAAAATGTTGTCTGATTTATCTTCCTTATCTTCTTCTTCATCCTTTTTCTTCTTTTGTGACATCAGGAACCATATGATAACGGCTATGACTCCGAGAAGGATCAAAAGGAGCATAATGATATTAGACCCGCCTTTTTTGCCGTTCTTTTTGCCCGGTTCGGATATTGGCGTCGGCTGTTCTTCCGTGCCCATTTGAGTGCCTTCTCCTGAAGTATTCTGGGCGGTTTTTAATCCGGAAGATCCCTTTTTGGTGCCCATGCCCGCGACTGAACCTTCTTCTCCGGTGTCTTCTTTGGCTTCTTTGCCCTTAGCCGCCAGCTTGCTTCCGGACGGCGGCCAGTTAAGTTCCTGTGCGCGCTGTTTTGCCGCTTCAATCTCAACCGCGCTTACGTTCCTTGGTATGATAAGTTTCTGGCCTTCCTGTATCGTCCTGTAATTGTCAAGAATATCCTTATTGGCGTCAAAAATCAGGGGCCACTGGTATTTATTCCCGTAAATCGCGGCTTTTTCAGCTATTGTCGCGAGCGTATCCCCAGCTTCCACAATATATGTGGTGGGAAGTTCTTCTTTGCTTTTTTGTGAAGCTTCATCCATTACCTGGCCTTCTTCATCAGCCGCGCTGTTAACCTTTGTACCGCCGCCGCCGCCGCATCCGGAAAATACCATGATCCCGGCCGTAAAAACCACTGTAAAAAAAACAACCAAAAATTTCTTCATTTCTTAGTCCTCCTGTTTGAAAAATAATGTAATGTTTTATTATAACATTTATGTTTTTCTTGTCAAGTTTTTATGCAATATTGCGGTCTAAAAGGGCGGCTGTCTTTCTTTTAATGCACAAGAATTTCCAGGTATCAATTTAAAATTTTATATAAAGCCCTATTTTTTGGCTGCTGCCAAACTCGCTGAAAGGCACAAATACATAATCAAGCGAATATTTTACCGTGCCGGCCTTCAGCCCGAATCCCGCGCCAAAACTTACCCCGCTGTTCAGCCTTTCTTCAGGGCTGAAATTCCCACCTGCCCTGACTGCCAGGCTTATATCCCCGAACATATGGAGGTACTCAAGTCCGCCGCTTATATTCATGACATCGGTCAGGCTGTGGTCAAAATCCGCGCTTATCCTCAGCCGGTTTGTGGATTTGAAAAGGTTTAGTATCTGAGTGTATGCTCCCAGGGCAAATGTCATGGGAGTGACCCCTCCGCCAAAACTCGTGCCCAGGTTCCTGGCGGCAAACCCTATGCCTATCTTGTTCCAGATCGTCTCGCCGCGGTTTGACATGAAATCAGCTTCCTCAAGCACTATGGTGTATATGGCCCCCAGATCCGCTGATAAGGCCATGTTCGAATAATCCGGGCCTATGCTTTCGCCTGAGAACCGGAGTACTGCTCCGGCATTTAAGTTTTTGGTAAAATCACTGTAAAACAATTTGTTTAAGTTCACGCCGTAACCTACCGCGCCTGAAAAATCAAAAGCCGATACCTGAAGTCCCTGTGCCCCGAATTTATCCGCTTCAGTTGTCTGTACGATCGAACCGCCGTTTAAAAATTTAATCGAGGCGGCAACAGTTCCCGCGTCACCCATTCCGGAAGCATAGTACACGGAATCATAATAAATCCCGGAAAGGTACAGGTCATGGATGAAAAGTAATTCATTTACGCTGATCTGGGCCAGGCCCGCCGGATTGATGTCAAACCCTTCGAGATCGTCGGATATGGCCGTGTACGCTCCCCCCATGGCCTGTGATATGGCGCCTGAAGGAACTTTAAGAAGATCTATGGCGCCTGCGCCGGCTCCAGCAAAAAGTGAAGACGCTGTAAATATGGCAACCAATAAAATAATTTTAAGCTTCATGTTTATCCTGCCCTCTTTTATTTGACTATATAGAGTTTTCCCGTGAATTTTCTGCCTGATGCAGTTACATCATAGAAATATATACCTGCCTCGGCTTTTTCCCCGCTTTTGTTGGCGCCGTCCCACTCAAACCTGCCGCTTAAGTTCCCGAACTCAACCACCTTGTAGCCCTGTATGTTATAAATAATCACCTTTGTATCCGGCGGCAGGAAATCAAATTTGACCGTATGGTTGTCGGCTTTGGACATGCTGAACGGATTCGGATATACGGCTATCCTGTCAGGCGTCGGGGTCGCGGTAGGTGTAATGGTCGGGCTTACAGTAGCTGTCCTTGTGACCGTGAATGTCGGGCTGATGGTATGCGTCTGGGTTATCGTAAACGTCATTGTTATCGTCGGCGTCTGAGTGAATGTATATGTTTTGGTGTATGTCGGCGTTATTGTGGGCGTGCCCGTTTGCGTGAAAGACGGGGTTACTGTGGGAGTGTCTGTATCAGTCGGTGTGTCTGTCTGGGTCTGCGTAGGCGTCACAGTTTGCGTTACAGTTCCCGTGAACGTCGGGGTCGCGGTGTAAGTATAAGTGCTTGACCATGTGATGGTTATGGTCGGCGTATCAGTATAAGTCAGGGTCTGCGTCACTGTAGGCGTGACTGTATGCGTGAATAACGGGGTTACCGTCGAAGTCGTTGTTATAGTGGGAGTGTCCGTAAATGTCGGGCTGACAGTATGCGTCTGGGTTATGGTAAATGTAGGCGTAACCGTGAACGTGGGGGTATTAGACTGCGTAGTGGTGGATGTATATGTCGGAGTATATGTAGGCGTCACGGACGCGGTAAATGAGGGAGTCACGGTGAAAGTCGGGGTAAATGACGGCGTAAACGTCGGTGTATCAGTAGTCGTACTGGTCGGGGTCACTGTGGCTGTAACTGTCTTTGTGACAGTCTGCGTGACAGTCTGCGTGACGGTCTGCGTGACGGTCTGCGTGACAGTCTGCGTCACTGTCTGCGTAACTGTCCCTGTGACTGTCTGCGTCACGGTCTGCGTGACTGTAGGTGTTACCGTCTGTGTCACTGTCTGCGTCACGGTCTGGGTTACTGTAGGTGTTACCGTCTGTGTCACTGTCTGCGTCATTGTCTGCGTCACTGTCTTGGTTGCAGTCGGCGTAGCTGTCTGCGTTACAGTGCGCGTCACTGTTTTTGTGACAGTAGGCGTCGAGGTGGCTGTCGCGGGTTCGCCGACAAGCGTATTATTGCTTGTGCCGGTTTTTGTGGCGTCAAGCGTGTCTTTTGCCGTGATTGACTGCAGCCCGTCAGTACCGTAAGTTATGACCGTGAACTGGTGCGTCCCGTTATCCCCGGAAATAAATGTATAATTAGCCGGAAGGGCCGCAAGAGGGTCGGTTGAGGTAAAATGAACAGTACCCGTGTAATTCGTAACAGTCTGGTTATAAGCGTCCTTTGCCCTTACTATTATGGTGTAATAATTTATGTAAGTCCCCCATGTCTTTAATGCCGTACTCGGCGCTGTGATGGCAAATGATATAACTGGCTGCGACATTATGATGGCCGATGAAGTAACCCCGTTCGGATTTGTCATTGCAGCCGTCACTATGTGCCCGATGCCCGATACTATGGAGAGCGTAAGGTCGGCAAATATCTGCCCTGTTGCGTCGGTAAATCCGCTCTGCGGGATTATGGAACCGAAATTTGAATCAAAAGTAACCGGGATATTGGCAAGCGCCTGGGCTACACCGTTCTGGTCGGTCACGTAAGCCGTTACCCTTACGGCAGAACCAACCGGTGCATTCACTGTGCCGGATGACGCGGGCGGCGATATCCGTAAAAAATAACCTATTGTTACGACCAGGGTTTCCGTTGCAGCGGTTAAGACAGGTGTCCCGCTCTGTTCGGATATCGCGAACGTATAAGTACCGGGTGTATGCGATTTTACTTTAATAAGAGCGTAACCGCTTGAGTCCACGTTGAACAGCTGCTGGGTGTTCAGGGCGCTCCATGTAATTCCGTCAAGCGAATACTGGACATTCGCATTGGCGGCTATTTTCAGCCCTGTATGGCCCCCGGCCGGCGGCGGGGCGTTAAAATTGGCCGCATCCTGAAGATTAATGACGAGATTTCCTATGATATCGGCTCCAAGCGACATTGGATTCGGGTTTGGCACTATCCGTGTCGCCGCGGTTGCAATGTAAATAATGACCGTGGTGCCGAGCACTCCCGCTGAATTAACAACGCAGTAATTCATGTGGTCTGCACTGTTGCCCGTGGTATAACTTACAACCACCTGGCCTGCCGCGTTTGTGCTTCCGCTTGCGGGCGCCACGCTCGGCGCGCCTCCGCCGTTGGAAAGAGCCGCAAATGTTATCAAAACGCCGGAAATCGGATTTCCGTATTGGTCGGTAAGCAGTGCAGTCACAGGCACGACTGTACCTGGAAGAACCGCTGACGATGTGGCTGAAGCAGTCAGTAATGCGGCAATATTTGAGATTGTAGTGGCATAACCCTTGCCGTCCGTCATAACAGCGGCGGTATCGTGCGCGGTAATCGTCACATTCTGCCCGTTTTTTGTATCCATATAATAAAGGGTTGCTTTTCCGCTCGCAAGCGTGACATTGACCGAGGTAAACCAGTTATTTGTGTCCGTTGAGAACCTCATTGTAGGAGAAAATGCCGTTGATACTGTCACTACCGCGTTGGAATTGGCGCTGTTGCCGGATGAGTCCTTTGCCTGTACAACAATACTTACCGTATTGCCGGCCTGGGCAGTCTGTGAAACAGGGACAATTGAAAGAGCAGTTGCCGGCGTATCATTTACCGTGATAGCTGCGGTTCCGGTTGTAAGAAGTAGTACCGAAGCTGATGCCACTGAATTCACCGCGACAGAGTCCCTGACAAGAATGTTGTTAACCTGTGTTCCGGGCAGGAAAACAGTAACTGCCCATGTATTGCCGTTATCCGTGCTGAACCGCATTGTGCCCGACGTGGACGTCATTGTTATGCTCCGCGCGTCTGATATGTTGTTCCCGTTTGAGTCCTGTATGCTCACCTGCAAAGAACCCGGCACATTTGTCTGAAGGCTGAGATTGTTCGGGATTATGACCACCTTGTTCGCTATTATTGATGTGAAATTAACAGTTGTTATCCTGCTCATATGGCTCAATGTCGCGGTCACAAGCGCGGACCCGGCCTGGGTTGACTTGATCGTCGCCGACGCGTTACCGTTGAGGTCGGTCGTGGCCTTGGAATTGCCGGCGAGCAGGTTCAAAGGAGTTATGACATCGCCCGGCCTGTTGGACTGGAAATCTATCAGCGCCCCGTATACACCCTGGCCGTCCGGCCTTGTTACATGCGCCGTTATCGTGGCTGTGGTCGCCCCGTCTGCGGGTATTGCCGTTGCGGGAGCCACGCTCAAAGTCATATCCTTTAATATAAATATGTAAGTACTCTGCTCAAGCGAGTCCCAGGATTCCGCCGTACCGGTTGCGGCAGCCAAAAAGTAACCGGACCATGCCAGATTGTTTACAGGCAATGTGTTGTAATTTATGAATATTGGCATTGTAGTCGTGCCGCTTGGGTTGGTAAACTTCAGATTGTCATACACTGCATTAAAGGTGCCCCGCACATTTGACGGCGCCCCGTTTAACCCGAGGTTGCCTGTGTCTTCGGACAGGAAGAATTCACCCGTCATGGAGCCCGCAAGTACGCTCACGTCGAACTTCCTATGGTACCACTGTCCCCTGGCGTAAGCGGAAATGTCGGTTGACGGGTGTATCCTTATATTATTCTGGTCCTTGATATACGGCACAAAATCCCTTAAGTTTCCGGGCGCGGGTATCGTGCCCACCGCGGGGTTTGCGCCCACCGCGGGTTCATTATTGCTCTCAACCGAACAATAAAAAGAAGCGCTGTAATCCGGGACAAACACATCAAATTCAAGGTTGTTGTTTGCCGGTATCGGCCATGCAGACTTTGAAACGCTGAGATACGTATATTCATATGTATTGGCCGCGGTCAGATATGAGGTCAAAAGCATGGGCTGGCTGTATTGTGAAGCGCTTGCGGACACGAGTATGATGTTGCTCGTTCCGCTGACAGCTCCGGAGGTGCCCGTTATAGTCCATGTCCCGGTCGAATTAAGCGTCGCGGCAAATATCCTGACGCCAAAATCCGTAGCCTGAAAAGTGTAGTCCAAAGGAAGGCTTGCGCCGACGGGAGTGGACGTAAAGTGTACCGTGCCCATGTAGTTCTCTATAATATTCCCAAACTGGTCTACGGCTGTCACGGCATAGTTAAAGCTTATTCCCGAGTTTGCCGTAGCCGGCGCAACTATCTGGAACGTAAACGGGGCGCCGGCAGTTACATTGATGCCGTTGCTTGTGCCGTTGATCGAAGGCGTAATGTCGTCATGAGCCGACACGGTTTGTATACCCGTTGTCTTCATAACTACGGCCACTATTGTCACCCCGGAATATCCTGTAACAAAAGTGGTATCCGGAGGCAGCGTTGCGGATGAATCTGTCGAAGTAAATCCCACCGTGCCTGTATATCCCATCACTATATTATTGAAAGCATCTTTGGCTGTGACCGTAATCCAGATCGTGGAGCCTGCCGCGCATGAAGCCGGGGCCTGTATGGAAAAACTCACAGCGCTTCCCGTTGTCAGGAACACTGTCGCGATGCCCGGAACCAATACCCCGTCATCGGCGGTTATGGTTTTTGTGCCGGTGTTGAATATATTTACAAGGAAAAGAGATGTTCCGGTTCCTGTCCCGTCAAAATACAGACTGGAAGGCGAGATTGAATATGATACGGCATTGGAACTCATGTTAACCGTTCCCGTGTAGCCGGGGAAAATAAAATCACCGTATGAAAGCGGGGCCATGGCCTGCACAGTCACATAGAAAGGCACGCCCGCTATTTCAGGCGGTGTGGCGATAATCCTGAAGTGGTCGGCGTACATTGTGGCCGTCACAGTCGGCGTAACTGTCGGAGTGTTTGTCGGGGTTATTGTTTGTGTCACAGTGGGCGTATTTGTAGGCGTAAATGTCGGTGTGGCTGTGACCGTTATCGTCGGCGTCACCGTCAGCGTTGCTGTCCTTGTATAAGTCGGGGTTATGGTCTGTGTCACGGTCGAAGTGTATGTCGGGGTCGCGGTCGGGGTCACGGTCTGTGTGACCGTATAAGTCGGAGTGTAAGTCGGCGTGTACGTGGGCGTATATGTGGGAGTATATGTCGGGGTGAATGACGGCGTCACGGTATCCGTGGGCGTTACAGTTGGCGTGATCGTGAATGTCGGGGTTCCTGTGGGCGTGGCCGTAAAAGTCGGGGTGTCCGTGGGTGTCACGGTGAAAGTCGGCGTGTATGTCGGGGTTGCAGTAAAAGTTTCCGTATATGTAGGCGTGTAAGTCGGTGTGTCTGTTGGCGTGTAAGTCGGAGTGTATGTAGGGGTGTAAGTGGGCGTGTCTGTCTGGGTTACCGTATATGTCGGAGTATATGTTGGTGTAAAAGTCGGGGTAAATGTCGGCGTAAATGTCGGGGTCGCCGTGGACGTCTCCGTTATTGTCATGGTAACCGTGGGTGTGACGGTAGGCGTGTATGAAGGCGTAAATGTCGGGGTATTTGTCGGGGTAAAGGTCGGAGAAGCAGTCGGCGTCACAGTAAACGTCGGGGTCACCGTGTATGTGGGCGTTATAGTAGGCGTATTGGTAAATGTCGGCGTTATGGTAAATGTCGGCGTTATCGTGTAGGTAAAAGCCGGGTTATGTAAAAAATCAATATTTAAGGCGTCAATATACGGGGAAACAAGGGTATCATACGTGGTAAGTACGGCGCGCCAGTATATCAGCGTGCCGGAAATATTTATGCCTATACCCGGCGTTACATTATTCCACACAGTGCCGTTCGTGGAAAGCGCGTACTGGATCTGCTGGCCGTTTAAAGTATTCGTCGCGGTCAGCGTCACATAACCCGAATATCCCGCGAACCAGTTGTCTATGGCAATTGACTGCGCGGTCTGCGGTGTATTAAACGCGGCTCCGAACCTGTTAATCTTCGCAAAATCGCCGCACATCATCCAGTAGTCGCCGTTATACACTATGCTGTTTATGGAAAACTGCCCGTAATTTACCATATTGGGGTTTACAATCGGGTTTTCATCCGTAAAGACCTCTAACGAGCCCGCTATAGAAGAACTGTTTAACTTTCCCTGCCCTCCGCCAATGAACCATTTTGTCTGTGAAGCATTATAATCCATGCCGTATATTGACTGCGCCCCGAAATTAACCAGTTTTGCCGTTTTATTGGAAAAATTTCCGGGACTATAATCGGCCATCCTGCCGCCGTCGCAGCCTATCCTGACGTTGTAGTTGCCATACGATTTTATGACATTTACCGGGTATGTCCCGTTAAAGCATCCGGGGCCCCTCATCTGGTTTGTAAGCGATGAAAATGACGTGATCCCGTCATACATTTCGAGCGAACCCGATGTCCCGCCTATGAACCACTGGATGTAGTCTGCCGCCCATTCCGCGGCGCGCACAGTGTCTGTATTTGAAAAACCGTCGTTTATCCCAAGCACGGGATTGCGCGAGGTAAAATTAACGCCGTCCGCTGATGTCGCAAGTTCCACGTTTGTCCCGCCGCCGCCTATGAGCCACTGGCTGTTCGCCCACTTGATGACATTTACGCTGTTTGTCCCCCAGCCTATCGTGGAGAGCGCCGAGTTGAGCGACGAAAATGTCGTGCCGTCGTATTTTGCCAGGTTGCCTGACGCTCCGCCCACGAGCCAGTAAAGGCCTACCGGGTTCCATCCCACAGACAGGACATTTGTCGAACCCCAGCCCAGCGAGGATTTTAAGTCCGTATATGTTGAACCGTCGTATTTATTTATTGAACCCTGCTCTCCGACTATAAGCCAGTAAGTGCCGTTAAAAGCCGCGCTTTTGATGTTGTACTCGCCAATATCCTTGACGCTGTTGCCAAGATTTGCATAAACCCCGGGATCTACGGTTCCGGTCCTCTGCATCAGGCGTCCGTTAGCGCCGCCGAGCATTGCTGTCCCGCCCGCGTTCGAGCCAATGGCCCATATGGGGTCAATTGCAAAATATGAAGGATTTGACTCGGAATAAAAAGTTACAGCGTCGCTTGACGTGGTAAGCTGGGTATTTGATCCGTTATTCCCGCCGATTAACCAGTAGGCCCCGTTCCACTTTATGCTCCATATCGTGGAAAAAGAAACTGACGCGCTCTTATTTGTAAACGCGGCGCCGTTATAAGCGGCGAGTTTGCCCGCGCCGCCGCCGATTAACCAGTAGGTCCCGTTCCAGTCAAGGCAGTAAATATCATAAGCAACACCGCCCCACGCCGTCTTTATGTCGTTGGTTAAGTCGGTCCAGGTGCTCGCCCCGTCATATTTGCATATCTTACCGTTTTTACCGGCAATCAGCCAGTAGGACCCGTTCCACGCTATGGCGCGCACTTCATCGGATGATGTAAAACTTGTGGCGGCTGTCATGGCTGACTTTAAATCCGTAAAAAATGCACCGTCGTATTTATTCAGGGAAGCGCTTGTTCCGCCTATCAGCCAGTAGGGGGATGCCGAGCTTTTCCATCCGATCGCATGCACGTCCCCGGAAAATCCGATCAGGCCTGATGTCAGATCAGACCAGGATGAGGATCCGTCCCACTTGTTCAGCTTTGGCCCGCTTCCGCCTATTAACCAGTATGAGCCGTTTGATTTGACGGTATTAATATCCGAATTGCCCCAGTTTACCAGGCTTAAGGATCTGTTTGTAAAAAATGAGCCGTCGTAAGAATTAAGCTTTCCGCCCTCACCGCCCATGAGCCAGGTTGAAGCGGCATCATAATCTATGGCTATTATACCGCCGCCCCAGTTTATGACGCCGGTAGTTTCGGCAAATTTGTTCTGCCGGGAAAGTATGACCCGTCCCGACCCTGAATTCCAGGTGGTGTCCCAATTGGCGGTTGTATTTGCGATATCTTCGTAAGAGTTTGAACCGAATGTTTCGGTAAAAGTCGATGAAAACAAAGGAAAAGACATGAATAAAAGCAAAATCGCCGCAACTGTGATGACTGATATAATCTTCCTTATTATAGCCATATATACCTCTGATTTTCTATACAAACAGGTCAGTAATAATATTACCATAAAACCGTCATATATCAAGGACTAAAACCAAAAATTGTATATACAATTGTTACATTTGTTTTCCCATGCCAAGGACCCGTTTAAATCGGCCGGACATACGCTTTCACGCGCCATAAAAATCTTATTATTTATCGGGTATTCTATAATCCGCAATTGACAACACCCCTCCAAAAGAATTATAATGCCTCCATGGAAAAAGATAAAAACTTAAAAAGGTTTATGCTCACAATAGCCCTTTTCATGGCGGCAACCGTGTTGTCCGACGCATTCGTGAATATTTACCTGTGGCGGTTAAAAGCCGACTACATACCCATCACAATTTATATGCTTTCCTGCTATATTACCATTCCGATCATATTCTACCTGTGCGGCTATATAGGCATGCATATAGACCGGGTTACCATATATATTATAGGAATATTCTGCTATATTACCTTCTACGGCATGGTGCTGATTTTCAGGGAAAACATAACGCAGCATGTGATCCTGTGGGGATTTGTCAAAGGGCTTGCCATGGGTTTTTTCTTTTTTGGCTACCACATACTTACTTTTGATTTTACATCCGTCTCCAACAGGGACGCGTTTTACACCAATACATCCATCATATCGGGGACAAGTTCCCTGCTTGGCCCCCTAACAGCCGGATTCATAATAACCTATTTCAAAAATTTTTCCGGATATTACATCATATTCGGCTGTTCCGTCGTGTTTTTTATCGTGGCCGTCGCATTGTCATTTTCCATGAAATCCACGCCCATAAAAAGGCCGTACAAGATCGAGGACCTGGTATTTACCAAAAATAAAAAGTGGCAGGACACCCTGATAGCTTATCTGTTTTTATCGGGCAAGGATACCATCGCCACTTTTTTAATAGGCATCCTGGTTTTTAAGTCGACGCTCAGTGAGTCTTCCGTCGGCAAATACGCTTCGCTCATCGCGGTAGCGGCCATCTGCACGGCCCTGCTGTTTGGCAGGTTTTCAAAACCGCAGACCAGAAAGAGCTTTGTCCTGACCGGGGCCATACTTGCTTTCGCCGCCGCTTTCCTTCTCATGTATAAGATAAACATTTACACGCTCGTGATATACAGCATCATAAGCGCGGTAGCCGATTATCTTGTCAGGACCCCTATCTCCGCGCACGCCCTGGACGTAATAAGCCTGGATACCAACGCTAACGAAAGAAAAATGGAATATATAGTGGCACGCGACGTGCCCACCGCCGTCGGCAGGATCGTAATGCTGGTGGTATTTGTGCTTTTCCTCCAGTACATGCCGGTGAACGGGATAAAGGCGATTATACTTCTTATATCAATGTTTCCATTCGGGGTTTATTGGGCGATGTATAAACGGTAGGATTTAATTGGTAAATACAAATTGGTAAATACAAATTACTAATTACTAATTAAGGCAAAAGCAGATAACGTTTTTAGCTCTATTAGTTTGGTTTAATTAGTCATTAGTAATTTGTAATTCATATTAATATTTGCTGTTTTCCGTGTTTCCATTATCATCTTTGGCTGCGTCATCTTTTGATTTTACATCAACGGGATTTTGGGGCGCGACTGCTGTTGCGGCTGCAATTTCATGGGCGGGTTCATCCGCGGCCCTGCCTTCATTGGATCTTTCAGGATTTATTTTATTTTCACGCCCCTTATTATATCTTCCCTTGACGTCATCCGCTGTTATAACAGGCGCAGCTGTTGCGGGAGTCTGTACCGCTGCCGCAGGCACTCCGGTTGCTTCAGCCGCTGCATTTGCACCGCCTGTTTTACCCCTGCATCACTGTCCCGGTTATTTTTATCCTGCCGGTTTTCATTTACAAATTTCTTGTCCCGCAAGTTCTCTTTTCCCTCGATCGCCACGGTCGGAACAACGGCCGGGATGGCTGTTGGGACAACCGTCGGGACCGTAGCCTGTTCAACAGTTGGCGCAATTGTCAGGATTATCGCAGGTTGCGGTTGCGTCTTCAGGGTATTCACGTCATTATCCGTTCCACGTCCGCTTGATTGTCTGTCAGACCCGTTCACTTGAGGATTAAACCCGCTGTTTATTGTGTTATCTTGACGTTTAAAACCTTTATTCATTGCGTCTTGAGGTTTAACACCGTTGTTCATTGCGTTATCCTGAGACTTAGCATTGTTGTTTATTGCGTTATCCTGGGGCTTAACACTGTTGTTCATTGCGTTATCCTGGGGCTTAACACCGTTGTTCATTGCGTTATCCTGGGTCTTAACACCGTTGTTCATTGCGTTATCCTGGGGCTTAACACCGTTGTGCATTGCGTTATCCCGCCCGTTATTTTTTTCAAGTCCGGGCCTTCCTGGAGAATTGTACCCGCGTGCATCCTGCGGGATTGGAGTTGGTTCAGCTATTTCATTTCCATTCCTTTGTTCGTTATTTCCCCTATTCCGGTTTTTTTCCGCATTTTCCCGTTTGTACGCGTTTCCACTTTGATCATCTTCTTTCCCATAACCCTGGTTTTGGCTGTTCCCATACCCGTTATTCCGGTTGTTTTGATTCCATTTGTTATTGCTGTTGCCGCCGCTATTTTCATACGGGTTGCCGCCGAATACCCTTGTGTAATTTTCAGGATATACGTCTTTTTTGTTAAAATCCTGCTTTACTTCCTTTTTAAATTTATATTCCCTTTCCAGGTAATCAAAGTCCTGGTTTATCCCCTTATTTGCCGGATTTTTTGGCTTTAATTTGTAGTTTATCTTTCCGTTATTAAAAGCAAATTCCTCGTTAAGCGCTCCCTCTTCATTAAACTTCTTCCAGTCCCCGGATTTTACGCCTTTGGAATAATCGCCCAATTCCATGGGTTTTCCATTTGCGTAATAAAACCTGCTGAAACCGTCGCGTTCATTGTTTTTATACATGATCTCCGCCGCGGGCCGGCCGGGCCCGTAAAACACCGTAACCAGGCCGTCTATTACCCTGCCGCGTTTTATAACGGTCCCATTAGGCTGGAATATCCAGTTGGCAATCTCGGTATTATTATTGTCATAGAAAACATACCTGTTATCGTAAACCTTCAGTATAAGGAAATTAACCGGCGTTGCGCCGGCCTGGTAGGAATAAGCCATGGCATTTCCGGGGGAATAGCTGTAAAAGTAACTCTCCGGGGGCGCCTGATTGGTATAGACATCAGGACGGTCCACATAATAAACGCATGAAGATAAAAGAAAAACCATAAGTACTGCCGCAGCGAGAATAAAATTTTTTTTCATTGCCCTGCCTCCTGTAAAATAGTATTTGAACATTAGACGGAACATGTTTCAACTTGGTTTACATAATAGCATAAATGGCGCTGGCTGAAAACCCTCATTAATATGACGCGTTTCCTTTCGTGTCCGGTACGAACTTTAATTTTTCTATGGCCTTTGCGCGATTCCCCTATATAATATAAGCGCAAAATCCATAGAAAAATTAAAGTTCGTACCGGACACGATTTATCATAAAGGCTTTTCGGTCAGTCTCTAAATAGTGCTGGCGGAAAAATCCTTATGACAGGTCTTGTCCGGGAGTACTATAATAAGAGCAACCCGCACCCTTCTACTCTCTACTTTCTACTCTCTCGCGCCTTTGATCTTATGACAAATACCTAAAACAGAGCATGTTAAGTTATACCGCTTGTCCCGACGCAGTAGCTTACGGGACTTGAGCGGGTATTTGTGGCTGTAAGCTTTTCGTCGCTTTAGCGCCCGTTGATTTTGTGCTTTTCAAAATCTTACGGGCGCTTATGCGAAGCCAAGCTCCTCAAAGCTAACAGCCAATCGAGTAGGAGGCGGGCGTTAGCCCGCCGTCCTCTCACACCACCCTGCATGCGGTTCCGCACAGGGCGGTTCCTTTCGCTTGCGAATCTGCTCTACAGTTCTTGCCTACGTATTGACTTGCTCGACACAATACTGGCCTCACTGCGTTCTTTAGGTTACTATCCGCTTTACCCCGTTTGGTTTGGTGCACTCAACTACCGCATCCTGTTGACTCCGTCAACTTCGTACGTTTAAGCGACGGCGTTTCAGCCGCTCTTGCTGCTCCTCCACCATTTGTACGACATAAAGACTGACCTTAGCGATTGGTTCGGTCCTTCGCCCATGTCTTTGAGCTACTATGACCTCGGCTGACTCCTTGCGGTTCGTATTCCGTATCACTACGGTTTTACCTTCTCAGGAAACCAGCAAGGCCTCCCCAGATATCACGCTTCACTTTCATGCTTATACCTGCCACATTTACTTCCGTATCTTCTGTGCAAGAACTGGACTTTGAGTGTGTTGGCCCTCTTATCCGATACGTCTGCCTCACATGTGGTTTCTGGTCGTCAGGCCAGCAGTTTGCCTATGGCTTCCTTCAGATTCCGCCTCACGGCGGACACCCTTGCCACGTCGGCTAACGATTCCCCTTGCCGGGCTCGTAGGGAACTTTCATCCCTTAGCGATAGCGCCATGCTGGGCGTACCAAAAAAAACCCGGGATTTCTCCCGGGCTTTGTTATCACAGTTATTATCCTTCCGGATAATATTACTTTTTCTTGCCTGCTTTTTTGTCCGCCGCTTTCTGGGCCGCGTGTTCGGCTTTTCTTTCGTCTTTGGATTTTGCCTTTTCCGCCTCTATCTCGGTTGCTTCCTTGTTTATCTCCACGGAATCCACGGACAAAGTGTCTGAAGCGAACTTTTTCGCTTCTTTCTTGGCTTTTCTTCCCGAAGTATCGCGCAGCGAATAAAGTTTTGACTTCGTGGAATCACCCTGTTTTACAACGGTGATCGACTCTATCATGGGCGAGTGCATGGGGAATGTCCTCTCCACTCCGATCCCGCCGGCCGAGATCTTCCTTACGGTTATCATCGAATCAAGGTTTATGCCTTTTTTCGCGATCAGAATACCTTCAAAAGCCTGTATCCTCTCCTTGCCGCCTTCCAGGATCCTGGTGTTAACCTTGATCGTCGAACCTACCGCGAGCTTGTTTGCGTCCCTGCCTTTTTTCTTGTATGTTTTTTCTACAATTTCCCGGATGTTTGCCATTTTAAGAGCTCCTTTCATCCTTTAAGTCTTCCAGATTTTTTTTATCTTCCTTTGTTAACTTTATATTTTCAAGCAGTTCAGGCCGGTTCTTATAAGTCCTGGCCAGAGCCTGTTTCCTGCGCCACTTTTCTATTTCCTTATGGTTCCCCGACGTCAGCACCTCGGGCACCTTGAGCCCCATGAATTCCCTGGGCCTGGTGTAGTGCGGGTAGTCAAGTATTCCGTTTACAAAAGACTCGTTTATGGCGGAATCCGCGTTCCCGAGCACTCCGGGCAGCAGCCTTATCACGCCCTCAATGATCACACAAGCCGCGAATTCCCCGCCGCTTAAGATATAGTCCCCTATGCATATTTCCTCGTCTATGAACTCCAGAACGCGCTCGTCCACGCCTTCATACCTGCCGCATATGAGAACCAAGCCGTCAAGCTTTGAGTACTCTTCAAGCTTTTTCTGCGTCAGCTTCCTGCCCGACGCGCTTAAAAGAACGATCCTGATCTTCTTTCCTTCACTTCCAAGCTTGCCTTTCACACTTTCTATCGCCTTATACACGGGTTCTATGCTCATAACCATGCCTTCGAGCCCGCCGAACGGCACGTCATCAGTTTTTTTGTGCTTGTCGACCGCAAAATCCCTGATGTTAACCACGTTAAAGCTTACCGCGTTCTTTTCCCTGGCTATCTTTATCATGGAAAAATCAAGCGCCGTTTCAAAAACTTCCGGAAAGATCGTAAGTATCCCTATTTCCATTTATTCTTCTTCGACGATCTCGACCGGTATCTTTTTCTTGATGCCTTTATTTATCGAAGCCATGGAAATCAGGCTCCTTATGGCCTTGATCGTCTTTCCTTCCCTGCCAATGATGTTTTTCGTGTCATTTTTTGATACCTGTATGACATACTTTTTCATCATGCCGTCGTCTTGTTCCCTTACCGCGACTTTGTCCTTTTCGTTCACGATAAGCCCCGCGACATAATTCAGCAGTTCTTTCATGGTTTACTTGGCTGCCTTTTTGGCTTTCTTTTCTTTCTTTTCTTTTTTTACTTTCCTGGCCTTTACGGGCATTACCACGCCGTTTTTCTTGAGTATCGAGCTCATGGTCGGTGAAACCTTGGCGCCTTTTGAGACCCAGTACGCGGCCCTCTCGTTGTCGAGCTTTACTATCGCGGGATTCTTAACCGGATTATAATGCCCAAGTTCCTCGATATACATACCGCCCTTGGCGGAACGCCTCTCGTCAGCCACGACTATCCTGTAAAAAGCCGCGTTTTCCTTGCCCATTCTTTTTAACCTGATCACTACTGCCACGGTGAAACCTCCTGATAAAAATTAAGTTTAATAGTTCAAAAACAATCAACCTGCTCAACCTGTTCTATTTTTCGTGAAACGAAAAATCTGGAGCTGATGACCGGAGTCGAACCGGTGACCTACTGATTACGAATCAGTTGCTCTACCAACTGAGCTACATCAGCCTGGTTTCGTTATCTCGCATTATATGCTATGTTTTTTAAAGAACATTACAACAGAAAGCCACTGTGAGAGGGGGCAAGCCCCCTCTCTACATTTTTATATGTTTTTACTCCATAAAAAAATGGTGCCGAGAGACGGATTTGAACCGCCGACGCACAGATTTTCAGTCTGTCGCTCTACCGACTGAGCTATCTCGGCACCTGTATCCGGTAGATAAATAATCATAAATAAAATATCCAAAAAAAACAATCCGCTGATTGTTCAATAAACAGAAGTATTCCTTTGCTTATTTTTAAAAAAGCGATTTACAAGTATAATAAATATGCAAATAATTGTCAATGAAATAATACGTTTTTTGATTTGTATTTCCTGTTGAATTTAGCCTGTTATTCTGCTAATATGGTTCAAATTTACCCATATTATAAGGAGAAAAAATGAACATAGACGTTATTATCCCGGTCTACAACGGTGAAAAGCACATAAATAACTGCCTTAATTCATTGAAAGAACAGGATTACAAAGCCGGAAAAATAAACATCTACATAGTTGACGACAACTCAAATGACGCCACGGTCAAAATAGCGCGGGAAGCCGGCTGTAATATCCTGGAAAACGGCGCCCGCCACATAGAACGCGGCAAGGCGATCGGCATCGCGAACAGCTCGTCCGAGCTTATTTTATTCATGGATATTGACAATTATTTTCCGGACAAGAACTGGTTAAGTTCCGCCGTTGAGAAGCTGAAGAAACACCCGGAAACGGTCGCGGTGGAGTCCTGCTGGTTTAATTACAGGCGCTCAGACCCAGCGGCCAACAGGTACTGCGCCCTTTTCGGCATCAATGACCCCATAGCTTTTTACCTCGGCAAAAGGGATAAGTTCATGGCCACGGAAGAAAACTGGGAAATATACGGCAAAGCGCAGGACATGGGCGATTATTTCCTGGTGGAATTCTCCCCTGATAAGGTTCCAACCCTCGGCAGCCAGGGTTTTTTAATCCGCAGGGAGTACTTAAAATACTGCGACACGGACCCGTATTTCTTCCACATTGAAGGCAACATGCAGATAATAAACAAAGGGTTTCATAAATATATCTTCCTGAAGAACTCAGCCGGACACAATCATGTATCGTCCGTAAAAGAATTCACAAAAAAGTGCTACCGGAACATCATGCTTTTTTATAAACACGCAAACGAAAGGAAGTATAACTGGCAAAGCAATCAGCTTGGGTTTATATTGGTGATTTTGTCCATGGTGACAGTAGTAAGACCGCTGTACGACGCAATTAAAAACTTCATCAAAAAACCGGATCCCGCGTGGTTCCTGCACCCGTATTTTTCGTTTATAGTGCCGGTGATTTACGCGATGGAGACCATACAGGTGAAGCTGGGGATAAAAAAGTATTAAGAGTAAGAATTGAGAGTAAAGAGTAGAGAGGCTGCTTGCTGCCTCTCTGACGCAGGATTGTACCGCCGGGTTTAAACAACGATGAGCGGCAGCAAGCAGCCGCTCTACTTATCCCTCTTAAAATCCAGCAAATGCCCCATAACAGCCTGGCCTGCCTTGAACAGGAACATAAAATCGTCCCAATCTCTTATTTCCGTTATCTGCCTCATCAAAAACTTCGGCGTCATGAACGCGCCGTATATGTCGTTGCATATCTTCATGACATCAGCGGGTTCCATGTCCGGGAACTTAAATACCGGCCTGGTCATGTCGAACTTTTCCCATTCTCCGGGTTTAAATCTCAGCCAGTCATTCTCAACTGCCTGGGTATATAACGGGGTCCCCGGATAGGCTATTACAACAGTGGCCTGCAGCATGTCGGCCAAACCTTTATCAAGCAATTTTCTCGCCATTTCATAAGTCCTCATAGCGTCGGCTTTTGTTTCCCACGGGTAACCTACCATTATCGTCAGGTGCACGCCTATGCCGGCATCCTTTGCTATTTTACAGCCTTTTTCAATTATATCTATTGTCGTCCCCTTGCACAGCCTGTCCAGTGTAGCCTGATTTGCCGACTCCAAACCGAACTTTAGAAGCCTGAAACCCGCTTTTTTCATCATGGAAGCGGTCGTTGAGTTTATGTAATCAAACCTGAAATTACCCATTAAAGACATTTTATAGTCGCGTTGTATCATGCCGTCACAGAACTTTTTCAGCCATTCGCCTCTGGGGAAGGTCCCGGTATCGTCAAATATCTCCCTGATCCCGTACTTTTTGACCAGCATGTCCATCTCGCCTAATAATGACTCCGGGGTCCTGGTCCTGAATGTGGGAAATAATGTCGTCCACGAGCAGAACGTGCACTTGGCCCACGGGCAGTCGCGGCCCACCATCGTATATGTATACGGGGATTTTTTAAAGAACTTCTCCCCGTACTGTTTCCATTTGGTCAGGTCCCTGTCTATAAAAGGCAGCGTATTTAAATCATGTTCAAGCTTGAATTTACCCGTATTCTTAATATCATTGTTTTCCCTGTACCATATGCCCGGTTCCAGGGCTTCTTTCCCTTCCATATGCCGGACGACGTTTAAAATTAGAAAATCAAAATCCCCGCCGGTAATTACAAAGTCAACCTTTGAGTTCAGCATGGTTTCTTCGGGCATGGCTGTTACATGGTCGCCCATGAGTATCAGCTTGGTTTCGGGCAGTATCTTCTTTACTTTTTCCACGATTGCCCAGTGCAGTTTGACTACCGGCGTCTTTGTTTCATACGCTATGACATCCGGTTTTTCCGATATTAAGAATTTTTCATACTGCTCCCACGTCAGGCCTTCGGCTATGGAATCATTATAGATGGAATCATATCCCTTTTCCTTCATGAGCGTGGCCGCTGAAGCGGGCACCATGGGATATATGAATGAAGGGTTATGGAACCATTGGAACTGCCTGTTCTGCCCGAGCGTGGGCGTGCCTTCGCCCGCCAAAGGCGGGTAAGATATCATTACTTTCATCAATTAACTCCTTTGGCCATTTTTCAATTTAATTGTCTTCTTCTTTCAGCTTTCCTGAAAAAAGGCCTTTCACAAAATAAGCCCCGTAAAATACGTGCGTCACAAATATACCCAGCATGGTCATAAGCCCAAGCTTAAAGCTTTTAGTCTTTATACCATCCAGGCTTATTAATATCAAGTATAATGCCATCGGTAAAAACCAGATATTGATCAGTTTTGCGTTGAAAAAATCCGGGTAAATAAAGCTGAACAGGTAGATGTCAAAAAATGTCGGCACGAAATACCCCGGCCGCAGGGATGTTTCCGGAAACCTTTTTACAAAATATCCCCTGTGTGCCGCGTAATTTACGACCTGATTTATGTGGCCCCAAAGGAAATCACGCCTGTGATGGTATACAAACACTTCCGGGTCATATACGATCCTCAATTTTAGGTCTTTTACAATCTTCAGGCATATCACCGTATCCTCACCCGGCCAGAACTCGGTATTGAATCCGCCTATCTTTTCCAGCACATCCCTTCTTATTATCAGGTTGCATGACGGGTAGTCATCGACAAACCTGCGGGGCCCGGCCATATATCGGTAACGGTATCCCCCGCCGCCCATGAATGAAGAATATATAAGCCCTGACACCTGCTTTAAGAACGAATCATTTGGGGGAGTTGCCGCCGGCCCGCCCACAGCGCCCGTGTTTTTATCATTCTCAAAGATCTCAACGGCTTTTTTAAGCCATTGCTTTTCCGGGTAGACATCATCGTCTATGAAAGCTGTTATTTCGCCTTTTGAGGCTTTGATCCCTATGTCGCGCTTTTCCCCGGGAAAGATATGGCCGGTGGGGATTATCCTGAGTTTGAACTTGAATTTTCCCGTTATCTTATCCGCCTTGTCAGGCAGGACTATTACTTCAACTTTTTTAAGGTCATAGTCAAGCTTGTTAATATAAGGAAGAGACTCTCTTATATAGTCGTTAACCTCTTTAACCGGTATTATGATGCTGACTGTTTTCATGCGTTAAAACTCCTGTTTTCAATTCTTTAACTTCAACTTCATTCCACTCCGAATTCCGAACTCCGAATTGTAATCAAACCTTATCGTAATAATGCAGTATCCTAAGCCTGTAAAATATCGCCATTGTATCCCACAGCATGTTAAAAATAAGTTTGAGCGTTATGTGCCCGTACTTGCCTTTATAATCCACGACAACCGGCGCCTCTGATATCTTAAACTTATTGTAATGCGCAAGTATCAAAAGTTCCAGGTCAAAAGCGTACCTTTTAATCAGCACCTTGTGAAATACTTTTTTCAGCACTTCTGCCCTGAAAAGTTTTATGCCTGTCTGGGTGTCGCGCAGCGGCAGGCCAAAGAGCAGTTTTACTATAAAAAAATAGCTTGCCGACAGGAACTTCCTGCTTAAGGGATAATTCAGCACTGATTTCGGGTGCCTTTTTGAGCCTATGACCACGTCACTGGAGTCGTTTTTCATGACATCAAACAGCGCTTCAAACTGTTTCGGGTGTATGTCAAGGTCGCCGTCCAGGAACATTACCAGGTCGCCGCCGCAAAAATTAAACGCGGTGCGCAGGGCTTCGCCCTTGCCTTCATTCTTTGTCAGCTTAAAAACTTTAATATGGTCATTGGTCGCCGTTAATGCCTTATTATAAGTCAGGTCCTTTGATCCGTCATCCATGACAATTATCTCGTACGTTATGCCGAGGTTCCTGAAATACCCGTCTGTTTCAAGGATATTTGCCGCCGCAGCCGTCTCTTCATTGTACATGGGCATCAGTATGGAAAGTTTTTCAAATTTCAATTTTTTTCACCTTTTTTTCAAAATATAGCGACACGAAACTGAAGGCAAGTATGGACATATTCACCGCAAAAAGCATCCCTATGACCTGGAAAAAAGTCCCATGGAAAAACCATAAAGCCGTCGCATAGATGATAATGCCGGCGTACATTATATAAATAAACCCGTATTTGTGTATGGCGAGGCAGTAGTTCAGCAGTATGTTAAAAAGGACCAGCGGTAGTATAGCGACCCCGAATATCCTGATAACGCCTTCTATGGCATAATACTTTGCCCCGAACATTATCCCTATGATGACTTTCGGGAAGAAAAAGCAGAATACAATTCCCAGCATGCAGATTGCGGCCGTAAGCGCCAGGCTTTTCCCCAAAAGCGAAATTGTATCCCTGTTTAATTCGTGGCTTTCCGCCGCCTTTGGAAAAAGCGTCATGGCTATCGCGGACGGAAAATATAGGAAAGCTTTTCCCACCATGGACGTGGCCGAGTACAATCCGGCGTCATAACTGCTGAAAAAATGCTTTACCATGAACACATCAATATAGCTCAGCAGGGCAAGACCGAACATGGATAAAAAAACAGGCATGGCAAAAGTAAAAAGATCCATTTTCCTTATTACCTCCCCGCCGCTTTCCTTGTAACTGAAGATTTGCTTAAGAAGGATAAACCCGGTTATGAAGGCAAAAGTCGTACCCGCAAACGTAGTTGCAAGAGCGCCCTTGGTGCCCCATGACAGGACGCTGACAAATATGTAAAGTGCGATCAGCCTTACTGCGGCATCCACAATAAGCGTCCCGCCAAAACCGATGAAATTCTGCAGCCCCTGCAATATGCCCCTGACCACCGTCGCTAAAATGGCGATAAAGGAAATACCGCCGAGGATAAAGAAAAGCCCGGCATCATCAATGTGAAAAAATTCTTTTATACCGCCCAATCCCGAGCCTGCCGCAGCAAATACGGAGAAATACACGGCTCCCAAAATGGTAAACCACAGCAATGTTTTTTTAAAAAGCTTTTCAATGCTCCCGAATTCATTATGAGCCTTGAAAATTGCCGTCTTCTTGACCAGCGTCATCTGAAGCGCCATGGCCGGCATCCCCACTATAATAATTAACGCGAGCAGGGTTACCAGCACCCCGTATTGTTCGGGGCCCAGCAGCCTGCTCGCGTAACTATGAAATATAAAATTTACCAGGTTCACCACCGAAGAAGCAATGAACAGGATCATTGAATCCTTTATAAGATGGTCTTTATGTTCCATTTCAACCGGCGTTGTCAAAAGCCGCTTTTACTGCTCAAAAAGAGGCTTTATCTTCAGCACTTTGTTCCTTGTAATCTCGGTGACATAAAGATTGTCCTGTGAATCTACGGCGATACCCAGCGGGTTCGCGAACAACGGCTTGTCCTTCATGTCGTTCTTGATTATTCCCAGCTGTTTTATCCTTTTACCGGTCGTGTCAAAAACCACAATTTCCTGCGTGCCCGAGGATACCGCATACAACCTGTCCTTTGAATCCATGGCAAGCATGGGCCAAAGAGGAAAATTGGTATCCCAGGCTTTTACCTTTATCTGTGAAATCGGGGTTAAATCCGAAGAAAACTCCTGTATTCTCCTGTTGCCGGCATCAGCCGCATAAACCCTGCCTTTGGAATCAAAAGCAAGCCCGAATACTTCGCCGAATTTGCCGGGTGATTTACCCGCGCCTCCTGCAGGATTGCCCATCCTGGTCCCTTCAGTATCAAATCTGTGTATCCTGCTTGTACCCGTGTCAGCCACATATAAAACTCCAAATTTGCTGACTGATACGTTTCTCGGGCTGTAGAATCCGCCCTTTACGCCGCCTATTTCAAGCAAAAATTTGCCTTTGCTGTCGAACTTCTGTATCCTTCCGTTCCAAGCGTCCGCCACATATAAATTACCGTCTTTATCGACGGAAATTCCGGACGGCTCATTAAACTGTCCCGGCTTGCTGCCTTTTCCCGACGCGCCCGATACGAACGTACCGTCCTGCTTGAACTTATAAACAGCGGCATTGTTCAGGATAGATACATATACAAACTGGTCATCCGGGGAAACAGCCACCCCCCTCGGGGAATTAAGCTGCCCTTTCTTGTCGCCTGTATCGCCCCATTCCGAGAGCTTGTCGGCCTTTATGTATTTGACGGCCGGCCCGCCATTGAGCTTTGAGATCAGGATCACAAGCGCTATTATAACCACAGCGATTATGAGAACCGCAAAACTGTTGCCGCCCTTTTTCTTCCTTTTGTTCCTGGATTTTACTTTTGACCTCTTTGCCGCTTTTTTCTTTGCCATTACAGACCCTCCTTAAAATATACCGCACATGCGGCACTGTATTGTTTTGCATGAAGCGTTTTTTTATTGTCTTAAAGCTACTCCATGACTGTGACTATTTTTCCCGCTGAATTATCCGTCACAAGGACCTGTCCGTCCTTAAAAACCGCTATACCGACCGGGCATGAAAACTTGGCGCCATTTTTGTCAACCGCTATCTTTTTCGGCGCGCCGCCGCCAAGATTATAGGAAAGCACCTGATGATTCGTCGAATCGGTAACTAGGAGCTTTTTGTTGAGTGCGTCTATGCTCAGATAAGGCTCCATAAGGCATCCGCCCGCGACCTGGTCCAGGGACCAGCCTGGAACCTTGAATTCGCGCACGTATTTTCCCGCCGTTGTAACCACCTGTATCCTGAAATTTTTCCTGTCAGCCACGTACATATTGCCGTCCGGCCCCTGCTTTATGCTGAAAGGCTCGGCATATTCACCCTGGCCCTTGCCTCCGCCTTTTTTGCCGAATGTCATCATCAATCTTCCGGCCTTATCGAGTTTATGGATAACGCTGTTACCTGTGTCAGGGATATAAACATTTCCGTCTTTATCCACTCCCACATCACGCGGCCCCCAGAGGCCCTGTTCCTGGCCCATGGCCTGCACGAAACTTCCCGTGTTCGTAAATACTTCCACCCTGCCGTTCCATGTGTCAGCCACGTATATGTTACCGTCGGGCCCTATGTCAATACCGCACGGCTCCTTAAAATCACCCGGCGCATTGCCTTCCTTGCCCCAGGAGAGGATGAAAACACCGGTGTTGTTAAATTTCTGTATCCTGTTATTTTTTGAATCGGCCACGTAAACATTGCCTTCCTTGTCCACGGCAATATCCTTGGGGGAGGAAAAGAACCCCTTGTCGGACCCCGGCGCGCCGCCTGCGGTAAGGATATTCTGCGGCTCAACCGACGCCTTCCTTTCATTCTTGGTATTATCAGGATTGAACATAATGAGCAGCAGTACCAGTGTGCAACCCAGCAAAACCGATATTATGATCTTTTCCTGTTTTGACATCAGGTTAATATCGATCATTCCACGCCTCCCGCCCAGAATTTTTCCAGGTCCTTCCTTATATAAACTATAAAATCATAGGAACCCAGGTCGCTCCACACTTCCCTGTACATGTAGCGGTTCCACAGCATTTCCAGTTTGCCCGGATTGTTCTGCTGCCCGAAAAGCGGCGCCTTCCACCATTTGGGTTCGTCCGGCGCCCACCATTCCCTTAACTTATAACGGTAGGGAATGTATATTTCTTCGGTTTTCTTCGGGACCGTTTTCCCATTAACCACTTTTGTTTCGGACGTGAGCAGGTCCTTCACGCGCTGGTCATGGCCCGCGTTAGCTTCCTCGATGCCGGATAAAATAACCGGCTTGCCCATCTCGTTCTCGGGAATATTTTTCGGGTCATAAGCTATCTTTGTGTAATCCCTTAAATACCACGCAAACGGCCATGTGCAGTAGTCTTCGCAGACGATCTCCATGTTATGTTCGTCAAAAGCCCTGAAAGCCTGCGAATCCCAGAGCATATTTTTCATATTTTTGGAAAGCTTCATTATTTTCTTAGAGACCAATGTCACATCAGTGGAGGTTTGCACATAAATAAGTGATTCTTTTGGCGAAGCCCCGGCCCCGTTAAAACACACATAAATGGTGCCGTGCAGGGACAGCATGGCGAGCAGTATAAAAACCGTAATGCCAGCCGACCTCTTCCAGCCCCAATCCAGCCTTTGAAATACGTCGGTCGCCATCTGTGCGCCTAAAATGAGCATGGGCAGCAGCGGATGTATGGCAAGCCACGGCATTTTTTCCCCAGCCCATGAATATACCAGGACCGACATTATCCACCAGTATATGCAAAACACATTGAAGAAAGTCCTTTTCTGCGCCACGACAAGATAATATACCGAAGCGATAAGCATGAAAAACACCGACAACATTTCATAAAAAGGAAGCATAAGTATATAGAAGTTCCACGGCTGGCTGCCGCGCGCCACCCCGTGCTGACCCCACCAGTATACGAGCCCGCCGACATAACCGTCGGGTATGCCCTTTAAGTTGCTCCAGAAGTTGGGCCAAAACGGGCCGTTCTTATTAAAGTATAATAATCCGTGAACCAGGGCAAAAAGCCCGAGGGCCTTAAAAAAATCCCATTTGCCTTCTCCCAGCCAGTACTCCACGGTTTTAAAAACAAGGCCTTCTTTTTCAAATCTTTCCGGTACGATGCGCAGGGAGTATTCCCATATCCACCTGAAGAAAAGAAAGGTCCCGAATATGAACATGGTTATATAATTCGCTTCCTTGGTGGCCCACGCAAAAGCAAGGCCCACTGCCGCAAGGTACAGCCAGTTTAATTTTCGGGTATCAAAGTACCGCATCAAACCTATAAAGATCATTATAGTGTCGACAGCCATGAAAATATCCTCGCGAATGAACCTGGCCTGGTATGCCCATGTGGGGGATATGGCCATCATGAACGCAGCTATCAAAGCCCCTGTCTTGCCCATGTAAGGCCTGAAGTTCCACATCAGCAATATGCCGAGCATCCCAAAAATAGCCGGCGCGACCCTGGCGGTATAATCAGAAGTGCCGAATAAAAAATAGATCAGGGCGTTCGCGTGATAGTGGAACGGCCCGTGCATCATGGGGTTATATGAATATCCTTCGCCCTTAAAAAGCTTCCAACCGTAAAACGCGTGCATGGATTCGTCGTGGTGCAGCGGTTTGATGCCCAGGTCTATGAACCTGATCGCGAAAGCGCCGATGATTATAACCAGCCAGGCGATTATCTCCCAGTTAATTACAATGCCACCTGTAGACGGCGCCAGATCCGCGGATGTCGTGCCGTCTGAGAACGCAATGAACTTGGACGGCCTTATTTCTTTTTCTTCCTTTGCAGTTAAAGTTTTAAACTTCTTTTTGTCGCCCGGCTTTGCCGCATCTTCCCTCGCAGGCGCAGCAACGGCGGGTATGTTGAGCTTTGACCCGCAGCTGTCGCAGAACCTGTTGGTTTTCGGATTTTCCTCGCCGCATTTCGGGCATTTTAAGGTATCAGCCATTTATTCCTCCTGTTTAATCCCTGATTTTATATATTACAGTATCCACTTTATTCGCGTAAATAATGTCCGCCATCTGGTTGAATTTCAGCAGGCCGTCCGGGCTTTTCGCGTATTTGTCCTTTTCAAGCGCGCCCATGTAAACGTATTTGACATTATATTTTTTCAGGAGTTCCGTTGCCCTGTTCACGTCAAGCGTCTCATAGATCTCGCGCACGTCGGCTTCCCTCCTGGACGCCTCATCGCCCGAACCCCTCCACTGGGTTTCATGCCACGGCCATCCTATGACCGTGGGCAGCCCGGTGAACGATGCTATCCTGGCATACTCGGTGTATGAACCGCCGCAGGCCTCGAGGATAACCGGAGAGCCTTTGATATTTTTCCTTATCCAGTCCATGGCCTGATAGTCCCCGTAAGCGGACATCCTGCCGTCATATGAGAATCCCTTGAAAAAATCGCCGCCGTCCAGGGTCACGTAATTTTTAAACCCGTTTGTCCTGACAACAGTCCCGCCGAGGGTGTACAAAAATCCGCCGAGGACCATTATCCAGAACACGGAAAACCACACGGCTTTCACAGCCATGGGTTTGAACTTCATATAAAAGTGGCTCACCCAGAAAAACGCGTAAGCGCCAGCGATAGAAAGCATTATCCATGCCTGGTAATAGAACTTAAATACCGTGTTCATCCTGCGGAGCTTTACATTTTCATTGAACCCGTCCACTACCCTGAATATTTCCGTGCCCCATGTCGCGAACAGCGCGGTGAATATGAGAATGAGCACGAACTGGTTCTCCTTCATTTCCGTTTTTGTGAATGCCAAAAGCAGGACAACCCCGAGCCCAAGGAAAAGCAGCCCTGACGTCAGGCCCGTAAAGCCAAGCCCCGGCTTGTCAATTATTGTTTTGTAAACCGTAATAATGACCGCCAGCACCGCGGTGATGATAGAGTACAGATATACCTTGTTATCCTTATGCCCGGCCGGATCTATCAGCGTCTTAAAGAAAGACATTGCCGTTTCATTTGATTTCTTGACGGATATTTCCATGCCGCCCAGATAAAGCTCGTCCCCGGATATCATGTAACCGCACTGGCCGCATATGATCTTGTCTTCACGGAATACGGACGAGCAGCGCGGGCAGTAAAGCTCGCGCTTTTTCGCCTTTGAACCGGTTCCCTGCAGTTTTATGGCGTATATCCAGTTCAATATCCTTGTCGCCAGAAATACGATAACCGGGAAAAGCATGACCCCGAATATGATGAAATAATCCGATACTTTGGTGTTTACCGTGACAAGGCCTATTCCCCTAACCTGGCTTTTGAATCCCAGCGTAAAAGGCAGGTACGCTATTATGGCCACGCCGAAAATAATACCGAGCGCTATTCCCATGTCCTTATAGTGCGTTTCCAGTTTTTCTTCGCGGCCGTACTTGTAGGAAAGCACGCACAGCGCCGTCACAAAAAAGTATGTCGGGAAATCCCACGAGTTTAAGAACCACAATCCGCCGAGGACCAGGCCCGTAAATATAAGGAAGGAAAGTTTCTCGACCGTTACTTCAAAAAGATGTTTGGCTTCATGCTTGATATACGTGAGCGCTGTGTTTAAAGCGAGCAGCACAAAAGGTATGGCCATCTGGTGCGGATGCATGTCCCCCAGCAAAAAGGAAAAGAACGGGAACTCGGTTATGGTGTAGTCGTAATTTTCATAATCCATGATACGGGTGGAGTTCCACCAGTTAAAGTTGTCAAAAAACGCGCCCTTGTTGTGGAATAACTGCCTCACACCGTCGAGATTGCCCAGCACGAGAAGGAACATGAAAGCGACAAACCCCATCACATAGTTCTTTGTCAGGTTATACATGAGCCCGAGCGCGCCTATTGCGGATATGGCATAAAGGTAGGTCAGCGCCACATTGTAAGCCATGCCGTTTGGTATGGCGGTTAGCTTGAGGATTATGCCCATCATCACATATCCGAAATAATAATAACTTATTGTCATGTTCTTTCCGGCCATCCACGGGTCAAAAGGCGGCATCTGGTCGGACTTGCCTACCGCGTTCATGAAGGCAAAATCCATGAACTTTTCCTGCCCGAGTATGTCGGGATGGTACATCTTGGTGAAAGCGTAGAACAGGAATATGAAGAGGTAAAAAAGTTCCGTGATCAGTATTAAAGCGAATTTTTCGCCCATAAAATCAAGTATTTCCTTTTTGTTCTGTATGAAAACCCAGGCCGACCCGGCCAGCATCAGCAGGATGACGGCAATGATGGATATCGTGGAGAAATTGATGAAACCGATGAGCCATGAAAGGTACCCCACTATAAAAAGGCCGATGATCTTTGAGAACATATATCCTTTGTCATAGGATTTCCTAAAAAGATAAAAACTCAAAGGAAAAGCAAAAAGCCCGATTAAAAGCGATATGACCCACCAGTTCATAAGATATCCAAAATAAGACGCCACTATACACCTCCGGTAATTTTTACCTTAAATTTAAGCAGTTTTATATCCCAGCGCAGGGTGAAACAAAATATGGATGATTATATCGAAAATCAGGCGGGTTGTCAACCGTTTGGAATGTGTTTTTTCCTGTTTTTTCCAGCCTGACCGTAATGGACGGCCTTCGCATCTGTAGTTTGCGCCTAAATCAAGTTCTGATTGATTTTGTAGGCGCACCCTTTCAGGGTGCGCCTATCCCACGATTGCCAGCGGCTGAACCTCACGAACATGCCACGCGCGCGAAATGTCGCTGTCTTATTTGTATCCCCGCATTATGTAGGCGCGCCCTCAAAGGGCGCGACTACATAATCTGTCTAAAGTAGGATTAAGGGCAGGGTTTCCCATAAGCCGTTGCCATCATTAAACCGGATTATCTTATCTATATAGATATAACCGTCGGCAGGGGAGAGGAAATAAAAGCCGTATTCTGATCCTGCAAAAGGTTCCCTTTTATAACAAAAAAAATCCCTGCTCAGAAACTCTGTTTTTACGCCGTCAGGATAATTTTTATTATATGGCCTGACCAGTCTGCAAAGGTAGTTGTGGGCTTCCGACAGGATCTTAGCCCGTTCAGCTTTTGCAGCGTCTTTATCAAGGATTGACGCGATATTTTCCAGCTGGAGCAGCGCGGTTTTGTTGAATCGTACGGGGTGGAGTGGGGTCACTTCGTGTACTTGACCTTTTTCGACAATTGTTTATTGTCCCTAAAGAACATATCCTTAAGCCCGTACCTTCCGGCAACGTCGGCAAAATCAACGGCTGTTTTTGATTCTTTCAGGGCCCTTACATACTCGGATGCAAGCCTGGCTTCAGCGACTGATTCTGCTTCGTGTATGATGGCCTGTTCTATGAAATACTGCGCCTTAAGGCCGTATTTTTGCAGCGTATTCTTGTACAGTTCCTTGACTGCAGGGGATATCTTTACGCTCTGTATAACAACGCCTGAAGCCGGTTTGTTTGCCATATATGCCTCCTTAAAGTTCTTATGCAATATATAGCATTTAACTACTATAATGTCAAATAGTAATACAAAGTATTACTATTTGGACAATGTGCGGGTTTTATTGCACTACCGTCAAAATATCCCTCTTGGGATTTCCTGCGCAGGGGCGGTGAAGACCCCGAGAGGGCTCCCGTTGCCGGCTTTAAAACAGAGGGATTTAGACCTTCGTTTCGATTCTCGAACGAAACCAATGAAGGATAGCAGCCTTACGATCTATTATAATACCTACCAAGCTTGCTTAATCTACTCTCGACTATCTACTCTCTCATGCCCTTCGCTCCACTTATAATATTGCAAGGGCGCGGGTCATGAGCGGAGCGATATGACCGAGCCCGCAGCAATAGACATTTGTATTTATATCCACTCTATCTTTACTTCTTTCTCCACTTCCCTGAACTCTTTATCCCCGGTTATCAGCGTTGCTTTGTTCATAATCGCGGCGGCGGCGGCGAAGCAGTCTGCATAAGACATTTTTTTATCCGCCTTAAGGAAGGCGGCTTGCCTGGTAAGCTCCCTGTCGGCAGGAAGCAGTTCGACCGGCAAAGTGTCGATTATTTCAGCCATAGCTTCAGCTGTATCCGCGCCTTCCTCCCTTTTTATAATATAGTAAACTTCACCCCAGTTGACCATCGTCATCAGCGCTTTAACGCCTTTTTGAACGGCTTTTTCCAAGGCCTGTTTTACTGTTTCAAAACCCTTTTCGCGCTGTAGGTAGGATATCATAGCGTACGAGTCCAACACATGCCTCATTTTTTCTTTTCCCTGCCGTATTCCGCGGCCCTTTCCTCAAGAAGCACATGCGCGAGGTTTTTTTTGCTTTTTAAAATACCTGCCACCGCGTCAAGATAATCGGATGTAACAGGCCTCATGTTTATCTCAAAACCGGTATCCTGCATGCATAGTTTTGTGCCTGATTTAATATTGAGCCTTTTACGGATCTGCGCTGGTATAACTATCTGGCCTTTTGAAGTTACCGTGCATGTATACATTTCGCGCCTCCTTTTACCATAATATACCATATCTAAAATGTAAGTCAAATAAAAAACGTCTTACTTGTATTTGCATTGGTTATTGTTTCATATTATTTTTAGCTCGACTGTTTTCCCCCATACCGGTTTAGAGGGGGCTAGCCCCCTCTCTACAACATCTAAAGCGGATAATGATTGCATGGGTCACCTTGCTTACATCATTGATGTTTTTTCACTGGCTTAGCTTTACCTGAGTCCCCTATTTTTTAACGCGGAAAATATGCGCCTGTGAAACATCCGGGTTTAAGCTAACGTAGTTCCTTCCTGTTTTCCAGGAATAATCTTTCCCTGTCAAAAGGTCCGACGCTACGAACGCGCTTTCAGACGGCAAGCCGATAATATCATTAGGGACATCGACCCACCCCGACTGCGTGCTGTGCGGGTCGAGGTTCACAACTGCAATTATTATATTTGAACGGTCCTCGGTAAACCTGGCGCAGGCAAATAGGCTGTCGTTGTCCGTGCCGCAGATCGCTGTGCAGCCTTCGGGATGGAGGGCTTTGTTTTCTTTCCTTATCTTGTTTATCCTTGTAGCTTCGGGTTTCAAGCTTCCCTGCGCGTCAAGGTCCCATTTTTTTATTTCATATTTTTCATTGTCAACGTACTCTTCCTTGCCGGGGAAAGGCTCGCTTAAGCACAGCAGGAACGGGCCGCCGTAAATTCCGTAGTTCGGCGAAAGTGTCGCGGCCAGGACCAGGCGCGCTAAAAAAGCCGGCCTGCCGCCTTTTTGCAGGTACTCATGGAGTATGTCTGGCGTGTTTGGCCAGAAATTGGGCCTGAAAAATTCCGATACTTCGGTATTTGCAACTTCATTTATATATTCGGAGAGTTCCTGCTTTGTGTTCCTCCACGTGAAGTAGGAGTATGACTGGGTAAACCCGAGTTTGGCAAGCTTATACATGATCTTCGGCCTTGTGAAAGCCTCGGCGAGAAAAAGCGCGTCAGGATATTGCTTTTTGACTTCTGCTATCACCCATTCCCAGAATACAAAAGGCTTGGTGTGCGGGTTGTCAACCCTGAATATCCTTACGCCTTTTTCGGCCCAGAATATAAAAATGGACCTCAGTTCTTCCCACAGGGCTTTCCAGTCATCGGTTTTAAAGTTAAAGGGGACTATGTCCTCGTATTTTTTTGGCGGGTTCTCGGCATGCTGTATGGTCCTGTCGGGCCTCCAGGAAAACCATTCGGGGTGTTCCTTTATATATGGATGGTCGTTTGAGCACTGGAACGCTATGTCGAGCGCTATCTCAAGCCCGAGTTTTTCAGCTTTTTTAATAAGGCTGTCAAAATCCGCGAATGTCCCGAGACCCGAGTATATGGACTTATGCCCGCCCTCGCCTGAACCTACTGCCCACGGGCTGCCGGGATCGTCTTTCGCGGCTGTCAGGGAATTGTTCTTCCCTTTCCTTTTTGCGACGCCTATCGGGTGTATGGGCGGAAAATAAACAACGTCAAAACCCATCTGCGCTATTTCAGGAAGCAGTTTTTCACAGTCCTTAAAGGTCCCATGGCTGCCCGCAACCGGAGATGTGGAGCGCGGGAATACCTCATACCACGAGCTAAAGCCCGCCCTTTCCCTGTCGACCTGGACCTTAAGCTCCCTTGCGTAATTTGAAACAGTTTCTTTTTCCGGGTATTTCTTCATGAGTTCAAGTATTTCCGCGGCCAACGCCGCTTTTGTTGCGCCGCCTTTTATCCTGTCCGCGAAATCCTGCATCTTTTTTTTATCAGTGGCAGAAGCCCTTTGCGCAGCTTCCTCTATCAATCCCGCGCCTATTGCCATATCCACGCTTATATCCTGCCCCGCGCCGATCCTTTTTTCCATTTGGCCCTGCCATGTCCTGAAATAATCTATCCACGCTTTTACCGTGTAAAGGTAAACGCCTTCCTTTTCTATGGCAAAATCACCGAGCCACTCGTCGTTATACAGGAGGGTAAGTTCCTTTTCCTTCCATGCGGCATCCGTGCCGTGACGGTAAAGGAGGAAGCATGTCTTTTCGTCGTGTCCGTCGGATATGATATGCGCCCTGACGCGGACCTTCTGGCCCGGCACCTTTTTTACGGGATACCTTCCTTCCTCGATTTCAGGAAAGACTTTTTCGATTATTACCCTTTCCCTGCCGTTAAGATCCAAAACGCACCTCGTCTGATTATTTCTTTATCAGTTCCCTGTAGAAATCGATTGTCTTTTCCGCTATGCTGGTCCAGCTGAAATAATCCACGACCCTCTGTCTGGATTTTTGCCCCATTTGTTTCAATTTCTCCGGGGAATCCTTTATGGAATTTATTGCCTCGGCCAGGTCCTTCGCGAATTTGTCCGGTGTTTCCGGCTCACAGTCGTTCCCGCCTTTTATCTTTATTGGCACGAGAAGACCCGTTTCTCCCGGGACCACAACCTCGGGTATGCCGCCCACTTTTGCGGCCACAACCGGAGTTTCGCACGCCATAGCCTCAAGGTTGATTATGCCGAACGGCTCGTATACGGACGGGCAGACAAAAAGTGATGCCTGCGAGTAAAGCGCGATCGCATCCGCTTTAGGCACCATTTCGGGTATCCATATTATTTTATTTTTTGACTCTCCCCTGACTTTTGCGACAGCACCTTCCATTTCCGCGGCTATTTCCTTGGTGTCGGGCGCGCCCGCGCACAGCACTATCTGGTGGCCGGGCTTTATGTACTTAACCGCGTTTACCAGGTGGATGATGCCTTTTTGTCTTGTTATGCGCCCTAAAAATAATATATACGGTTCGGCCCTGTCTATTTTGTATTTATCAAGTATTTCCTTGTTCATGTTTTTTTGGTACTGCTTTAAATCAATGCCGTTATGGATAACCTTGATTTTTTCAAACGGAACCTTATAAAGGTCGTGCACGTCCTTTTTCATGGCTTCCGAAACAGCGACGACTCCGTCGGCATTCTCGTACGCGGTTTTTTCTATCCAGGAACTGCCGAAGTATGCAGTACCCAACTGTTCCGCCTTCCATGGCCGGTGCGGTTCCAGCGAATGGGTCGTCAAAACCAGCGGCACCTGATGCAGCTGCTTGATAAGCAGCCCCGCGAAATGGCTGTACCATGTATGGCAGTGCACCACGTCTATATCGCTTATGCTTCCCGCCATGACAACATCCTTAAGGACGGTATCGAGGAATTTTTTGTGTTTTTCGTCTTTTACGGGGTGGTTGTATTCGGCGTTTATGCCGTGTACCGAAAGGTTGCCGTCGAGTTTTTGGTTCCCAAAACAAAGCACCTTTACCTGGTTCTCGCCGTTATTGACAGCCGCCATCTCGCGCGTCAAATACTCGACATGCACACCTGCGCCGCCGTAAACATTCGGCGGGAATTCATTTGAAACAATGCCTATTTTCATATATTGGCCACGTGCTCCTTTGGATTTTTTACTTTATTAAACAAGGTTCAGTATATAAAATAAAATGGGTAATGTAAAGACGGAAAATAGCGGTGGGAAATTTCCGGGTTTTTATTTTATTTCCTGCTTAACACGGTAATGCAGGTTCGATGTTTTGACAAGAACATATCTTTCCCCGCATATTTTGCAGGTAAATACTTTTGTGGTTTCAACAGACTCGGTTATCCAGTCCCTTCTTCCGCAACTGCATTCAAATAAACTAAGGTAGCGGTCATTCTCCAATACCCTTCCGAAAATCCTGGCTTCGCGTGGTCTCATGTTTTTGAACCTTCCTTAAGTTTTTAAAGGGCTTATTAACCTTATTCCTGTGTTTAATTATACGCCGTGTCATGTATTTTGTCAAATATATATATTATTAACAATATGATTTATAAATAAAACAAAGGGATAAAGATGGGCGGAAAAATACTAAATAGCCTGTGTTATCACAGTTATGCAGACTCTCGCTTTATAAGTTCAGGCTGGAATATTATCGGCCTAGCCTGACTTAATGCTGCGTCCCTGTCAAATATTACCGTTTCATATGCTTTTATTATCATCTGTTCCATGGGCTGTTTTATTGTGGTAAGCGCCGGCCTTGTCAGGCCTGCCAGTTCTATGTCGTCATACCCGAACAGTGCTACCTGTTCCGGTATTTTTACTCCCATTTCCACGGCTAATTTTATGATGCCTGCCGCGCATATATCCCCGGCCGGACAGAATATCGCGTCCAGTTTCCGGTCCGAATTCAACAATTGTTTTGCCGCCTGTATGCCGTCGGTATAACTGTAATTAGGCACTTCCACAAGGTCTTCCTCCGTGAACTTCATGTCGTATTTCATAAGCGCTTTTAAAAAGCCCGCAAATCTCAGGTCCGCGGTAAAAGAACCTTTTACCCGCCGCCTTCCCGATACCATTCCCAGCCTCTTCCTTCCTAATTTTATAAGGTATTCACCGGCCATGTAACCTCCGGCTTCATTATCAGTTGACACCGAGATAAAGCCTTCCACGGTTTCATCGACGAGCACGACCGGAACCCCGGCTGACCTGTATAGTTCCAGCAGATGTTTTTCGGGTTTTACACATATGCATATCAGGGCATAAGGCCTGGAATTTTCGAGGAACGACCTTAATTTCAGGGTTTCCTTGTAGAACTGCCTGTGAAAAAACTGGATCGGTTTTAAAACATAACCCGGGTCAAGCCGCGCCTCCAGATACTTATAATAAAGCGACGTGGCGGAATGGGTGAAACTGCTGCTCGCCACCCCGATTACTTTATCATCGGACTTTTCCGCCATGTTTTAGCTCCCTTTTTTTTGCCGCCAATTTCAAAATATTTAAGCCGTATAAATTATACGTCAACGGTCATTTCTGTCAACCGCAAACATAAAAAATCTGTTATAACGTCATATTTCATGCTAAACTATGTGTTATGGATATAATTGAATACAAGAATAAACTTTTTCGTGAGAGATTGATCATACGGCGGTTATCGGCCATACCGGTGTTTGCCGCATGAAACCCCCGTTTCCAGGCGCAGACAAAGAGATTATATCCATCAGGGTAATGAACCTGATGCGCGAAATGGTTTTTGTCCTGGACGCCGATAAAAAAATAACCTTCATAAACCCTGCAGCCGCCGAAACCCTTGGCTATGATGAAAACGTACTGATCGGAAAAAACATGGGTGTTTTCACCCCCGGGACCAATGACATTGAAAATCTGTTGGAACAAACGGGCCTGGAAGGGAGTGCAAACGAAACGGAAGCGGTTTTGATCTCAAAATATGGCGACATGATACAAGTCCTTTTGACTGTCGAAGCCGCAGGCGGCAGTTTGGGCGCCTCCTCGGCATATATTATCATAGCCCTTGATATTTCCGAGCACAAAGCCCTTGAACGCGAACTCCGCATGGGTTTTGACGAATTATCGGCTTTAAACGACATACTGATCATCAGCAGGCGCGAACTTGAGCGGACCAATGCCAAACTGGTAGAACTTGATAAGTTGAAAAATAATTTTATTTCAATGATATCGCACGAACTCAGGACCCCGCTTACGGCCATAAAAGGCTTCCTCCGGTTTTTAAGCGAAGGCGTCGCGGGCCCTTTAAACCAGGAACAGCAGGAGTTTGCCGGCCTGATCAACAGGAACTCCGAAAGGCTCTTAAGGCTCATCAGCGACCTGCTCGATATGTCTAAAATAGAATCAGGGACCTTCTCCATAAACATGGGCAAAGCAGACTTAACGGCCGTAATCAACTCCTCAATAGCGGACATATCCTCCATAGCGTCCGCAAAGGGAATCAAACTGGAAAAAAACTATACCGATAAGGAAAGGCCCGCGATGATAGATTCATACAGGCTGTCGCAGGTAATTATCAACCTTATGAATAATTCGCTGAAATTTTCCCCTGATAAAAGCAAAATAACCCTGGGCATAGAAGAATCCGGTTTTTACCGCATTAAATATCCCCCATACGTCAACACGGCGGGTTTAAATACCTGCAGCTATTATGTGATTACGATCAAGGACGGGGGGTCGGGCATTCCGGAAGGCATGCATGAAAAAATATTTGACAGATTTTTTCAGGTCACACAGTCATCAACTTCAAAACCGCACGGCATCGGCCTCGGATTGCCCATCACAAGGGAAATAATAAACAAACACGGCGGCCGCATATGGGCCGAATCCGTTTCCGGCGAAAAAGGCGCAAGCTTTGTTTTTATGATCCCGGCCGAATAGGCGCATTCCCGGGTGACCCCTTCCACCCTACTTAAGCTTATCCAATGAAGCTTTAATAAATGCCGGTATATCTGCGGGGTAGCGGCTCGAAATGAAATTTCCGTCCTTCACCACCTCCTGGTCAAGATACTTAGC
>CALAOR010000017.1 GCA_937889595.1 uncultured bacterium
ATGACCGTTTCTGCGTGTCATGTCGAGCGCAGTCGAGACATCTCTGCTTGGGTGGCACAACTTTGGCGGCCCCCCAATAACTGACGCATTACCGATAAGAATCTTTTTCTATTGATTAAATGAAAGCGGGATAATATAGTATCATGATGTATCTGTAAATTATTTTTTTTGTTACCTGAAACCCAAACGAGTTGACATGATAAAAAGAGTATTAACTACGTGCCCATACTGCGGGGTGGGCTGTGGATTTTATCTTGACGTCAGGGATGGCCGCATTGTAGGCGTGATTCCTTCAAGGTCTAATTCGGTTGCCAAAGGGCATCTTTGCGTAAAGGGATGGCATGCCCATGAACCCGTGCAGCATCCTGACCGGCTGACGAAACCGCTTATTAAAAAGAACGGCGTATTTAAAGAGGCCTCCTGGGACACTGCGCTTGATTACGTTGCCAGGCGGCTTAAGGAAATAAAAGCCAAATATGGCCCGGATGCATTAGCGGTCTGCACCTCGGCGCGCTGCACAAATGAAGAAAATTTTCTGATGATGAAATTTGCGCGCGCGGCTTTAGGAACGAATAATGTGGACCATTGCGCAAGGACCTGCCATTCGGCCACGGTGTCGGGGTTGAATCAATCCTTCGGTTCCGGCGCGAGCACAAATTCCTACGATGAATTGCCCCGGATGGACTGTATATTGATTATAGGTTCAAACCCGACCGAGGCGCATCCCATCGTTGGATGGCGCGTCAGGTCCGCGATAGACAATGGCGCCAAGATCATCGTCTGTGACCCCCGGCGGATACTTTCCGCCGAAAGCGCGGATATCCACATTCAGCACTACCCCGGCACCGATATACCCCTGATCAATGCCATGATCAATTTTATTGTCAGCGAAAATCTGCATGCCCAAGATTTTATAAGGGAAAGGACCGAAGGGTTTGATGAACTCTGGCGGATTGTCAAGGATTACACGCCGGAAAGCGTTCAGGCTATAACCGGCGTTGAGGCCGCGCTCATCAAGCGCGCGGCTAAGCTTTACGCGACAAGCAAGCAAAGTTGCATCATGTATTCGCTTGGCATAACCGAGCATACCGTGGGAACAGATAATGTCATGTCCATCGCAAATCTGGCCATGGTCACCGGCCATGTCGGCAGGGAATTCTCGGGCGTGTATCCAATGCGCGGACAGAATAATGTGCAGGGGGCCTGCGACATGGGCGCGCTCCCCGACGTTTATTCAGGATATCAGCCGGTTACCGACGCTGCGGTGCGCCGGAAATTTGAAAAGGCCTGGGCGGTAAGCTTGCCGTCAAAAAAAGGACTTACCCTGACGGATATGATGACGAAGGCCGTTGAAGGCGATATGAAATGTTTCTACATAATAGGCGAGGACCAGGTGCGCACCGATCCGGATACGCATATGATCGAGCGCGCCTTGGCTAATTTAGAGTTTTTAGTAGTTCAAGAGATTTTCTTAAGCGAAACAGCGAAGAAGGCCGATGTGATCCTGCCGGGCGCCTCCTATGCCGAAAAGGATGGCACCTTTACCTGCGCGGAGCGAAGATTTCAAAGGGTGCGGCGCGCTATAGAGCCGTTGGCCGGCAAGACCGATGGCGAGATTATCTGCGAGATCTCAAAGCGTCTTGGATATGAAATGGAGTCCGCGCCGAGCAAGGTCTGCGACGAGATGTCGGCCTTAACGCCTATGTTTACCGGCGTAAGTTTTCAAAGATTAGAGGCCAACGGCTTACAGTGGCCTGTGCCGGCCAAAAACCATCCGGGCACACCGATCGTCCATTTAGGAAAGTTTAAGAGGGGCCGCGGCAAGTTTGCTCCGCTTAACCATAAACCACCGGCCGAGGTTCCTGATCATGAGTATCCGTTTATATTGAGCACCGGCAGGATGCTATTTCACTACAATTCGGGCACGATGACGAAAAGGGTGCCTGACTTACTGCGTGAATGCCCAAGCAACTTTGTCCAGCTCAATCCTGCGGATGCCAAAGAACGAGGCATAGGTAAACGTCAAAATGTCAGAGTGAAGACACGGCGCGGCGAGCTGGTGGCCCCGGCCGAGATTACGGACAAGATAAAGAAGGGCGTTCTCTGGATGCCGTTTCATTTTTCAGATGAACCGACGAATGTCCTGACTAATAGCGCGTTTGACCCTGTTTGCAAGATCGGCGAATATAAGGCGTGCGCCGCCCGGATCGAGAAGGTGTAAGCAAGATGAAGCGACTATTCATAATCAAAGAAAATCTAAAAATCCTGGTTAAGAATTTAAAGAAGGAATGCGATGAATTTATCGCCCCTAAAAGAGAGCATCTGGATGACATTATTTTTGGCGACACAAAGGTTGACGGCGGCGAACTTTTGGAATATGAGGGCAATTCTGTTATTTCGCCAAGGGCATTCCTGTTGCCTCAGAGCGAGCCATTATTTGAGATAAAATCCGCCAGGGAAAGCGACCTTGTTCCTATCCAGGATAAAAAGCGCCGGATATTCTACGGTGTGCGACCCTGTGATATCAAGGCCTTGGCCCTTATGCGCCGGTTTTTCCTGGATGCGGTTGTCGATGTCCCTTATCAAGAGAAAATGGAGCATTCAATCTTTATAGCGCTTGCCTGTAATACGCTGTGTTCGGCTGAGGCGTTTTGTTGCGAACTCGACGCAGGACCCGTAGCGCAAGAAGGGTTTGATTTGCAACTTGTCGCGGGTGAAAATGGTTTTCTTGTAGATGTTGGCACAAAAAAAGGCAAACACATTGTTGAAGGCCATAAAACACTGTTTACGAATGCGCCGGCACGCGATGCAAAACAAGCCAACGCTCTATTCAAAGACATGGCCAAAGGGTGTAGACGGATAGACTATAAAAAAGTCGCTCAGGCCATGCGGGACAATAAAGTAGCCGAATCCGTCTGGGATGATATCGCTCTGCGTTGTGTGGTTTGTTCGGGATGCACAACCTTGTGTCCTACCTGCAGTTGTTTTCGCGTTGTTGACCGATTAAGCCACGGCAAAGGGGTGCGCCTGCGGTATTGCGACGGCTGTCCTTATGCTGGGTTTACCAGGATGGCGGGGGATAATGCGCCGTTGCCCTTGCACAAAGACCATATCCGCAGATTCTTTGAGCATAAGTTGAACGTCGATGTAGCTCGGTATGGCGCCCCAAGCTGCGTGGGCTGCGCCCGATGCATCCGGACCTGTCCCGGAAATATAAGCATACGCAAGTTTATTGAAGCAGTGGCTGGACAAACAAAAGCAGAATAATGCAAAACTCATATTTACCTCAAAAGGCGGTCATTGAAGACATTATTCAAGAGAGCCCTGATACAAAGACCTTTACCTTGTCGCTTTCTGGAGACAAGGCTGATTCCATATTAAAGTATAAACCGGGCCAGTTTTTGATGCTTTCTTTGCCGGGATACGGGGAGGCGCCGTTTACCTTTGCGTCCCTGCCTGACCCAAACGGAGGGTTTCAAATCTCCGTAAGAAGGATTGGCGCCCTAACCAAGGCCCTGCATACCCTTAAAATAAAAGCTATCGTCGGCGTCCGGGGGCCGTACGGCAACACCTTTCCATTGGCCAAAATGAAGCATAAGGATTTGCTTTTTGTTGCCGGCGGTTGCGGCATTGCGCCTTTACGTTCGCTTATCCAATATGCGTTGAAGCAAAGAAAGGCGTACGGCAAGATAGAGATTATTTATGGCTGCCGCACGCCAAAAGACAGGTTCTATAAAGAGGAAATGGAATTATGGGAAAAGAACAAGGATACGCAGACCCACCTTACCGTGGACGAACCAGACCCGACCTGGCACGGGGAACGCGGCGTAGTGTGTGTTTTATTTCCCAAGATTAAATTAAACCCCAAGACGTCTTTTGTGTTTTTATGCGGCCCGGCCATCATGATTAAATTTGCCATCCGGGACCTATTGAAACTGGGTTTCCGGGAAGAAAATATATATGCTTCGCTTGAGCGACATATGCAATGCGGTACAGGAAAATGCGGCCATTGTTATATAAAGGACAAATACGTATGCCGGGATGGGCCGAATTTTTCTTATAGCGAAATGAAACAGTTGGAAATAGAGTCGTGATCATCGCCGCCCGGATGACGCGGATGACCCCGTGACGCGCACGCCCGAGTACACGTGTTGTGCGGCCAGGATGGAAAGCGTGACTTAAGGAGTTCAGACTTTTCTAACGCGGGCTCGGCCTACAACCCAAAGAAATCAACCACGGATTACAGGCACTGATGACACGGATGGGGACGGGCAGCCGTGATCTGAGTTAACCCATGCCATATCAGTGATATCCGTGCCATCCGTGGTAAGATTCTTGTTCTGCGATTCAGACAGTGGCTTTTAAGCATATAACCTGTCGGCAAAAGTCATTGTTGGCCATAAGCGCGTCTTAATTGATCGCATTATTCTTCTGTAGGCCTTCATAGCATGAAGGCCTGGCGTTGGCCGACGCTGCAA
>CALAOR010000018.1 GCA_937889595.1 uncultured bacterium
AAACGAATCGAGATAACCACCCGGCACCTGGTGGACACCGTCCTCCAGGGCGAATACCTGTCTTCTTTTAAGGGCCGTGGTATCGAGTTTACCGAGGTGCGCGAGTACCAGGAAGGCGATGACATACGCGCCATAGACTGGAACGTGACAGCCAGGATGAATGCGCCTTATATAAAAGTATTCATAGAGGAGCGGGAACTCCAGGTTATTTTTGCCGCGGATCTAAGCGCCTCTCTTGAATTCGGTTCAAAGGAAAATCTTAAAAGCGAGCTCATGTTCGAGTTCGTGGCCGCGCTCGGGTTCACCGCAAACTTAAATAACGACCGTGTGGGGTTCCTCGGATTTTCCTCGGGGCTGGAAAAATACGTGCCCCCCAAAAAGGGGAGAAAGCATGTTTTAAGGATATTAAGGGAACTTGCCTATCACGAACAAAAACAGAAAGGGACAAACCTTTCGGAATCGCTGCTTTATCTGAGCCATATATTGAGAAGGCGGAGCACTGTGTTTGTGATATCGGATTTTTATGACGAGAAAGATTATTACAATTCCCTGAAAGTGCTTAAGTTCCATCATGACGTGATAGCAGTTGTGCTGCGCGACAGGCGCGATTATGATATGGCTGATATAGGATATGCGCCGTTTACGGACCCGGAAACCGGCCAGACAACCTGGGTGGATACTGCGGATAAAAAATCCTCGGAAAAACTGAAAAAGGCGGCTGAGGCCGGTGATAAAAAGATATTTAGGTCATTTAAATCGCTCGGTATAGACCACATGGTATTAAACTGCGGGGAGTCGTACATAAAAACCCTTATTACGTTCTTTAAAAAGCGTGAAGGAAGGAGGGGCAGATGAGGTTTGAAAATATAAATCTGCTGCCCTGGGGGGTTGCCGCAGCAGCAGTTCTCCTGGCAGCGCTTTTATGGCGGAACTTTAAATTCATAAAGATAAGATATTCGAACTTTTCATCGCTCCTTAAGGCGTCTTCAAAACAGCAGTTCCTGTATTTTGTGCCCGACATATTGAAGGCTGCCGGGATAATACTCCTTGTAATCGCCCTGCTGAGGCCGCAGCTTGTCAAAAAAGAAACGCAGGAAAAGATCAAGGGCATAGATATTATGCTAGTGCTTGACATATCGGGTTCCATGCAGGCCGAGGACTTAAAACCGAACAGGCTGGAAGCGGCAAAGCGAGTCTGCAGGGAATTTGTGTCGGGCCTTGTCAATGACAGGGCGGGCCTTGTAGTTTTCGCGGGCAAGGCTTTTACGCAGTGCCCTTTGACAATAGATTATGAAATAGTAAAAAGTTTCATTGACCAGGTGGACCTGCAGACCATCAGGATAGACGGTACTGCCATAGGAGAGGCCCTGCTTACCGCCACAAACAGGCTTGAAGCGTCAGGTTCCTCAAAAGTCATAATACTCGCGACCGACGGCGGCAATAACAGGGGTATGAACCCGGTTGAAGCGGCTAAAATCGCGTCTTTTAAGAAAATAAAAATATACACTATAGGTATAGGGAAAAAAGGAGGGGCCCCCATGGTGGTCATGTATAATGACGGCATCAAACGGCAGGCTGTGGACAGGTTTACGGGCCAGCAGTTAAAATGGGAAGAACCCGATGAAGCGGTCCTGAAACAGGTGGCAAATATCGGCGGCGGCCGCTACTTCCGCGCCACAGACGAACGGAGTTTAAAGGAAATATACGATATCATAGGAAAACTGGAAAAGCAGGACATACAGGTAAAGACGTATGACAAGAGGGAAGATAAATTCGTCTGGTT
>CALAOR010000019.1 GCA_937889595.1 uncultured bacterium
TCAAGTATCCCGAGTTCATTTTTGTTTTCAAATATATAAACTTCCGTACTGCTCAGGATAACATTAAACTTCATGTCGGAAAACTTGTCCCGTATTTCAAGCGCTGTCCCGATCACACGCCTGGCGTCGGGGGTTTCATCAAGTATTACAACAGCCATGTCGCAGTTATTATGCCCCTTGATTATATAGTCCTTATGCCTATTATATAATAATTCGTTGATCTTTTCAAAAGTTTTTTTGATGCCTGCCGCATCCGGTTCGCCGTTTTCCTCAAAATCAACATATATTACGAAAGTTTTAAACCAATTATTTTTGAGCCTTATGTCCTTATTCCTTAAAATAAAGTTTTTAACCGTCTTAGGGTGCATGAACTGCGACAGGACGCGAAGCCTGGCTTCCCTGTCAATGAAAAGCACGGCGATCCTATAGTAATATATTATTATAAAAACCAGCAGGTTTAAAGCGCTCAAAAGCGCGAAATCAAGGTATATGCTGTTCGACATGAACAGCACGCTGATAAGAAAAAATACTCCTTCAGTGCCCGCAAAAATGAGCAGCCCGAGGGCCAGCCTGTATGACCTGTATGCGGCGATCAAGCCGAGCAGGATTATGAAAGCTCCCGCGTAATTCATGAACGGGTCGTATTTTATGTACCTGCCTTTCATGATGCTTGCCGTCATGATACCGAGGCTGAACATAGTGGACTGGGATATATCCCTGTTCTTGACTATGATGATCTTGTCGTTTAACACGCGGTTGTCCGCGTTTATGAACCCAGTTAGATCAAATACTTTCGGCTTCGCCTTGAGCCTGTGTATGATTATGTCCCCGTTTTTTAAAAGCGGGAAATCTATCACGTCGCCGATCTTCAGCCTGCCATCTGCATAACTGACCCTGTTGTGCGTGAATTTATAATACTTTCTTACGGCCTCCACGGAAGCGCTGACCAGGACCGACTCCCCGAACTTCATTACGGCGGGTATGGTAAACGGCAGGTAATAATACTCTTCGTAAAACCCGGCGCCGCTCATCATGTACCACGCCCTGTTTGACATGACCTTCACAGTGTCATATTCAACCAGCCTTAGATCCATATCCCGCGATTTAAAATATGAAAACCCGGACATATCATGCTGCAGTGGGGTTTTTGAACCCCTTCCGGCAAATACCACGGGTATGACGTTCGGCGACTCGGATAGTTTTAATGTCAGGTCCCTGTAATCATCTTTAAGCTTCTTTATCTCGTTTAAATCCATGTTATCCAGGTATTCGTCGATTTTCATGTTATATACCTGCGGAAGGAAAAGTTCCACGGAATTATCAAGGCTTTTCACGCGTTCAAAAAAGGATAAGTACCCCGGGATGGTGAATTTGTCGTCAAGGAAAATAATGTCGTCCATGGATACATCGGCGGTTGAGAACTTCTGCACCTGGGTAAAAACGAAGGATTTGACGACGTCAGCGTAATAAACATACGCGGCAATTAAAAGAGCGATTACCGGGATAAAAAAGAAATGCAGGCTTTTTTTCACTATTACTTAACTTTCGCCGAAAGCTTTTTTCATTTCCAGGTATTGTTTGTATTTTTCTATGTTGGCGGAGCTTGAGACCGTAACTGTGTCCCCTGAAATCGCTATTACTTTTGCCTTGGCCATATGAGCGAGTATCTCGTCGAGTTTCGCCCTGTTTTCATCCATGCCTGTCTGCTGCACTACCGCACCCATGGACAGTTTGGAGTTTTCCCCGGACTTATTCACATGAACTAAGAGTGCATTTACCACCCTCATGTTATAATCTTTCATGGTCATATTCTGGAGCTGATCATTCATGGCGCGCAGCCTGGCGCTCATGTTTTTCAGTATTTTTTTTACTATCTTTGCGTTTCTCTGCATCTGCTGCTCAAAAAGTTCCTCGTTTAAAACTATACAAACCGCGTCATCGACCGCTATGGCGGAAGCTGACCTGGGTCCGTTGTCTATGACAGCCATTTCCCCGAAAAAGTCCCCCTCAGTAAGAGACACAAGGGTTTTTTCGCCCTCATCGGTTTTTTTTGTAATGCGGATGGTCCCGCTGTGTATGATGAACATTTCCTCGCCGATATCGCCTTCCTTAAATATATATTCACCGGGGGTGTATGATCTGCCAAATTGATTGATTATGTCATTTTCGGTCGCCATGTATGGTATGCCTCCTCAAGGATGATTGAATCACAGTCAATATTAACACAAATAAAACAGGGTGTAAATATTAAAGTCAAAACATTCAGATAGGTGATAGGAGAGAGGAGATAAAACAATTCTATTTGAGCAAAACAATGCAAAACCACGAAGATAGTAGAAAGTAGATAGTAGAACGAAAGGTGGGTTTGAGTT
>CALAOR010000020.1 GCA_937889595.1 uncultured bacterium
TCCTTCTATAATACCTACCAAGCTTGCTAAATCTACTCTCGACTATCTACTCTCTAATGCCCTTCGCTCCACTTATAATATTGCAAGGGCGTGGTCATAAGCGAAGCGAAATGACCAGCACGCAGCAATAGACATTCAAACGGCTCGGCTGCTTTTCCCCCGTCCCTGCTTAGAGGGGGCAAGCCCCCTCTCTACGAAATCTAAAGCGGCTTAAGTCCTTTTATAATACCTACCCAGCTTGCTAAATCTACTCTCGACTATCTACTCTCTCATGCCCTTCGCTCCACTTATAATATTGCAAGGGCGTGGTCATAAGCGAAGCAAAATGACCAGCCCGCGGCAATAGACCATGCCCCTACTCTTCCAATTTTTTCAAGTACTCATCCATCGCTTTTGCTGCTTTTCTTCCCGCTCCCATGGCCGCGATCACTGTGGATGAACCTGTAGTAATATCCCCGCCCGCGTATATGCCAGCTAAAGATGTCGCGCCCGTTTCCGGGTCCGCTTCAATATTACCCCACTTGGTGAGTTTTAAGCCCTGGACATCGGCCGTTAACAGTCTGTTTGCCTTGGTGCCAAGCGCGGGTATAACGGTATCAACCTCTATTTCAAATTCGGAATTTGGTACAGGAACCGGTTTTCGCCTGCCTGACGCGTCAGGTTCGCCTAATTCCATTTTTATGCATTTAATCGCCTTTACCCAGCCGTTTTCATCACCGATGACTTCCACTGGGTTTGTAAGCAGATCAAATATGATGCCTTCCTCGTGCGCCCTATCAATCTCTTCTTTCCTTGCCGGCATTTCAGCTTCAGAACGCCTGTAAACCACATGAACTTCTTCCACCCCTGGAAGCCTCTTACTCCAGCGTGCGGAGTCCATAGCCACGTTCCCGGCCCCCACAACCGCGACTTTTTTGCCTATTTTTACCGGTGTGTCATATTCCGGGAAAAGATATCCCTTCATCGCGTTTATTCTTGTGAGGTATTCATTCGCCGAATATACCCCTTTTAAATTCTCACCGGGTATGCCTAAAAACATGGGAGTGCCCGCTCCAACGCCGATAAATACGGCTTTAAATCCCATTGTTTTAAGGTCATCAAGCGTGTAAGATTTACCGACTACCACATTCAACTGCATTTCTACACCGAGCAGTTTCAAATAATCAACTTCCCTTTGGACTATTTTTTTTGGCAGCCTGAACTCCGGGATACCGTATATAAGCACGCCTCCGGCGATATGCATGGCTTCAAATACAACCGTTTCGTACCCCATTTTCACAAGGTCCCCGGCTATTGTGAGGCCTGCCGGTCCGGCTCCTGCGATGGCGACTTTAATAGGATTTCCGTCTTTGCCGGTTTTTTTCTTTATCTGGATCTTCTCAGGCTTCACGTTTTCCGCTTCCCAATCAGCTGCAAACCTTTCAAGCGCGCCTATATTTATCGGATTCTTTGTCTTCTGCATGACGCAAGCAAGCTCGCATTGTTCTTCCTGTGGGCAAACCCTGCCGCATACAGCCGGCAGGCTGCTGTCGTTTTTTATAGTTTGGATCGAACCCTTAAAATCGGATGCCGTGATCTGCCTGATAAACTCCTTAATATTGATATTCACCGGGCAACCTGATATACATGTGGGATTTTTGCACTGCAGGCACCTTTCCGCTTCCTGTATAGCTTCTTCCCGGTTATAGCCGAAAGGCACTTCATTGAAATTTTTTATCCTGTCGCCGGGCAACTGCTGCCTAACGGGAACTTTTGGCCTTTTGCCCTTTGGTATCTTATTTTCTGCCATCGATGGCCTCCCTGATGCCTTTATTCATATTGCAGTTATGGTCAATTGAAAGTTTCTCATGCTCTTTGTAAGCGCCAAGCCTGCTGGTTAACTGGTTAAAATCCACCTTGTGCCCGTCAAAATCAGGGCCGTCAACGCAGGCGAATTTAACTTCTCCTCCCACAGTCACCCTGCAACCCCCGCACATTCCCGTGGCATCAACCATCATCGCGTTTAAACTTACTATGGTCTTAATATTATACTTCATGGTCAGTTCGGATACGGCCTTCATCATGACCACGGGGCCGACAGCGACTACGAGGTCTATTTTCCCGCCTTTATCTATCAATGACTGAAGCACATCGGTAACAAACCCTTTTTGCCCGTGCGAACCGTCATTTGTGGCCACTATACAAGGGTCGGAAACCGTCTTCATCTCGTCTTCAAGCACAACCATATCCTTTGTCCTGTATCCTATTATTGAAGTCACTTTATTGCCGTCTTTTCTTAACTGCCTGGCTATCGGGAATATCGCGGGCACACCGACACCGCCGCCCACTACAACGGTGTTCCCGTACTTTTCAGAATGAAAAGGCTTTCCGAAAGGCCCTGCCACGGCAAATATTTCATCGCCTTCTTTTAACATGCCCAATTTTGTGGTGGACAACCCTATTTCCTGAAAAACCATGTACACTATGCCTTTTTCCCTGTTCCAATCGTATATTGTCAGGGGTATACGCTCGCCTTTTTCGTCGGGTATGACAATGATAAAATTACCGGCCTTTGCGTTAAAAGTAACGTGCGGCGCGATAACACCGAGAAGTTTTATGTCCTTTGACAGAACCTTTTTTTCAACTATTTTGTACACTTAAAACCGCCTCCTGTTGTAAAATAATATAACTGTATTATTTATTAGCGGCAGCCAGATACCTGCTGATGCCGTCGGCTGCTTTTCTTCCTTCGACGATCGCCCAAACAATCAAAGATGGCCCCCTGGATACGTCGCCCGCGGCGAACACTCCCGCAACGGATGTCTGATGTGTTTTTAAGTCCCTTATTATATTCCCGCGCTCGTCAAGTTTCACCCCGAGGTTTTCAAGCAATCCTTCCTTGACAGGGTTGGTAAAGCCCATTGAAAAAACAACAAGATCGGCGTCAAGCTCAAATTCAGAACCTTCAATTTCTTTCATTGACGGCCTTGAGTCGCCCGCATCTTTTGCCCAATGCACTTTCGCACATTTGACTTTTTTTACATTCCCGTCCATGCCAATAAATTCTTTTGTTGTGACGTTCCACTTCCTGTCAGAGCCTTCCTCGTGGCTTGATGTTGTCTTAAAAACAAACGGATATTTTGGCCATGGCTGGTCCAGCGGCCTTTCTTTCGGCGGTTCTGGAAGTATCTCTATCTGCATGACGCATTTTGCACCCTGCCTGTTCGCGGTGCCCACGCAGTCCGCGCCGGTGTCCCCGCCGCCTATTACAAGGACATTCTTGTCCTTTGCGTCTATAATTTCACCTTTGATCTTATCGCCCGCAACCCTGCGGTTTGACTGCGTTAAGTAGTCAATAGCCTGGCAAATACCTTTTAACTGCCTCCCGGGTATGTTCATATCGCGCGGAACCCGGCAACCGGCGGCCACACATACCGCGTCAAATTCTTTCAATAATTCCGATGCTGCGTAATCCACTCCGACATTCACCCCGTACTTGAACCTTATGCCTTCCTCTTCCCACACCAACAGCCTGCGGTCAAGGATGGTCTTTTCAAGTTTGAAATCAGGAATGCCGTACCTCATGAAACCGCCGAGCCTGTCATCTTTTTCAAATACCGTTACCATGTGGCCCGCAAGGTTTAAAAATGCCGCGGCTGATAGCCCTGCCGGTCCCGAACCGATCACGGCAACTTTTTTTCCCGTCCTTTTTATGCCTGTCTGCGGTTTTACATACCCGTCCCTGAACGCCTTTTCTATTATCGCAAATTCATTTTCCCTTATAGTAACAGGATGGTCGTTTATCCCCAGGACGCACGCTGATTCGCACGGGGCCGGGCATACCCTCCCGGTCACTTCAGGAAGCAAATTAGTGGACGAAAGCAGTTTATACGCGCCTTCCCACCTGTCGCGGTATACGTGGTCGTTCCACTCGGGTATATAGTTGCCAAGCGGGCACGCCCAGTTGCAGAAATCAGTGCCGCAATCCATGCATCTGGAAGCCTGTTCCTTCACCTTTTCATCTGTTTTCGGCACGGCAACGTGCTTAAAATCTTTTACCCTGTCGCAGACCGGCCTGTATGTCATTGTTTCCCTTTTTACCTTCAAAAATCCCGTCGGGTTTCCCATGTTATACCGCCTTTGTTTCGAACTTTTTCTTTTTTGCGAGTTCCAATACCTGTTTATATTCAATCGGCATGACTTTTACGAACCTTTTGAGTGTGTAATAAAAATTCTCCATCAGTTCGGCCGCCCTTGCGCTTGATGTGTATTTAATATGGTTTTCAAGCAGCATTCTTATGGTGCGTGCGTCTGCTTCGTCAATAGGCAGGAGTTCCACCATATCCGTGTTGCATTTTTCCCTAAATGTGACTGTGTCGTCATAAACATAAGCGATCCCGCCCGACATGCCTGCGGCAAAATTCCTGCCTGTGTTTCCTATGACAACCACCCTGCCTCCGGTCATGTATTCGCATCCGTGGTCCCCGACGCCTTCCACCACGGCAAAAAGCCCGGAATTCCTTATGCAGAACCTCTCTCCGGCCGCGCCGCTGATGTAAGCTTCCCCTGATATTGCGCCGTAAAAAGCCGTATTGCCTATAATAGTGTTTTCCACCGCTTTATACATGGATTTTCCGGACGGATATATGATAATACGGCCGCCTGATATGCCTTTCCCGACATAATCATTTGCCAGACCTTCAAGTTCAAAATTTATCCCTTTGGCAAGGAACACCCCGAAACTCTGTCCGGCTGTGCCCGTGAACTTGCAGTGTATGGTGTTTTCAGGCAGGTATTGTTCCCCGTATCTTTTACAAACCTCGCCTGACAGCATGGCCCCGCAGGACAGGTTCGTATTTTTTATATTTTTCTCCAGCTTAATCGGCGTCTTGTTGTCAAGGGCATGCGCGCAATCTGCTATCAGTTCCCTGTCGAGCACTTTGTCAATCTCGTGGTTCTGCGCTGTAACGCAATATCGGGCCGTACCGGGCTTTACTTCCGGTTTATGAAGTATTCTTGAAAAATCTATTTTCTTCGCTTTCCATGGGAGTATGTCCTTGTCAACTTCGATCAGGTCGACTCTTCCTACAAGCTCATTTATTGTCTTGATCCCCAATCCGGACATTATCTCCCTTAAATCCTGGGCCACAAACTTCATGAAATTTACAACATATTCCGGCTTGCCGGCGAAACGGCTCTGCAATAACTCGTCCTGCGTTGCAACACCCACTGAACAGGTATTCAGGTGGCAATGCCTGAGCATTACGCATCCTAAGGATATAAGGGCTATTGTGCCGAAACCAAATTCTTCAGCTCCCAAGCACGCGGCGATTGCAAGGTCCTTACCGGTCCTCATCTGTCCGTCGGCCTGCAAACGCACCCTGCCGCGCAGGTCATTTATTACAAGCGTTTGGTGTGTCTCGGAAATTCCGAGTTCCCATGGCAGCCCCGCATTCATTATGGAAGACTTGGGCGACGCGCCCGTGCCGCCGTCGCCGCCTGATATGAGTATCATATCGGCATGGGCTTTCACCACACCGGCCGCGACCGTTCCAACTCCGGCTTCAGATACAAGCTTCACGCTTATCCTCGCCCTTGGATTGGCGTTTTTCAGATCAAATATAAGCTGTTTTAGGTCTTCTATGGAATAAATATCATGGTGCGGCGGAGGTGATATCAGGGTAACTCCCGGCGTTGTATACCTTGTCCTGGCGATGATCTCGCTTACTTTATGCCCCGGAAGCTGCCCGCCTTCGCCCGGTTTCGCGCCCTGCGCTATCTTTATCTGTATCTCATCCGCGTTGGTTAAATAATTAATGTTTACCCCGAACCTTCCGGACGCTACCTGTTTTATGGCGCTGCGCGCAAGGTCCCCGTTCGGATAAGGCTTAAACCTCACCGGATCCTCGCCGCCTTCGCCTGTATTTGATTTGCCCCCAAGGGAGTTCATGGCTATTGCTATGGCTTGATGCGCCGCACCGCTGATTGAGCCAAAACTCATGGCCCCGACCACAAACCTTTTCACTATTGAATCAACAGGTTCTACTTCAGAAAGTGGGACAGGCTGTTGTTTTTTGAATTTTAAAAGGCTTCTTAATGTCACCGGCTGATCTGCCTGGTTATTTATCAATGCCGCAAAATCCTTGAACCTTTTTTCATTGTTGTTCCTGACCGCGTCCTGCAGGGCCGCTATGGTATCAGGGTTCCATAGGTGGGCTTCCCCATCTTTTTTCCACTGGTATAAGCCGCCGGTCGGCAGGATCTTCTCGGCAGCGCCTGTTCTTTTAAATGAATCCTTATGCGTCGTCATCACTTCCCTTGCTATTTCCTCAAATCCCACGCCGCCTATGCGCGACACCGCGCCGGTAAAACACCTGTCAATTACTTCATCGTGTATTCCGAAAGCCTCAAATATCTGCGCGCCCCTGTAGCTTTGTATGGTTGATATTCCCATCTTTGCCATGACCTTGCGTATGCCCTTATGGCACGTTTTCCTGTAGTTATAAACGGCTTTTTCATAATTGCACCCGGTTCCTTCATTTTCAGTTATATATTTGATAGCGTCATAGGCCAGGTATGGGTTGATGACATCCACGCCAAACCCGAAAAGGGCGCAAAAATGATGCACTTCCCTGGGTTCGCCGGACTCAAGTATAAGACCTATCTTTGACCTTAATGATTTTCTTACAAGTTCCTGATGAACAGCGCCGGATGCCAGCAGGGCCGGTATGGCAGTATATTCATCGCCGACGCCCTTGTCGCTTAATATTATGAATGAATAACCTTCATTTATCGTGTTAACCGCCTCTTCGCACACCCTGTCAAGTGCGCGCACAAAATCACCCGTGTCTCCGGGCATGAGCAGCAGGGAAATAGTTTTGGTCCTAAAACCGCCCGCCGATATATGCCTGATCTTTTCGATCTCCGCGTTTGTCAGGATCGGCTCTAATACCTGCAATTTGCGCGTATGCTGGGCCGTTTCCTCGAATATGTTTTTTTGCGGCCCTATAAAACTGCGCAGGCTCATGACTATTTCCTCGCGCTCCGAGTCAATAGGCGGATTGGTTACCTGCGCAAAAAGCTGTTTAAAATAGGTATAAAGCAGCCTCGGCCTGATCGAAAGCACTGAATGGGGCGTGTCATTGCCCATGGAGCCGAGCGGGTCCCTGGCTTCGCAGGCCATGGGTGTTAAAATATCCTTTATGTCTTCCCTCGTATATCCAAATACCTTAAGCTGATCCATCAGATCAGCGGGATCGGAAGGTTTTATATCGGGCAAAGGAAGATCCTCCAGGTATAAGAGCTGTTCTTTTCTCCACTGCCTATAAGGAGCGCGCCTTGCCAGCTCTTCCTTTATCTCAGAATCGTTTATGATGAGGTTTTGTGCGGTATCTATGTAAAATATCTTTCCGGGTTCCAGCCTTCCGGACTTGATTATGTTTGCAGGGGGTATATCAAGTACGCCGACTTCGCTCGACATGACAACATAGCCGTCGTTGGTTATGATATACCTTGCCGGCCTGAGGCCGTTCCTGTCGAGCACTGCGCCGATCCTGATGCCGTCGGTAAAAGCAAGCGCGGCCGGTCCGTCCCACGGTTCCATGAAGCACGCGTGGTATTTATAAAAGCTCCTTATTGAATTTGCCAGCAGACGGTTGTGTTCCCACGCTTCAGGGACAAGCATCATCATCGCGTGCGGCATTGTCCTGCCCGCCTTCGTAAGCATTTCAAAAACGTTGTCAAGGGACGCTGAATCACTCTGGCTTTCATCAAGTATCACAGGTTTCAGATGTTCGGTGCCACCGCCGAAAAGCGCGCTGTTAAAAAGCCCTTCGCGCGCTTTCATCCAGTTTATGTTGCCCCTTAACGTGTTTATCTCGCCGTTATGCGCGAGATAGCGGAACGGTTGGGCCAGCTTCCATGTAGGGAACGTGTTTGTGGAGTAACGCGAATGCACGAGGCAGACTGCGCTTTTAACATCGCTGTCCTTTAGATCAATGAAAAAATTTGCCATTTCAGACGGTATCATGAGGCCTTTGTAAATAATGACCCGGCTTGAGAGATTAGTGATATAAAAATGTGATTTCTGCTTTAAATCCGAACCTTTGATAACGTTCTCGCATTTTTTCCTGATTATGTAAAGTTTGCGTTCAAATTCATCCCTGTCTTTCACTGAGCCGGATTTTTTAATAAAAACATGCTCAAACCCGGGTTCACTTTCCCTTCCGACAGGCCCTATGGCGTTATTGTCTACAGGCACGCGCCGCCAGCCCAGCAAAACCTGCCCATTTTCTTCAATTGCTTTTTTGATCACAGCCTTTATTTTATTGCATTCATTTTCATCCCGCGGGAGGAATACCAAACCCGTGCCATAATCGCCTTCGGCAGGAAGGGTGATCCCGGCTTTTTTTGCGGCCTTTATCATGAATTCATGTGGTATTTGTATGAGGATACCCGCGCCGTCACCGGTGCACGGGTCAGCGCCCGTGGCTCCCCTGTGTGTCATGCGGTCAAGTATCTGCATGCCATCCTGTATGACTTTATGCGACTGTATTCCACTTATATTGACAATAAACCCGACACCGCAGGAATCCTTTTCAAAAGCCGGATCATATAAACCCTGGGCCTTGGGGTTGCGGCCCTTGCTTAAGTTTTCTTTCATTTTAGCTCCTGTTTACTGCATATTTTAGTCTGTTTGATGTGCTGATATGCCCATATAAATATACGCTTTTAAGTGATTGTACTGCTGTAAAGAAACGCTTACAGGCAGGCATCATCGCCGACAAAACATATAAAATATACATAAAATTCACGAACTTGTCAATAGTGGTTTTCTTTGCAATTTTCTCAGCATTCCATAATTATCAAACTTGTTCTCCTGATTTTACGGCCTTAAACTTGTTGTTTTCCGGGATTACTGCCAACGATGCGGGCAGCCATAAATCAGCCGACTTTTTACCTTTTAAACATGTTATCCTCGAACGCTGACACATCACTATAATACGCTTTAGCCGTTTCAGCCGACGACGGGTTTGTGTATATTTCGGCTTTCGGGTTTTTTATCAGTTCATATAATATCTCCGCCACTTCCTGCGGGGTTTGGCCGTTCATTGGAGGGGCTCCGGGGGGCGGAGCAGGAGTGCCGTGAAGGGCGTTTTTCGCAAAATCCGTCAGTACCACGCCCGGCATGACCAGTGAAACCTTTATTTCCGGGTGTGTGCGCCTTAAATCCATGCGCAGGTTGGCTGTCAAAGAGTTTACCATGGCTTTGGACGCGCTGTATGCCGAACGGAAGCCCGCAAAAGGCACCCTTCCCAAGAATGAGGACACATTGATTATATGACCCTTGCCTCCGGCTTTAAAATAATCAGCCGCTATCTGGCTCCCGAAAAACACAGATTTTACATTGACGCTTATCATCTCGTCAAGGTCGCTTTCGGTTAATTCCATGAAAGTCCTTCCTATACCCTGGCCTGCGTTGTTCACCCAGACATCGATCCTCCCGAACTTTTTAATGGCTTCTTTTTTGATCCTTTCCATGTCAGAGCGTTTTGTGACATCAGCCCTGACAACCAGCGCGTCCTTGCCCGAAAGTGCGGCTGTTTGCTCAAGCCTCCCTGCATTTCTGGCCGCCAGCACGACACTATACCCTTCCGCGCCAAGCTTTTTGCACAGTTCCGCGCCTATGCCTGAACTCGCTCCGGTTACAACTATGACTTTTTTCTCCATGTCAGAATTCTCCCGTGTGTTTTATCACAACTGTAAGTTTTATTCCCTGCTATTTTTCTTCAACCATGATTTTACGGCGCTATCGTCCGGTTTTAATTTCAAATACGCCTGGAAACACCTGAATGCCTCGACGTTATTCTTTTTTTTCACCATCACCGCGCCGAGCCGCTTCCATGCTTCCGCGTAATTGAAGTCAGCATCGAGTATTTCCCTGTATTGCTTTTCAGCGGCGTCCAGATTTCCCGCATTCTCGTAACTGCCTCCCTGTGCCAGCATGGCAAAAAGTTCCTTTGTTGTTTTTTCCGGTTTTTTTGTCCTGCTGTCTGTCACGCGCCTGGCGGGTTTTAACATTTCAACTTCCTGGCTGGGCAATGAAAAATCCATATTTAAGGTCACGCGGTGCGTGGTTCCCAGTTCCCCAAAAGGCACATACGCGTAATCTATTGAGTAATCATTAAAAGCAACTCCCGCCCCGGCTGATAATCCGGTCATGCCCCCGGTGTTATTTGTCCCGAATTTCAGCCTGTAGCCAGCGCGCAAAGAGAACATCTTAAGAAAAACATACTCGGCGCCGGCGCTGGCATAAGGCGCGTCCCTGAATATATAGTCCATATCCGCTGCAATTGTGAGTTTGTGTTCCCTGGTGCTTAATGCAAGCATGGATGCTCCGCCTCTAACTGCCATGGGCATGGAATATGATCCCGCCGTCCCTATATTTTGCAGGGTCAATCCGGCTGCAAATGCCTCGATTTTGTACAGCATAGCAAGATCAAGTCCAAGGCCTGTATACGAAAAAGTGTCTATAACCTGCGTGGAGAACTTCACTGACATGCCCGCTGATAATTCCCGGCCTAACGGCATACCGTAGCCTCCAAGCACTGTCAGGTCATAAGGATTAATGGAACCGCCGGGTAATCCTCCGGATTCGTTAACCCTGTTAAAAGTCCCGTAATTCATAAAAAAAATATCAAATCCGATAACACCGGGCCCCGAAGGAAAAGCAGCCAAAATGTTCTGATAAGACGAATCCATGAACCACTTGTCAAAAGCCGCGCTTACCTTTATTTTATTTATCCGGGATAAACCCGCGGGGTTCCAATAAACAGCGCTTGCGTCGTCAGCTACGGCGGTAAAAGCGCCTGCCATAGCCTCGGCCCTGGCTCCGACTCCCGAAGTAAGCTCGGGAAATATGATGCCCGCGCTGTTATTTACCGCCGCAAAAGACGCGGCTATGGGAATTGACATTATCATGGATATCATCAATAAATGTTTTTTCATTTTGATTTTACCACCAGGAACTTATTGACATTAAATTTAATGTCCGCGCCCGACGTTGTTTTTGCCCTGATCAGGTAATAATAAACTCCGGGCGAAAATTTGTCCAGGCCGATCGTAAACCTGTTATAATCCGAAACCGCTCCCTGCTGGTTAAATGTAGCAACCTGCATGCCTGCGGTGTTATAAATGTAAATATATACCTGCGCGTCTTCAGTAAGTGAATACGCTATGCTCACCGATATCACGGCAGGTTGGGGGAAAACATAGGATTCGCCCGTGTTTGCCTTTTTATAATAATACGTTTCCGTGGGCGTTATGGTATGCGTCAATGTCGCAGTTGTGGTTATGGTCGCTATGAGCGTCAGTGTGATTGTAGCGGTTATAGTGAAGGTGGGCGTAAATGTGGCCGTAACAGTGGAAGTGTCTGTTATGGTGGACGTATATGTACCGGTTGCGGTATAAGTCGGGGTAAAAGTCGCGCTGGCCGTGCTTGTCTGCGTGACCGTATAAGTCGGGGAGATGGTTATTGTCCGCGTGGCTGTAAAGGTACCAGTTGCTGAAAGCGTATCTGTGGCCGTAAAAGTCAGTGTGCTTGTCATGGTTCCCGTGAAGGTCGGCGTAAATGTGTTTGTAACGGTCGACGTGTTTGTATTAGTGAATGAATATGTCTGTGTCACGGTGAAAGTCGGGGTAAAAGTCGGGCTGGACGAACTTGTCAGAGTGGCTGTATAAGTCGGAGAGTTTGTATACGTCACAGTAAAAGTCTGGGTTGGGGTAAATGTCGGTGAATCGGTCCATGTTTGGGTTATTGTTGGAGTAGCGGTAAATGTGGGGGAAACTGTCCACGTTTTTGAGATCGTTGATGTCTGCGTTATGGTATATGTCCGGGTGATCGTGGCGGTTATGGTGCTGGTAGTAGTAATTGACGAAGTCGTTGTCCGGGTAAATGTGGGCGAAGCAGTATGGGTCTGCGTCACAGTGCGGGTATAGGTATTTGTCCCCGTTTGTGTAACTGTCGGGGTCACTGTATATGTCGGCGACGGTGTGCGTGTCGGGGTGATGGTCCTTGTGGGCGAAATCGTGGGAGTTGGAGTCGGATTTAAAAACATTATAATAGTGTTGCTGATACCCTTTATGGACGGCTGCGACGCATCTGTAACCATTATTGTCTGCGCCTGCGGGTTTGATGTGCCGAATGTTACGCTGAAAGTCCTTATGCCGGCATCGGATAACGTAAACGCGGAATCAACGGGCAGTATGGCAAGCGGGTCGGATGAAGTAAAATGCACCGTGCCTGTATAATTGGCCATTGTCTCGCCATAAGCGTCTTTTGCCCTGACTATGGCGTTAACAGGCGTATTTATACTTGCCGTAGATGGTATTGAAACCGCAAAAGAAATTACAGGCAGTCCGGTAATGGCGGCAGATGTGGAAACCGCGTCCGGATTCGTCACTGTCGCGGTCACAAAATGCTGCAGATATGCCCCGAGGGCGAGCGTAAGATATGTGGTTGCCAATCCGTTTGCATCCGTGTATACGGTAACCGGCGACATGGAACCGCGGTTAACGGAAAAATCCACCCGCTTGTTGACAAGTAAAGCTGGAGCGCCGTTCTGATCCACTATCTGCGCGGAAACTGTGACTGATGAACCTGCGGCGGCGTTGACGGCGGCCAAAGGTGAAACACTTACATAGTAAGCTGTGGAGACTGTCAGTGTGGCGCTTGCAGGTCCAAGCGGCGCTACAGCGCTGGTATCCATGCCTCTTAAAATATATGTATTGGGGAAATGTGATTTTACGTCAACCTGGGCCGCTCCGCTTGAGTCAAGGGTGGCAGTGACGCTGTTATACCAGTTTATCCCGCCATTTACCGAGAAAAATACATTACTTGTCCCCGCAGGCTGGGTTACATATACATAAACATGGTCATGCCCAACCGGCGCCGGCGCGTTGTAGTTCCCTGCGTCTTTCGCGTTCAGGAAGATTGAAACTGATTTATCGGCGCCTGATGCGACCGGATTCGGAAGGATTGAATATGAAGCGGCGACCGCCGAGCCGGCAATTGTAATTGTCTTGCCGAGCAGCCCTGTGGAATTAAGTATGCAGTAATTCAGTGCAGCCGAAGTGCTCTTTGTCCTGAAAACAACCGTGACCTGCCCGGATGAATTCGTGCTATTGCCTGTTGGAGTGATTGCGCTGTCGCCCAAGCCGCCTTCAACCTGCGCGGTAAACGTGATAAATTTATTGGAAACTGCATTTCCGTATATGTCCGTTATCACGGCCGTAATCGTGACTGATTGCCCGGCAGTCACAGCATATTTATTGGAAAAACCATCAAGGATCGCCGGGTCATTTGGTATTGTGGTAACGGAAGCTTTTCCCGGGGTCAACCCAGCGCTTAAAGCCGTGATGGTCACATTGGCTGCCGCAACTGTCTCAAGGCAGTAAATGTCAGCCCTACCGTCGGTCATTCCCGCGTCAAGAACCTGCGTGTAATTCAAACCGTCGGACGAGAACTTCATGGTTGAAGAAAGCGAACTTATTTGGACGCTGCCCGACTGATATGTATTGTTGCCTGATGAATCCTTTGACTGAACCGTATATATTACGGCAATTCCTGCTTTGGCTGTAGAAGAAACGGGCGTAAACCCAAGCGCTGTTGCAGGGGCGTTATTCACATATACCTGCGCAAACGCAGTGGTTATTCCGGCGGCTGTTGCCTGCACAGTTACGGTTTCCGCGGTCGTGTCGATTATGAGTATGTTTCTTTGAACGGCGCCGGTAAACGCGATTGCGGACAGCCATGTGGCCCCGTTATCAGACGAAAATTTAAGCGTACCCGACCCGGAAGTCAGGTTGATCGTCCTGCCGTCGGGCACAAAATTAGCGTAAGCATCTTCTATATTGACTATCATGGAACCCTGGACATTGGTTTCCGTCGACAACCATCCCGGAATAATTCCCAGCTTTGCTGACGGCCCCGCCACGAAATTTACCGCTATAATTTTGCTTAAATTCCCGGACCGTACCGTTATATCCGCGACCCCCGCTTTTGTTGATGAAATGACGGTTTTTGCATTTCCAGCGCCGTCTGTAATAGCCTTCACATTCAGGCTGACCGCGACAGGCGCTATCACATCCTCGGCCCTGTCCGATATAAAATCCGTCAGCGCGTATGAAACCGGCACGCTGCCCGGAGCGAATAAATTGGCGGTAATTGTGCAGGAATTTATTCCGTTGGCAATTATACTGCCTGAAGGGTTCGCGGACAGATTCATGTCCTTTATTATCCAGATGTAATTATTAAGAGGTGGAGGCGCGCTGATACCGCCGCTGCCCTGATTAGCCGCGACCGAGCCGTCAAGACTGACCGCATTTGTGAAAGGTATGACGTTATTGTTGGAGAAAAAATTCTTAAGTATGTTGCCGCTTGAATCTTTAATCGCTATATTGTCATAAAGGGCGTTGAAAGTCCCGGCGCTGTTTGATGGCGCGCCGTTTTGTCCCGCGTTTCCCGTATCCTGGGCCAAATTGAGCTGATTATATGTGCTTCCTGACAATACCCCTATGTCAAATTTTCTGTGATACCACGTCCCGCCGGCATATGCCGACAGATCCATAGAAGGATGGCACCTGATCGCGTTCTGGTCCTTTATGTAGCTTTGCGTTGCCTGTCCGTAATCCCTTAATGTACCGAAAACAGCGCCGGCCATATCAGCGCCGGTAAAAAAATCCGCGTTATATGAAGGCATGAAAACATCATATTCGAGATACGCGTTCGCAGGTATTGCGGTATTTGCCGGAGCTGATACCCTCAGGTAAATATACTGGTACAGATTTGCCGACGGCAGATAAGAAGTTAAAAGCAGGGGCTGATTATACGAGTTAAAATTGCTGTTCACGGCTATCAAATGGCTTACCGCGTTAATCGTAGGAGCGGATACGTCATTTACGGTTATTGTCTGTGTTCCCGCGGTATTTAATGTAACCGGAAATATCCTATTGCCGTAATCGCCCGGTAAAAATGCGGAATTAGAAGGCAGAACAGCGCCCGCGTCAGTCGACGCAAAATGAACGGTTCCCGTGTAATTATCAACTATATTATTATACAGGTCCTGGGCGGTAACAGCTATGTTAAAACCCGTGCCCGGGTTTGCAGTGGACGGGGAATCCACGGTGAATTTTGAAATTATGCCGCTTGATACCGCGATCGCGTTGCTCGAACCGGATATTGAAGGATTAACGAGGTCCGCCGCACTGACAACCTGTGTGCCTTTTGTCTTGAGTATAACGGCCAGTACTTTGCTGCCATTGTCATCCCTTTGAAAGGCAGTGTCGGGAGGAATCACCGATAAAGCGTCGGTCGACTGAAATGACGCTGTCCCCGCGTAAAGCACGGTAAGGTTGTTAAAATCATCCTTGGCTGTCACCGTGATATAAAAAACCTGGCCCGCGCTCACCACAGAAGGCGCGGAAATGGAAAAAAACGAAGTTGATGCGGCTGAAACCGTCAGCACATTGGAACCGCTGACAGAAGGCGTATTTAAGTCAAAAGCCGTTATTGACTGATCCCCCGCGCCCATGATCTGTACCGGAAAAACATGCACTCCCCCGTCTATAGGCTGAAATATATATGATGAAGGCAGGTATGAAAGTGTTGAAGAACTAAAATCTATCTCGCCGGCATAATCCGTGACAGTCGTTCCGGAAATTGATTTTGCCGTGACTGTTATATAAAATATATTACCGGCTGTCGCGGATGGGGGGACAATAACTTCAAGATAAACGGCCGTATCACCGTATGAAAAGGCGGCAACAGCCGATAATAAAACACAAATTGTAATAAATTTAATAATAACAAACCTTAATGTCCTAAAATTCAATTTATCACCTCTATATTTTGCCTCATTATAATTATAGCAAATTATCGGCAATATTCAAGAAAAACATGGCAAAAATGTGACAAAATATCTATGTGGTAAAACGTTTGTTTTTAATGATGGGACTTCATGGAAGTCATGACAAAACAATTATTTAATGGTATTTTCTCCAAGATAACGTTCAACTTCAGCGATCATATTGTAGACATCGTGAAGTTTGGACCTGTCCCTTGTTTTAGCAAGCAGTGTTGCGATTTCGACCTTTTTTTTGGCCGGTGTCCCAAGTAATGAGTCGCACATGCCAAAAGCCGCTGCGATCTTCATCATTCCCATTTCCCACTTCACTTCATTTTCCTGTGCGGCAGGAGGATATATAAGTTCCGGATCCCTGGCACTGCGGTATATTTCAAGCCAGCTCTTTATATTTTCGAGGAAATCCTGTGTGTCGATTGTACAACTCCATAATTTTTTATTTTGCCGCCGCAGGCACTGTAACGTCCACGGCGGCTGGCCGGGTCAAAGATGCCGGCACTCCTATGCCTTTCATTTTAAGGACATCTTTGATGGACCGGACGTCCAAAAGGCCTTCATACCTGAAAAAAACAGCGTCTTTGTCATCAAGGAAGATATTTGCCGGGAACTTTTTGATGTTATATTTTTTTATAAGATCTTCGCCGCCGTCCGATTTACCCGAATATGTGCTTATATCGACTTCGCTGCCGTATTCACTTTCAATTTCATTGATTATGGGTTCCATACGCTGGCATATGTAACATTCCTTTGTGCTTATCTCCATGTATCTTACTTTCTTGCCGGTCATGCTTGCGCATCCCTGAAGAAGAAAAAGCACGGATAAAATAACCGCAATACTTCCCGCTTTGCCCATTAATCCCCCCAAACTATTTTTCAGCATGTTTCTTATCCTCTATGACTTTTTCAAATTTGGCCAGAAGTTTCTTTGCCATGGATTCCGCGGACCATTCCTGTGCGTACGCCAAGGCTTCTTTTTTCTTTGCCGCATACAGGTTCCTGTCATCGAGCATTTTTATTACAGCTTCGGTAAAATGATCCACATTCAGGTCCACGAGCAGCCCGCCTTTATCGCCGGCCATGACTTCGGCCACGCCCATTTGACCCACCGCCACTACGGGGGTTCCGACAGCCATGGCTTCGGTTACAACCAAGCCCTGCGTTTCCGTCACTGACGCGAATGTAAAAAGATCGGCGGCCGCGTAACAGTTTACCCAGTCCTGAGGCTCAAAATATCCGAACCATAGTATGTCATTTTCAACGCTTTTTTCTTTTGCTGCGGCATGAACCGCATCTTCAGCGGGCCCCTTGCCCGCGACCATAAGCTTTATTTCTTTCCCGGGCTTTAAAGCTTTGACTTTCTTTAACACGTCAAAAAGAAAAGGGATGTTTTTTTCCTGGCCTATCCTTCCCATGAAAAGGAATAAAATGGTGTCTTCCGGTATATTGTTCTTTTTCCTGAAGTCATTGCCGTCAAATTTCCTGAATTTATCCATCTTAATGCCCGTGGGATTGACAAGCACGGGTTTGGTCACGTTGTAGGTCATTAACAGGTCGTGCATCTGCGTCGACGGTGTTATATTCAGGTCCATTTTATTACAGTACCACCTGGAGAACCATTTCGAGAAACTCCGCCCTATCGGAGCGGGTATAAACTTCAAATAATGCACATATGATTCAAACATCGTATGATATGTGTGTACTATGGGGCAATTCATCTGTTTTGCCCATTTGACGGCTTCAATCCCCAGGGTAAAAGGCGTCTGTGTATGGATAATATCAAACTTGTGCACGAGTAACTCTTCCCTGATTTTCTTCCTCATTGACGGCGTCCACGGATCAGGAAACCTGTCTTCGGGGTCAAAAAACAGATAATGGGACTTCATCCTTATCACAAACTTTTCATTTTCCTGGTCCTTAAAATCCTTCTGTTCAACCGGGAATTCAGGGGCCACGATTTTAACTTCGTGTCCGAGTTTCCTGTATTCATTCGCAAAAGTATCTATTGAAGTCACAACCCCGTTAATGCGCGGCCTGTACGTATCTGTAACAATCGCTATTTTCATCAACAACCTCCGTCTGTATAGTAGGGGCGGGACGAAAACGCGCCCGTCCTTGGTTTGCCGCGTTGGGCGGGCTTTCGTCCCGCCCCTACAATAATCAAAACCATGTCCGCCGGGCTATTCTTTCTTGTGTTTTTCTTCGGTTATCTTTTCCCACGCGTCGCGGGCCAGGTGCTCGATGTTCGGGAAGTTGGAGATCTGGTCGTATTTTACAACCCGCGAAAACCATAAAACAGCGTCATTATAGTTCCCAAGCATCCTGTTTAACTCGCCGGCGAGATACATGATACCGGGTACGCCTATTTTTTCCGGTATATGCGTTCCTTTTTCAAATGTTTTTACGTAATATTCAAGGGCAAGTTTTATGTATTCAATGTCTTTATCCTTATCTCCCATTTCCCTGTACATCCAGGATATGTGCATATAAAGCCCCGCAATGGTCAGGGGATCTTCGGGTTTATAATGTTTGGCGAAAGTAATTGCCAGCAAATGTTTTCTGACCGCAGTTTCCACGTCAAGCTCTTTTACCTGCTGGAAATTGATGTTTTTCTTTGAGTCTTTTATGGCCCCTGCGAGTTTGACTATTTCAGGATGATACTCAAGGGTTTTGTCGTCAAAATCATCATTTCTTGCGCCATAGTTGCACTCCGGGCACACTGTTACAGCATATAATAAAGGGTTTAAATCCTCATATACTTTATGAAAATCCGGCTCAGACGCTTTTACTTTGAGTGCGGAAGGCCTGACCCTGGGTGTGTTAAAAACCGCATTACACGCCGGGCATTTTACTTCCTTTAACCATATTGGTTCGTTCATACAGCTCCTTCTATTGATTTTATTTCAAGAACTCTTTTATCCGGTCCAGCCCTTTATCGATATTCGCAAGCGAAGTGGCGTATGAAAGCCTGAAGTGTACATCGCTTCCAAAAGCTATTCCGGGAACTACGGCCACTTTTGCTTCGGTTAAAAGCATGTCGGCCAGTGTCATGGAACCGTCTATTTTCCGCCCTTTTATTTCTTTTCCTATTAATTTTTTAAAGTTGGGAAAAACATAAAAAGCGCCGTCTGGCTCCACACAAGTCATGCCCGGGATATCAAGCACCCTCTTTAAAATGTGCTTTCTGCGTTTGTCAAACTCGGCAACCATGTCAGAAACAACTTTTTCATCGGTCTTCATGGCCTCAATTGCCGCATACTGCGATATGGTAGCGGGGTTCGATGTGGAGTGGGACTGCATGTTGTCCATTGCTTTTACCAGTTCCATATCGTCACAGGCTGCGTATCCTATCCTCCAGCCCGTCATGGCGTGTGATTTTGACACTCCGTTTACCACTATGGTTTTTGCCTTGATTGCCGGTGAAAGTGAAGCTATGGATATGTGTTTTTTTCCGTTATAAAGGTCCTTTTCATAAATTTCATCGGAAATGATGAGAATATTATGTTTTAAACATATATCGGCTATCTGTTTGAGGGACTCAAGCGACATTACGCAGCCCGTGGGGTTTGAAGGCGAGTTAAGGACCAGCATTTTGGTTTTTGAGGTTATCTTTGATGCCAGAAGTTCCATATTAACTTCAAATTTCTTTGATTCGTCAAGTTCAACAAGCACAGGCACAGCATCGGCCATCTTCACCATCTCCACATAGGAAACCCAGAACGGCGAGAAGATTATTACCTCGTCCCCGGGATTGATTCCGGCCATGAAAATATTGAACAAAGAATGTTTTGCCCCGCATGAAACAATGATATTGGATGCCTTGTAATCCAGCCCGTTGTCTTTTTTAAGCTTTGCCGCTATAAGATTTTTCAGGTCAGGCAGTCCTGATGCGGGCGTGTATCTTGTCTTATTTTCATTTATGGCCCTGATCCCGGCCTGCTTTATGTTCTCAGGCGTGTTAAAATCAGGTTCTCCCGCCCCGAAACCAACCAGGTCAATGCCGTCGGCTATCATTTGTTTTGCTTTTGCGTCAATGGCAAGTGTGATTGAAGCCGATACTTTTTTCATCCGATTCGCTATCATTTCAAAACCTCCATATGTAATATAATTTAATTACTATTTTGCCATCATATCCTTGATATTTCTCAGCGCTTGTTTGGTCCTCTGCTCATTTTCAATCAGGGAAAAACGCACGAAGCCCTCCCCGCCTACGCCAAAACCTGTTCCCGGGGATACGGCCGTGTCGGCTTCCCTCAGGAGTTTCACCGCAAAATCAACAGACCTTAATGCCCCGTATTTTTCCGGTATCTTTGCCCATACAAACATGGTTGCCTTGGGTTTATCAGCTTCCCATCCGAGTTTTTGAAGGCCGTCCACAAGCACATCCCGTCTGACCCTGTAGATTTCGCGTATATCCTTGACGCAGTCGTCCCTGGAGTTTAAAGCGTGTATGGCGGCTATCTGGATAGGCTGGAACATGCCGTAATCAAGGTAACTTTTTATTTTCTCAAGCGCTTTTACTATGTATTTGTTGCCCACCAGAAAACCCACCCTCCAGCCGGGCATGTTGAAAGTCTTGGACAGCGTATAAAATTCGGCCCCTATTTCCTTGGCTCCGGGCACCTGTAAAAAACTTGGCGGCAGATATCCGTCAAAATACAGCTCGGCGTACGCATTGTCATGAAGCACTATGATATTGTTCTTCTTGGCGAATGCGACAACCTTTTCAAAAAAACTTAAATCCACGACTTCCGCGGTAGGATTATGCGGATAGTTAAGCACAAGTATCTTTGGTTTTGGCCACGTGTTCTCTACGACCTTCACCATGTCTTCAAAAAAGTCCCTGCCTTTTACTATGGGCACGGATATCACATTGCCGCCGGCAAGCGTGACCGCTATCGAATGTATGGGATAGCAGGGCGTGGGGACAATCACATTATCCCCTCTGTTTATAACCGCGTACATCAGATGCGAAATGCCTTCTTTTGATCCTATGGTGGCTATGCATTCGGTCGCCGGGTCGAGTTCAACCCCGAAACGCCTCTTATAATAATCAGCTACCGCAAGGTTGAGCTTAAATATGCCCCTTGACGCTGAATACCTGTGGTTTTTGGAATTCTGCGCGGCCTCGATCAGTTTATCGACAATATGCCTTGGTGTTGCGCCGTCCGGATTACCCATGGAAAAATCAATGATGTCATGGCCCGCCTTCCTTAATGAGGCAAGTTCTTTTTTTACAACGCCAAAAACATACGGCGGAAGATTTTTAAGTTTTTCGCCTTCAAGGTCCTGCAAAACTTTTAAAAGGTCGCCTTCAATATTTTCTATGCCCATAATTAACTCCCCGGATAATCAAAAATTCACCATCTTTTTTATTTCATTCATCCTGTTCTCTATGTCTTTTGTCCTTATCTTAAGCAGCCCGTCTATGGAAAAATCCTCGACTGTAAATGACGCGACTGTGTTCCCGTACGCAATCGCCCTTTTCAGCGTGGCTGCGTCGGTCTTACCGGTCTTGGCCAGATAGCCTGTAAACGCGCCGGCAAATGAGTCCCCTGCGCCTGTTGGATCCACCACATTGTCAACCGGGTATGAAGGCAGCGAAAAATAAATTCCCTGCCCCGAAAGGCACGAACCGTGCTCGCCCTTTTTTATTATCACGTATTTGGGCCCGAGCTTTTGGATTTCCGCGGCGCCGTGCATAACATTGTCTTTGCCTGTAAAAAGCCTTATTTCCTCGTCATTTAAAACAACACAATCGACCCGTTTGAAGACTTCAGTCAATTCCTGCTTTTTAATGTTGATCCAGAGGTCCATGGTGTCGCATACGGTAAACTTAAGCCTGCGCATCGAGTTTAACACTTTCATCTGAAGCTTGGGATCGATATTCGCGAGAAATAAAAACGGTATATCCCTGTACTTCTCCGGCAATTCAGGCTCAAACTTTTCAAATACGTTAAGTTCCGTCGTGATAGTCTCGCGTGTTTTCATATCCTGGTTATACTTTCCGGCCCAGAAAAATGATTTGCCGGGTGATTTTTTTACGCCTGAAGTGTCGATCTTGCGTTCCTCTAATATATTCATGTGCTCCTGGGTAAAATCATCCCCCACGACCCCCACTATATGGGCGGTGTCAAAATTGGAAGCCGCCAACGACGCGTAGACACAGGCCCCGCCTATTACCCTCTCGCGCTTTGCAAAAGGTGTTTCTATGGTATCAAAAGCCATTGAGCCCACGATAACTAACGGCATTATTATCTCCTTGGATATTATTCTTTGACAATGAATATAACATTTACGGCTATAAAATCAACAGTTTTTTAAAACGGGTATTTGCAGGAAAAAAATGTCAGGAAAAATCGCTTTCCTGATCAAGATAATTCTCAACAGTATGCAGAAGTTCGTGCACTTCCCTGATCATCGATACATCGGAATGCTTTGAATAATCAATGGCCCTTCTTATCATTGACTCGACGGGCGTACCCTTTAAATCGTCGATTATAGAAAGTGCTGAAATAACTTTTAACAATCCCTTTTTCCAGTTAATCTCGCATTTCCCCCTGCGCTGTATGTCATATTTCATAAAATTAGAAACGTATATAGAATTCCATGTGCTGATTACTTCCACAAAATCATTTTTGTCCATAACCACACACTCCATATTGTTTTGCTCCTTTAATCAGGCAGTATTTACTTAACATTATTAAATTATACATAAAAACAGCGTATGTGTCAAGCGACAATGTCTTGACATTGGTACATACGATTAGGTGATTCTGATAATCGCTTTAAAAATATAATGTTTTATAGGAGATGCAAAATAAATATATTTTACAATCTTACATAATATCTATTATTATAATAGAGGTATTTTAATAGGTTTATTTTGCGGGGATATACAGGACAAAATAATCTATCATTTATTATTTTTTTTTAAAAAGTAATTTATCTTATATGCGTCGCCGAGCACAAATGGAGCGCCGTGCCCGGGATAAACATTAAGACTTTTGTCAAAGGAATCAAAAAGTTTCAGGCTTTTTTGGAGGATTTTTGGGTCCCCGGACGGCAGGTCCGTCCTTCCGACCGTATCATAAAATAATGTATCGCCCGAAAAAAGGCTGTTCCCCATCTTAATTACAACGCAACCAGCGGTATGCCCGGGCGTATGGGTTATTTCAATGCCGTCAATCATATACCTGCCGCCGCTATAGTAATTAATTCCATTGATTGAGAAAGGAGTTCCCGTGAATTCCGAAAGGTTCTGCGCCGCATCATTAAGCAGTCCTTTTTCATCAGCGTGGGCATATATGATCGATTTGTCGAAGTTTTTTACTGAAAAGGTGTGGTCATAGTGCCCGTGGGTTAAAAATACGTATTTAACCGGCAATTGGCATTTGTCGATTGCGGCTTTAATACCGTCATAATCAACACCCGGATCTATTACATACAGGCAGCCATTATCGGCGACAACATAACAATTCTCGCCGAATTCCCCGTCTGTTATTGTAGCTATCTCCATGATTTATTGCGCAATCGGCGGCATGATGGCGGTCTATTGTATGTTTATGGAGTCAATATATATGTAACCCGTATAGCCGGTCGATGCCGCGTCTCCGCTCTGGCCAACAACAATGCCGAGTTTCACGGGGAGGCTTGTCGACACGCTGTTTTGAGAAAGAGTATTGCCGTTCAGGTGCCCGGCTTGGCCGTTCCCATTTTGCAGCGTCATGGCGCTGTCGACATTTACCGCAAGGGCATTCCATTGTCCCTTTATGGCGCCGGTTGGAGCCGAAAGATTCTGCCAGGTTGACTGGTACCAGTCACTATTATTGGAAGAGTCAAACTGCATGTAGAAAAAACATCCATAAGGCACGCTGGAAGCGAACATGCCGTTTGGCACCCATATATGTCCGGAGATGACCTTACCCGTAAGCGTGGAAAGTGTAATACCGGCCCTGTCAAGCCTTCCCTGCTTATTCGGCGCGTCAAATAACACAGTTATTTTTACCGAGGCGCTTCCCATATACGCTTTAACTGTCGATATGGAAGTGTCGGTAAACCCTCCCCCGCTTAAGGTAATACCCGCAAGGTCAGAGTCTGTTTCAAAAGGGTATGTGGAATTATCTACCCCGCCCGGCGCTCCCTCATTCGGATTTGCGGGGTTGTTCGGGCTTGTGCCTGTGTCCTTTATCTTTCCGCACGAAGCAAGAAATAGAGCAGCTATTACAACCGCTGAAAATATAATTGTTCTTTTCATTTAAAACCTCCTTTTAATATCCGGCCTTATTTACTTCATTGGCGTATTTTGTGAATATATTCATATACACAGGGTTTGCGTATGACACTTCATTGCCGTCGCCAAAGCTGTATGACGGGTCAATGAGCATCCAGTAATTCATGCCGTTACCGCCTGCCGCGAAGAACTCGCCTGTCATCGCGTCTATCCACTGCGGCTTGGGGTATTCTTCGAGGTTATTCGGTATGCCGTATTCTTCCATAACGACCGGCTTATTCACCTTTTCATGCCCCTGTTTTATGTAATCCTCTATTATCCATTTCGTAGTACTGGCGGAAAAGTGGTTGTAAGGGCTGGCCGGATAAATATGGAACGTACAGAAATCTATGGAAGCCGGTTTATGGGAACCTATAAAATCCGTGCCCGAGTAGTGCGTGCCGTCTTCCTTCAGGAAAAAGCCTTCCATACCTGTCGTGACCATGTGATTCGTGTCGATTGTCTTGATATAGGACGACATTTCCGCGACCCAATCGTTCATTTGTTTTGATGTCTGGTCATTTTCGTTCCTTGGCTCGTTCATCAGGTCAAAAGCGAATATTGTCGGGTCGTTTTTATATAAAACGCCGCTTACCGTGTTCTTCCTGTTCACATACGCGTCAATAGTCTGCTTAAAAAGCTTTTTGCATTCGGCGTTGACCCAGAAATCATTCTTCTGGACGCCCGCCCACTTCGCGTAGACCGCAACTCCGCCGTAATATTCCCAGTTGTCGGTAAAGTGTATGATCAGCCTTATGTTATGCCTTTTTGCCGAATCAAGGACATAATCCATGGATTTATATGCCGTCTCATTGAATTTATCCGGCCCGATCCTGAAATCGTGGGTTGGGTCGTCCTTGTTTGTCAGCGTTTCATTTAAGGCTTCCCCGTTTGACCCGACCCTGATGACCTTAAAACCCGCTTTTGCGGCTTCCGCGAATATTACATCTATCTTATCCCTGTTCTTTGCACCGTCTTTTTTGCTCAGGTAATAACTGCGTATATAATAGTTGTTTGTTCCGACATACTTGTATACATTTTTGCCGTCATAAAAATCAGCGCCTTTTGCTTTTATAAAATTGGAACTCATGGTGAATTTGACTGCCTGAGCCCTTTTCACGGGTTTTGTTTTGAAACTCATTACTTTTGAAATGCCGCTTTTATCCGCACCGGAGGCCATCACGCAGTATAAATATTGTGTTTCAGGTTTCAGGCCCGCGATCTTTAACTCATTGCCGCCCGCTTTGGCGCCTTTAAGTTCCACGCTCTGCAAAAGCGGCGTTTTTTCCCCGTATACTATCTTAATGTCTGTTTTAGAGTCGATTATCGCGCTTACGACCGCGGAATCAACCCCGGCCTCCGCCTTGATCCCGGTTATCTTTATTGATATGAATTTTTCCTTTAACGACGCCGCAAGTTCCAGCGATTTCTTAAGTTCCCCGGCCAGCGGCTCCGAACCAAAATCCATGGAGCCTTCGGCCCCCGCATATTTGCCAAAGCCTTCGTAATCATAGATTAAAATGGAGCCTTTGGAGCCCAAAAATGATTTTGCCGCTTCAAAAACGGTCGAAGTTATTGCCCGGGCGGCGCATGAAAAAGATGCGGCGATAGGCTTGTTAACAGCCGCGTACAACCCCGCCGTGTTGTCTGAAAGCGCCTGCAAACCCTGTTCCACACTGTCCTTTTGGCCGATTGAAACCGTGAAAAACGAAATGTCAATTGCCGGCAGCTTGAATATTTCATCCGCATTATTGTGCGAGCTTAATCCCAATATGACCATATGCCTTTTGTCGAGCGATTTTACATATGAAGACATTTCATCCGCCCATGCGTACATAACTGCGCCATCCCGGTCGCTTGCGTCATCCGCGCCCGCGCAAAGGTCCCAGCCGAGGATAGCCGGCTCTTCAGAATAAGAAAAACCCGACTTTACATTTTTTCTTGCGAGCAGGTGATTTACGTATTTTTTAAAATAGTCCCTGCTTATGATATCCTTGAAAAACACATCGTCATTTGAACCGCCGTTCCATTTTCTGTATGCTTCCTTGCCTCCGAATACGGCGGAATTGTCGGCAAGCGCTATGATTAATTGTATGCCGTACTTTCCGGCCATGACAATTGTATCATCAAGTTTTTCAAACTGTTTTTCATTATAAACCCCGGGTTCTTTCTGGAAGGTGTAGTCAGTGTCGCCGCAGTACGACGCGTATATCCTGGCAACAGCCACTCCCTGCTTTTTTATTCCGGAAAAAGCCTTATCAATCTCATCATTGCCGAGGGTCAGCAAATACGGCATGTTAACGGCAACGATCCTCAGGCCTTTGCCGTTTTCGCCTGTAATTGACGGGCCGTCAATTACAGCGGCAAATACCGCCAGGGGAGCCAGGATGATCATTATTGCAAACAATAATTTTTTCATAAAACCTCCGTTTTTCATGTTTATATTTAGAAATATCCTTTAAATGCCAGCGTGAACCTCGTCAATGTATCGTCATTGTTGTCGTCGAGCCAGTATCCTGTGAAAGGCTGCACGCCATAGCCCAATATGATATTAAATGACCCGACCAGGTTTGCTTCAAGTTCGGCGTACCAGTTGCCGTGCGGGGTTGTATCCGAAGAAAGGAATTTATAACTGCCGGTGAACTTGATCTGTTTGCTGAGTTTCAGACTTGCTTCAACAAATCCCGTCACCTTGGCATAATCCATCAGCGAATACGACCCTGCTTCATACAGGTTGCCGCGCAGGGCTTCATACCTGCCGAGCAGCCTGAAAGTAAGCATATCGCCGGCAAGTATCTTTGTAACACCGGATATTGAAGTATTCGGGAATGGGGTTGGATCGCCCTCGTTATTATACTTCCACCATATGTGATAATTGTAAAGCGCAAGCGACTCATCGTTTTTAAGGTCTATAGTATATGTGTCCCTCTTGTATGTCGACGCTATGGAATGGTTGGTGCCGTACTCAACCATAAGCTGTGTATAGTGGACAAATGTCGAGAAACCGGAATTGATATTGCCGATGACATTGAACGGGAATACCGTATCCATGATATATGTGGCTTTCGCGTCGATTTCCCTGTTCCCCACACCATAATCCGGGTTTGCGTACGCAGCCGCAAAGTTCGCACCTATATCTCTGTAAAAAGCAGATACTGTGAGATACCCGAAATGTATACCTGTTTCCCCGTATATAAGCAGGTTTTTCGACGTGTCGGAAAGGTCCTGGCTTATGGGCACCAGGGTTGGTGTGTACATGATATATACAGGCGCGGCTGTCGCGTACTGTGAGTATAACACCTCGCCTTTCAGCGTCATATCAAGCACGCCCTGCCACGGCAGGTATATGGCGGTATCGCCGCCGTAAATATTTGCCGACTGCTCCACTTCGCCGGTGAAAGGATTTGCGTTTGCGTCATACCCGCGCCTGTTGTTCATAAAAATAGCGCCCAGGTAATCTTTGTCGAGGAAGTACGTCTTTAACCTCGCGCCCGAAACAAATGTGGTGCCGAGTTTCCACGGTTCTGCCGCGTCCATGCTCATCCCCATCAGCATATAAGATGTGTTTATGGGATAAAGCGTGCCGGCAAGCGATACTCCCATGACATTTGAGCCTTGCGAGGCCGGGTCTATCAGGCCGAATACATCGTCAAAGGGTTTTGTATTTTCCCCGGCAAAAGCGGTAAATTCATTACCCAGGCCGCGTAGTATTACATGCCCTGACTGCACCGACAATTCATTATTCTGCCCGTTATAATAAGCAGCCCTTAAGGTTACTTTGCCTTCCACATTGTCGTTGGGAGTAAAGTACAGGTTCACATCCTGCTCGACATTAAAATCAGTTATGCCATTGCCTGTGTTAAAATTGCCCTGTGAATCATGCCCTAATGCGGCCGTATCCTTGTATCCCCATCTTACATTATCCATATATACCGAACCCTCAATGCCGTTATAGAACATGAAAGTTATCATATGCACGAGGGTTTTGTTCTTGATAGTATCAGAATTAACCCAGCCGTTCGCCGCGTCTTTCCACTCCGGAGAATCCAGGTTCATCTTTATATTCTTGTTCCATCCCGGCTTAATTATTATCTGCTTTGACTCATACCACGAATTATTGGCGTCGGCAGTCTTGAAAGCAACCGCGAGTTTCATGACCTTGCCCGGATTATACAGGTCAAAAGCCAGGAAGCTTTTATTGCTGATGTCAAATACATCGGTTGTATTCGGGCCCCTTACGTATTCAACCCCGAACTTGTTGCCCGCGTCTTTATAATCAAGCCTTAATGATTTCTTGCCTTTGCTCGCGAACTTGTCGGATATGGAAACATTGACAGGCCCCCATCCAGCCATGTCGGTTGAGTCAAATTTCCAGTAGTTAAGCGCTGCTGCGGTTTCAAACGTGCCCTCGCTGCTGCCTTCGTCCCAGGTCTTGTAAACCACCGGTTCCGCAGTTACCACGGTATTATTCGCGAAAGTCGCCCCTATTATATTACCGATAGGGCCGATAAAATTTCTCCTGGCAAGTTTGAAATCCGTAAAATCCAGCGAACTCGCCACCTTGGCATCCGGGTAAACCTGTATTATAAACTCTCTTACATCGTTCCTGTTCGAGAAATAATCCGTGAAATTCCAGTTGGAAGTTGCGGACTTAAAGGAAGGCGTGATAAAATCAAAAAGCACGCCCTTGTTCCATCCCGGCGCGATACCCACCTGTTTTGATTCGATCCACACCTGGTTGCTGCCTGTTTTAAACGCTATGGAGATTTTCACCCCGAAAGCCGCGGGGTTGTAGATGTCGAATTTCACGCCGGCCGCGTCGGAGAAATCCATCCTGCCAAAAAAGGAATATGACGCCTTATCGACGTTATTCTGCATCGAGTACTTTATTTCCATTCCCTTGTTTTTTTCCCCGCCGAAATCGCTTATGGGGTTTACAGCCATGGCGCCCGACGCGTCGGAATCAGGCTGCCAGCCTATGCCTTTTTCAAAACTGTTCCATACACGGTATGACAGTTCCCCAAGGTCGGCAGGCACCAGGTTGTCCAGTTTGTCGGGATTCGTTGTTTCCATTGTAATATCATCTATGAGAGCGTATCCTTCGCCCATGTCCGGAGGGTATAATAATATGGAAATCCTTTTTACCTGTGTTATATCCGCGGGTGTGATCACGGACCGCCAACCGCTCAACTCGCTTTTCCATTCCTTTTTCTTTAAATTGAATTTAACGCCCCTGTTCCAGCCTTTGTTGACCTTGACTGTCGGGCCTTCCTGCCATGTCCATTTATCGCCGGTTGAAAGCGCCAGCGACGCGTTCATGGAAAAATCATTGGGGTTGTAAATATCAAGCTTGAAATAATAAACATCCGACAGGTCAAACGAGCCTTCCGTCACAAATGCAGCATTCTGGCCCGGTTTGTTCATATTGAATTTTGCTTTCATTACCCCTTTGCCGTCCGTGTCCTTGACCATTTCCACGCCCGAAGCGCATGTCCAGCCTGCGGCGGCGGACCACTTGTTGAATCCTTTTTCGAAGTGATCTATCAGAACCTCTTTTAAGTTTTTCGGCGCTTCTTCAGGAAGCAGTGCCTGTATTCCCGCGTCGCCTCTTATGCGGATATTATCCATGGCTATAAAACCCTGCGCCGCGCCTGTCGGCTTAAAAAGCAAGCCGAGCCTGCGCACATTATCTTTTCCGGAAATCGGATTATTGAATTCGCCTGAATTATTGAGCTGGTAGCCGTTGTCAAAATTAATCGTAATGTCCCTGTTCCAGCCCGGCTTGACTTCCACCGGTACAGTCTGCTGCAGGAGCCAGTTCGCGCCTGTCTTGACCATAAGCTGGACTTTCATGCCGGAGAGCGTGGAGTTATACAGGTCAATTTTTATTTCCTTTACCGGTCTCAGATCGCCGCTGTCAAAAAGCTGTATCATTCCTTCCTGGTTTTTACTGCGGGCATTGCATTTGAATTCAAGCGACTGCTTTCCTTCGGAAACAAAATCCGTCGAGACGGCCGGCTCGAAAAACATATTATCCTTCCAGTCCTCAACCGACCAGCCTGATGTATCGCTTTCAAACCCGTGCCATACATAGAATTTATCAGGGTCGATCTGTGGTTTGTCGGCTGAAAAAACAAAGATTGGAATAATCAACAGGAAAAGAAGAATGGATATTTTTTTGGCCATTACACCCTCCGAAGTTTTTACGCGCAAACGCGTTTTGTCTCCTAGTAACGGATAAAAATATATCACGAAAACGCTTTTGCGTCAATCGTATAAATTATATCTGCCCCGATAATTTCTGGACTGCCACGCTCACCACGGCCACAACCACCCAAACGATCAGCCCCAACAGCATCGGCTTATACCCTGTCTTTAGCATCTGTTTAAGATCAGAATGCAGGCCTATCGCGGATAACGCAAGGATAATTAAAAACTTGCCGGTTTCCGTACAGATTGTTGAAATTTGCGGGGTTATGATGCCGGCTGTATTTAAAAGCGACGCTGCCAGGAATCCCAGTATGAACCATGGGAATATTTTTAAGAAACTGTAATGCTCATGTTTTTGCGTTGATTCTTTTTCTTTCTTAAATACCATTATGACCGTAAAAATCAGCGATATTGGTATTATCATTACCGTGCGCGTGAGTTTTACTATCGTGGCGTAAACCCCGGCGTCATTACCGTAACTAAAAGCAGCGGCGACTACCGAAGAAGTATCGTTTATCGCGGTGCCTGCCCATAGCCCGAAACCATGCTGAGAAAACCCGATTATATGCCCGATAACCGGAAATACAACAACAGCAATTACATTGAACATAAACACCGTTGAAATGGAATACGCGATATCCTTGTCTTCCGCTTCTATTATAGGCGCGATTGCCGCGATAGCAGAACCTCCGCATATTGCGGTCCCCATGCCGATCAGGGTGGTTATTTTAAACGGTAATTTCAATAGCCTGCCGAATAAATAAGCCGCTATGAACGCGGCGGATAAAGTGAATATCATTACAAATAATGAAGACATCCCGGTCTGATATACCTGTTTGAGGCTCAATCCCCCGCCGAGAACTATTATGGCCCATTGGAGGATGGTCTTGGACGTGAATTTTATACCGTGGCTCGTGCCTTCGGGCCGCCCGATAATATTGCCGAAAATGATGCCTATAATAATGCCAAAAACCGCTCCGCCGACGATCGGTATTATTTTTCCGAGATAAGCCGCAGTGACGGCTACTATAGATGAAAGAAGTATCCCTTTTATGTTTTCTTTTATCCAGTTCAACGCGACACCTTTTGTATTTTATATTTTATTACGGGGATACTGTCGGCCCCCCCCCTAAAAACCAACGTTGTGGGCCGAATAATATTCGGCCCCTACAAATATCTGCCTGTATTTGTAGGAGCAGCATATCATGCTGCCCGCCCTTACGGACTTTTCCGACAGCATCTAATTAATAATTTGTAATTGGTAATTAGTAATTGCTATTAGAACTACCAGATCTGTTCCCCGTCTTTACCCACCTTCATTATCAGCAGATCGCTTTTGCCGTTTCCGCTGGAGGTGGTGGTGCCGCAGATTATGTAATTGCCGTCTTTGTCTTTTATCATGGAATTGAACGTGTCATTGCCCGGCCCGGAATAAATGCGGATCAAAGACGTATTTCCTTTGGAATCCACGCGTTCCAGGCACATATCCGTATCGCAGATGCCATAGCATCGCTTGGTGGCGCCTATCATATACTGGTTATCGCCTTCAATGATGATCGACTTTCCCGCATCAGTGTCTGCTGCGGGTATAAAATTAGTCCATAAACTGTTCCCTTTTGCGTCTATTTTAAACGCCATCATGTCCCAACCCACGCCTTTGGATATATAAGATGTTGTTTTGGCTGCTATGACATATCCGCCGTCCTTATCGGGAAGGGCGTAATAACCGCGGTTTTCCCGTGCGCCGCCGTATGTTCTCGTCCATACGCAGTCGCCTTCGGCATCTATTTTTACAAGATAGATCAAAGACGCCGCGTTTACAGTGGATGTAGTATAGCCGCAAATTATGTAACCGCTGTCATTATCCTGGACAGCCGAGTATGCCACTTCCCATCCGTAATCGCCGTATGTTTTCTCCCACTGTGTTTTCCCGTTCTTATCTGTCTTTATCACATACATATCGGAACGCTCGTCCGCGCTTTTGTAACCGGCTACTATGAAACCATGGTCACGCGTGTTCCTGACCGAGTAGGCATACTCATAATTTTTGCCGCCTATGGTCCTTGACCAGACACAATCGCCGTCTGAATCGATTTTCATAAGGTATACGTCTGTCTCGCCCGCGCCATAAGACCTGGTCCCGCCCGCAAACACATATCCTCCGTCGTCCGTGCCCGTGATTGACAGAGCCGCTTCATCAGAGTCGCCCCCAAAAGTCCTGGCCCATTCCATATCGCCTTTATTATCGGTTTTTACTATGTAAGCATCGGACCCGCCCGCGCCAAATGAACGCGTATCCCCGCATATAACATACCCGCCGTCCTTTGCCTGTGTTATATCCCAGGCTATATCCGCAGCCGGCCCGCCGAATGTTTTGAAAGTTGATTTCCTGAAATACGCCTTTACCTGGGGAGGTATCTTTTTCGGTGATAAAAGCGTGGCAAGGATGGCGATGGCAAAGACGATCGAGAATATAAACATGACGATAATGCTGTTCCGTTTTATTTTTTCAGCCTGGCTCATGCTAAAACCTCCGGTAATATATTCATAAACTTTCACACAGCACGCTTTAACAATGATAAAAGTTGGTCCATATAAGTTGCGGATTTTAAGGATATGTTTTAATAAACCTGAGCCATGATATAACAATATTATATATTTTTCAATGATTTTTTATACAAAACCCAATGCTTGGATGGTTCGTATAATTTATATTGGATTTTAAGCCTTAGCGTACTATTTCCTCCGAATTCTGCGTTGCCCCATATAACGTCGCAGGTTCTTTGCTTAATATGATGCGGCCCCGACCGGCATTTTTGGCGTCCAGCATGGCGGTGTCGGCGGTTTTTATTATCCGGCACATCCGGACTTTTACTTGCTTACTTACATTGCATGTGGCTGTTTAATCAAATCCAGGCTCGCAACCATCTTTGACGGCTGGCCGGAGAACTTCACGGGTAGTTTGAAACAAAGCTCAATCCTGTCTTTTTCATTATTATAGACCATGCCGCTTATGTCATTTTTTATGGCATAAATCGGGAATTCTTTTCCTTTATTTTCACCCATGCTGACCTTAAAATTTCTGCCTGTAAATTCATACCCGCCTGCTTTCAGTTCGTCCAACTTGGTCGTTTCGGCATCTTGTTTCATGAACAACCTCCATCAATCTTTGTAAACCAAGCATACGCGGGTAGATTAAAATAACATACAGCTTTGTTCCGTTTTTAATAGACCTTTATCCTGCCGGAAAGTAGGCGCTGAAGCCCAACTCACTGAGATCGGTGGGCTCAATATGGATGAAAAATGAGCGCTTTTGTTTGATTTTAACCCTTAGCATATAATTTTGTTCAAATTATGTGGTGGCTCTTATATAATTGGTATATTTGTTTGTAATTATTAAAGCTAAATACCTTACCCTGGCTGTTTTTCAATATATAATTATATTATTTTTGCAAGGAAAAAATATAAAGTTCCGCTCAGGTTTGCTTTTTAGTTAAAGTATGACGCTTCTTGAACGGTTTTAAATTCCAGCATAAGGTTGTTCAGTTCAAGAAGTTTGTACACTTCCTTTACGCTTTGCTGCATGCCAGCGAGGTGTATATCACCGCCGCCGCGAGTGGCTTTTCTTAAATTTCCCAAAAATATTCCCCATCCCGCGCTGCTTATGTATTTGACAGCCGACAGGTCAATCACTATCTTGAAAAATCCTGATTTAAAAATACCGTTTACTATCTCTGAAAGCAGTATAGAGTTGTCGGAATCTATGTGGCCTGAACACTTTATCGTTTTTACGCGGTCCTGTTCGGATATATCAAATGCCAGACCTTCAGTAAAATTTACGTTTTCCATCACCCTGCTCCTTATCATTTTTAGTTTCATAACAAATATAGCATATCCGGGACGGTAAAAACAGGGTGTTTTTCCGCTTTTTCATGCTATTATTCCACTATCCGGTTTTCCAAGTATCAAAGGAGGTATTATCGCTGCCCTTTTTGACAACATCGATAATTTCATACTTAATCTTACAGGTGATTATGTTTGACGGTACAGACCAAAGATAAAAAAGGATAAATTTCGTTCTTTAAGGACTTTAAATAACCAAAATCGGGGCAAAAAAAACTGTTTTTATCCTTTTCAGAGATAAAACAGGATAAATAGGCGTAAATGTTGGCGTAATAGTCGATGTCGGCGTTATTGTAAATGTAGGTGTTATCGTCCCGGTAATAGTACTAGTCTCAGATATAGTAGGGGAAAGTGTAGGCGAATTAATAATATTCGGTTGTGTCAGAGTATCTTTTTTCTTGCAAGCAAATAACACGAAAACGAAAACTAAAACCAAAGCCAGGATAAATATAATTTTTGAATTTTTCAATTTCCCACCTTCCCTCATGACGTTAATCATCAATTTAATCATACCTTTTAAAAAATTTAGAATCAATATGTATTTTTTTACTGTCAATACAAAACTGAACGTCGGGCGTGCATTCCGGTTTCGGGGTTCCTCATATTTGTTGACTTTATTTTATTTTTTTTTCATATTTTCTTTTATAATTTAAAATTGGGAGGGTGATCAATGGGTGGTTCGGGGTCAAACCCTGCTTACAGCATTGATATTTTTTGCTGCTTAACTTAAACTTAGTCAAGTCTGTAAACAAGGTTTGGCCCCTACCCTATAAAAAGCCTGCCGTGAGCGGCAGCAAGCAGCCGCTCTACACATAAATCAAATTTAGTGCCAGACCCTATATTTGCAATATCCTATTTATTTCAGTAGTACTCAAATATCACTGTTTTGCCAGTTTCATGCGGCCAACGCCGATTTCCCCGGCTACAGCAGACTTGGACTTTAAGGAGTTGTAACTTCTATATCATAAGTAAAGTTTGCCCCGTATCCACCGCAAGTGTAATTCTTGACCAACACATAATATACGCCGGTGGACGGCGCGATCCATGTCAACTTGCTTTCCAGGTTTGGTGAATTATAATCGTCATTTTCACTGATGTATGTCGTCCCATCTGTCGAATAAAGCGTTATAACGGTATCAACATGCGCCGCTACATTAAGGTTGAGCGTCTGGATGGTGTAAGAAGTCCCGGCCACGGCCGAAAATTTGATATAATCCTGGTCGCAGTAATCATGGAAAGTATGGTGCTGTACCGCCCCGTTGACCGTTATTGTTTTCGCGTTCAGATATGTATCATCGTCCTCATACGCGTCCCCTGCGGCGCCGACCGGGGTGGCGGTGGCTGCCGGCGTCGGGGAATTTGCCGGAAACGCCGGGTTTAATGTGGTTGTTTTTGTGCACGAAAACACAGACAATAAAATCATAAATAAAAACGTTGAAAACAAAAATTTTAGCCTCATCTTTGTCACCTCACCTTATCTGCGTAATCATAGTATATCCTGGCCTTGTCGGCCATGCCGATCGAATTAAAACAATTCCCGATCTTCATGTAAATTATGGAGCTTTTTTCCATTTTTGCGGCGGTTGAATAATACGTGTAAGCCTGCTTAAAATCTCCTGACGCGTAAAGCTTGTCGCCGTACGCCTCATAGCGGGACGCTTTCGGGTCTTTGCTTCCCATGCCGGACGGATCCAACGACCCTCCCTTACCGCCTCCTTTTGCGGGATTGCCGTCAAGATCGAGCCCTATTCCTATGGAGGAATTAAAACTCATGCCTATCCCGCTGAAACCCGCGCTTGCGTTGAGGAAAAACTGGTCCGAAAAATAATATTTGGCGCCCGCTCCCACGTTAAAACCCAGGCCTCCGAACCCCTGCGACCCGCTCAAAGTGTCTACCTTTACATAAGAATCCGTCGGAGCGTCATATGATTCCATGAGTATATCACCTGAGATTGACATATAACCCACATCGCCCATGAAATAAACGCAAAAACTTTCCGCCGGAAAAAGCTGGTACTTAAACCCAAGCCCCGCGTATATCAAGGACGCCGAAGTTACCATCTTAATAAGCGGCTTGTCATACCCGGCAATGGTAAAATCCACGTTATACTTTAATCCGGGGAAATATGAAACTCTGGTGATGGCCAAAAAGCTGTCCTTGTTCAGCCTCTTGCCTATGACAGCGTCGAAACCCGCGGCAGACTGGGATTCCTCGACCTTTGCCGTATAACCCGAAAGTACCAGCAGGTCGGTGAATGCACGCAATGAGTACTTCGTGTTTGTGGACGGATTTTCGAAGTAAAAACCGTAATTATTCATATTGGATATGCCTACAATCCCCAGGTTGACATCTGCGTCATATGCAAAAACCCCGGCAGAAAAAAGACAGGTGAAAATAATAACGACAAGTACGCATTTTTTTAAAAACAGTATCTTTTCATTTCGCGGCATTGTTGACTCCCTTATTTTTTTACCCTCAATTTTGGCAGCGAAAAGCCGCTGCAGTCCAAGCAAAAATATTGTGCGCCCCATAAGTACAATATATATTGTACAATAATCCGCAGGATTTTGCACGAAAAAAATCCGGTTTGACGCAGATGAAATGATTAGTCAACACCTTCGTTTTTTTCCACAACCACAAAACTCTTGGTTGTTTTCGTGACCTCAATACCAAAAATGGCAGGATGGCAAATTTGAGGCCTAGGACTGCCATTATCGCATGGAATCCCGAGCGTTACTACGATAGTGTTGCTGTCTGAAGGGTCATTGCCTACGTCTGCCAGGTAAGGCCAGACTGCGCAGTAACTTTTATTTATAATAAAATAAGTTTTATTTGTAAAATCCCATGCTGTCGGAGTTGCGCCGCCCGGGCAGTATAGATCAAAATCCGCTATAGAATTAACTGTGAAAGTTCCTGCAGTACAATCGGGAGGAGATACTGAATTATATGAAACATCATTTGGTCCGGATACCTTAGTACAATTACGATGACACGCATTAAAAGCAAAGATGAGCAATGCAAAGAGAATAAAAACAAAATTTTTCATATTATAATGTTACCTCATTTATCGATAATAAGTATTCCCCATGTTTCGCAAACTGTCAATTTGGCAGCATGAAACAAGTATTCGTTAATTGCTGGGATCAGACCTCGGATTGAGCGTTTAGAATTATCCTTGTCTAACCCGCTGCCCGTCGGTTCCTCACCCTTTGTTGCCCGCAAATATTTCATCCGCCTTTAAAAGAACGGAATATATGGTTTCATCCCCCGCTGTTCAGTGGCAACCCCGCATTGTTGCGTATTATTTTGTTGTCAGCCTTAATGTGTTTATTATACTACAATCCACTATTGCCGCAATACTTAATCAGCGGATTATTTTATTAAATGAGACTCCCTCTATAGAACGATTTTATTATTTTATTTGAAGTTGCCAAACACATTAACACCAGGGGGCGCGTGGACAATCTCAAGGTGGGAGTGCATTCGTATCTTATCCAGGCGCAGGCCGGTGGGGCGCAGGCCTGCGACTACAAAATCAAAAGCCTGCCGTAAGCGGCAGCAACATTCGACAAGCTCATGTTTCAGCGGCCGCTTTACACATCAATTTATGGCAGAGTCGCCCTGTATTATTGCGTTTATTCCGCAGGCAGGTTTTTGCGGACAAACTCCACAAACTTTTCCGCATTTTTCAGCACTGCCTCGGAATCCGTCTTAAAGACCAGCCTCGCCTCATATTCAGCCAGACTTTTTACAGCCAGCACCCTGCTGAACCTCGCCGCATTGCCGGTGAACTCTTCCGTGTTTTTAACCGATTTTATCAGGTTTACCGCGTCGGAGTGTTTTTCGCCCGCCGCCCTTTTGCCCAGGTGCCTGGCACAAAGCGCGTCAGCCGCAGATATGCAGGCATGAACCGCATTTGCCGCAGAAACATTATAGTCCCCGGAGTCAAACATCTGCTTCGCCGCTTTTAAGAACTGTTCCGACTTGCTCATGAAAACATGGCTCAGGTTCCTGCTGACTTCGATCGTCCTGATTTTCAGCGTCATTCAAAGCTACCCTCTATATTATTTTTATGCCTTTTCCAGCCGCTTTTATAACTTCCAGTCCCTGCCTGGCCGCGTAATCCCTTTCGGACAGTATGTGCGCCGAAAGCGGGTTCCCGTACAGGGTTATACACTCTTTTTCCAGCTTAAAGATCGCGGGTTCGATCGCTTTAACCAGTTTATCCTTAACAACCACCAGCAGATCTATGTCGCTTCCCGGTTTTTCTCTGCCCGCGGATATGGAGCCATAAATCACCGCTTTTATCACGCCCCTGCTTTTAAGTCCGTTCTTCAGTGTCCTTTTCAAATGTTCCAGCGGCCGAACCGCCCCGGGGAATTCCTTCATCATCCTCGCGAGTTCCGCATGCGCAAAGCTTCCCTCGTTTTGCTCCCACAGGTTCACATTTCCCGCGCGTGAAACCCTGAGAAAATTCATCGCGAACAGTTCGTTCACCGCCCTGTTTACCGACATATGGGATATTTTCAGTTCTGCCGCGATCTCACGCTCGCTCATTTTCGGCGGGCCGGACAGAAAATGCCGCACAATGCTGGCCTTTATTTCCGTGGAAAGAGCCTTTAAGACAGATTCATTGAATATCATATGTCCTCCTTTGTAACTATCTTAGTTACAAGTGTAACATAAATAGTTACAAAGTCAAGGCTGAATTCATATCCCCGCGGTTTATGGCCGGATATCATCCGGCCATATGCGGCTTTCTTTCTAATTTCCGACTTGCTTTTTAAACATCTGTATCTTATTCCGTCGTATAATACCACACCTTAAGCATGGGCCTGTTTGACGGCGTTACTGCGTTTGAGGAGTAAATCTCGCTGTAATTAAAAGTACTCTCGTTTGTGCACTTAAAAAACATGCCATAGTTTGTCAGGGGATTCATCATCCAACCCTGCACTACTGCCGTATCAAGAGGTATTGTAAGTGCGCTGCTTGGAGGCAGGTTATAAGACGCGCTTGCCGTCATTGTATGCGAATCAAAATCGCCGCCGTATATATTCCAGTCCGTTGTATTTGTATTAAGACCCCACCCTGCTTGAAAAACAGTCCATGTATTAGTAACTTTATGTACTGTGACGTTTTGCGCGCCTCCGTTATTACTGACACCATTTGTATTAATTGTAAGTTCTGCTTTATCAACTATTATTTTTGAAGAAGGCAGACTACTTAGATCAAATTTAAGAATTGCCCTTGTAGTCATACTTATATCGTTGTATCCGACAGCTATCGGATTATTTGCGTCAGTATAATGCGCAAAACTATAACTATTATTAATCGAAGCCTGCACCTGACCGCTATATGTGCCTGAATACACCCCGCCCTGCTGAAAAATTCTCATGTAATAAAGCCCTGGTTGTACGGGCCCCGCAGTACCTGTCTGGCCTTGTGGGCCCGTAGGGCCTGCCTTTCCAGTGCAGGAAACTAAAACTAAAACAAGAGTAACTGCTAATAATACTGCTGTAACAAATTTTTTCATGTTTTTCCTCCGTTTATTTTGTAATTGATATAGTCTGCACTCTTTCCATCGTTGAATCAGCTACTGCAAAATGATCCCATATGTAAGTACAAATACCTAAAGGCGGCATTTTATTACTGATACAATTTGAATTTGCCCTTGTAGTATCCCTTGATGTACAGCACCAGTGGTAGCACATCTTGTCACTCCAATTATTTGTGATGCTGAAAGTCCTTTTCACATCAACTTTAACGCCGTCATAAAATCTGACTGTTATCCACCCGCTATTGTCCGGCCTAAGGGTATTATTTTTATTATTTAAAGACGAGTTTGTTGGTATTTTTACCAGGGCATTATAACACCCATAACTTGTAAAGTTTGGCATGCATGTTCCGGGATTTTGCGGGGTCCCTGTTCCATCGCTTCCAACATTTGCTGCGTCAATAATTTCACATGACAGCCAGTCATTAGTTGTAATATATCCGGACACGTTGTCGTCAAGCGTGCTATGGACATTGTTTATCCCACCATAATAACAGATATTCCCGTTATTATCATGAAAATCATATAATTGTATGTAATGAAAATCTAAAGATATGGTTAAATCCCAGTTCTTTGTCAGAATTCTTTCATTTGAATTTGTATTTGTGACATTGTTGTAACTGCAAACCGCCTTAAAATGCAAATATTTGTCTTCAAGATCATACCCTTCAAAACTATTTGGAATATTAATCGTGCATATTACATTATCTCCTTCTTTCGAAACTGTGTTTGGGCTGGAATATATTGGATATAAGATACCATCTTTGTCAATTTTAACAGTTTCACCCCTCTCAAACTTCGTATGATAAACCGCTTTATACACCAGCGTGCTGTCCTGAACGTGAATTGTTTCGTTTCCGCTGACGAGCTGCAAGTCCAAAGTCGGTATTCCGTAGTTCACCGCGTAAAACGTGTTTGACAGTGGCTCGACCTGGAAATTCTGGAATTTAAAACCGTTAAAACTATCCACTGCCAGGGTCCACTGGCCGTTAGTGTGCACTGGAAAACTGGCTTTTCCGTCAGTACCGGTCTTGCCATTAAGTATAATACCGTCTTCATTTCGGGTCAGCGTCAGTATCACGTTTGCCGCGGGCGTGGCTTCCTGGTGTATGTAAACCGTGTAACTTACATCAGGCGTGCATGTGGGCGTTTCTGTCAGCTTTATTTTGTTTATACACAGCGGGCCGTTGGGGTTGTTTTTCGCGCATGATATGACCAATAAAACTGCGAATACAACCATTACCAAAACAAAAAATACTTTATTTCTTTTCATATATCCCCCTCTATCTTTTCTGTATAACATCCTGATTGTCTGTGTTCTGCGCTTTCTTTATGTCTTCCATCATTTTCTTGCATTCTTCATTATCCGGGTTCAGCCTAAGCACATACTGGCATTTTATCAAAGCCTCGTCGAGTTTGCCTATTTCATAGAGTTTTTTTGCCTCTTCAAAAACTTTTTTTTGAATTTCTTTTTCTCCGCCGTCCGATTCTTCCATTTTCTTTTTTGCCTTTTCCATGTTTACCGCGGCTTCTTTATCTTCGGGATTTAAATTTACAACTTCAGTCCATGATTCATACGCTTTTTTATAATCCCCCTTGCGATAAGAGTCCACGCCTTCGTTAAACAGGCTGTTTATTGCCCCCTTTTTATCCGTTAACAGCCTTAATTCCTTTATGAAGTCATTTATACCGGCATCATTGCCGTATTCATCCGCCTGCACGGCTTTTTTAAGGGATTCGCTTAATTTATTACCGGTTTTGAGCGACTTTGCATCTTCAAACAGCTCCTTTGAACGGGAATCAAAATCAGCAAGGAAATATTTTGCCGTTTCATTTCCGCTGTCTTCGGACAATATCTCGGCGTATCTCATCCGCGCTTTTTTAAAATTCTTTTTCTGCCTGAATCCGTCCGCTTCCTTTAAAAGTTTTTTGACCTTTCCTGCGGAATCTTCCTCTTCAAGCTTTGAATCCGCTTTTTCCTTTAGCCCGTTTATAACGACGCTCTCCGGGGCGACCTTTTGCGCTTCCATTAATTTTTCCTGGGCCTGCCTGTACATGCCGTCATTATATAGTTCCTCGGCTTCCGTATAAAGCTTTCCCGCTATCTCAGGGAACTGCCCGCCTTTACCAGGGTTTTGTTCCTTTTTTACGCCCCCGCTGGTATCGTCAAATTTTATCAATATGCCCGCATTGACAAAAAAGCCCGTGTATTCCACATTATCCTCAGCCTGCGCAGGGCCGGTCCATCCGTATATATTCGTGGTTTTTACCATTACTTTTCCCTGAACCAGCCTGTAACCGCCTTTAATACTTAAGCCCATATTATTGCTTACCCACCAGTTTACCCCGCATTCCATATCCAGCGCGGGTATTGCAGTGGACCAGTCTTTTTTTATTTTATATGACCAGCTTCCGTCGATCTTATAGCCTTCTTCCGACATGGTGTTCCAGTAATAGTGGCACAGCCCCGCGCCCACTCCGGCAAATCCGGTCAGCGAAGGGTTGTTTTCAGCCGCGATGTTATACCGCAATCCGAGCGCGCTGTAAAAGACGCTGAAATCGCTCCTGCTTGACTGCGCGAGCATGCCGTTATCCCAGTGAGCCGTGCTTGATGCATCCCTCAGTATTATCAGGCTGTTCTTAAAATATATCCCCAGGCTGCTTAAAATCCCGCCAAGATCATAAGACGCGGTTATTTCCGGTATTATTCCGAGGTCGATCTTTTTCAGCGCTGAATTTATCCCTATAGAAGCGTTATACGCGTTTGCGCCGTTTATCGAATTATTTTGTTCGGTCATGCGCACGTTTCCCGCGCCCCCGTACACCCCGAAACTCAATCCCTGCGCCGCGTCCATAACAGGTCCCAGAAGTAATACAAATAAAAATACAAAAGCATACCTTGTGGACAAAATAATCCTCCGGATATTTTCAGGCAATTAAAGCTCTTGCCCCTCTATATGGCGGGATTATATAATATTTTCAAAATATGTCAATGGTTTTTTTGATTTTTGGGTTTTTTTGCAGGGCTGGAAATAAGGCTTATTTGAAACTACTTTATAAACCTTCCGCCCATCCAGTATCTTTCCCGCCAGTACGGCCTGTCGAGCGAGTCTTCCGTTATTGTCTTTCCTATGCCGGGCGCGTGTATGAACCTGCCGTTCCCTATATATATACCGACATGGTTTACACCGTAACCCCGGGTGTTGAAAAATACAAGGTCACCCTTTTTTAAGGCGGATTCTTCCATTTTAATTGATGCTTCGTATTGTTCTATGGCGCGCCTCGGGATGTTTATCCCTGCCTTTGAATAGGCGTACTGGGTGAAACCCGAGCAGTCGTATCCATAGTCGCTGTCCTGTCCGCCCGGCCAGTAATCCACGCCTATGAGCGAGTATGCTATCTCAATTATGATGTCCCTTTTTGTTTTCTTTTTTACTTTTACGGGCTTGACTACGGGGGTTAGTTCGAGCATGGTCTGTTTATTGTAGAGCTCGGCCGTGAAGATAAAGAAGGACGCTGCGGCAAAGAACACGGCTAAAAGAAATCTGGGAAATTTCATTTATTTAGGCTCCTATTTAGATACTGTCGAAAAAGCCCGCAAGGGGCGGGCAGCATGATATGCTGCCCCTACAAATACCGGCATCATTTACCGGGGAAAAACGTTGCCGCCCCGTAGAAATTTTTCTTCCAATAATTCCTTTCCACATCGACTATCTGCACTTTTTTGCCCTCTGACGGCGAATGTATGAACTTGCCGCCGCCTATATATATGCCCACGTGCGTGGGGCCGGGCGCGTATGTGGAAAAAAACAAAAGGTCGCCTTCCTGCGCGTCCTTCAGCTCTATTTTCCCGGCCTTCTTGTACTGCGCTCCTGCGGTCCTCGGGACAATCATTCCCGCCTCTTTATACGCGTAAAAAACCAGGCCCGAGCAGTCAAAACCTTTTGAAGGGTCGTTTTCCCCGTACGCGTAATTTTTATTCATCATGTTCCTCGCGAACCTTACTATGGTCTCACGTTCATTGTAACCGGCCGTCCTCATGGACGCGCATGACGTAAAGAACATGGAAAGAACGATAATAACCAGTCCGGCCGGCAGAACCTTATTTTTTCTGGTCATTGCGCAGCCCGTCTATGAATTTTGTGCTGAACACATCCTCGCCGAGTATGTGTATTACATACGCGTCTATGGCCATGTTTATTTCCCTTATAACGTCATACTCCACATCAAGCTTTGCCGCGTCGGGGGACGACAGTATCATAACGAACAGCTTTATGATCTCCCTGCTTATATGGTTGTCTTTTATATATTGCGCGTCCTTTACAAGGTCATAACCCGCGTATTTGAGTATCATGAGCTTGAAATAACTCTCAATGTTCTCTATGTTCGAATACGTATTGGATTCGACTATATCCAGGATCTGCTTTGCCGCGTCATATAGTTCTTCGTGCGGGTCCTCTATCTCTGTGAATTTATTCAGCAGTTCCACAACCAGGTAGCAAAAACCGATCTTGCGTAGCGAGTTGCGCATGTTCTGGAACATTTTCACGGGTTTGGCGGCGATTAAGGTGAAATATTTTGAGTCTTTTTTTGATTTTATAAGATGGTATTCATTAACGGAAAAAAGTTCAAGCATCGTATTCAGTTTGCTCTCAAGTTTCCTTGTCCCTTTGGAAGTGACCATCACCTTGCCAAGACCGCGCGTGAAAATGTAAGTGATGTCGTTTTTCTCGCCCGACCTTTGCTTTTTTAATACTATGCCTTCTGTTTTAAGTTCCATTATAAACTCCGGTTTTTAATAATATCCCTCACCCAGGTTAAGTCCTCCCGCAGCGCCGCCTATGGCCGCGCCGGTTATCAGGACAAGAACAAAAAACAGCAACATAACCGCAATGCCTATGAACATCATGATAAAACATTTTTTTCCGAAATTTTTGGCAGCAGGTTCGGATTGGGAGTAAAAAATAACGCCAAACAGAAAACCCGCTATGGGTGTCAGCGAAACCAGATAGCTGAGTATCTTAAGCAGGCCTGAAGGCGGCAATATAGACGGCTTTGCGGCCACCGGAGTTAAAATGGCGCAGTTCTCGCAATAATGCCTGTTTTCACGGACCAGGCCCTTATTTTCCGGTATGAATACCCCGCAGTTAACGCATACAGCCGTGTACTTGATCTGTGGTTCTACAATTTTTTTTGCCATTTTAATACTCCCTTCACAATTTAAGGTTCCAAACCCCGCGGCGGGCGGACACATAGGTCCGCCCCTACGGAATACAACACTTACGGCATTCAGATTCCAGCTTAAACAGTTTCCTTTATGCAGCTATTTTTTTCCAATTCCAGCAATTTCTTTTTCCATTTAACCCCGTACCCAAACCCGCCAATACTCTTATCCGACTTTATTACCCTGTGGCACGGTATAATCACCGGTATTGGGTTGGATCCTAATGCATTGCCTGCCGCCCTTGACTTGCCTTGGCCCACCCATTTATATGAGTTTGTCTCACCGTAGGGTATTTTGCAGGTTCTTTTAAGCACCATGCGGGTAAAAGGCTTTAAAGAACTTATGTCGCAATTAACGCCTGAAAAACTTACTTTTTCACCGTCAAAATATCTCTGTAAAATTTTTGCCGCTTTGGCCAGGACTTTTGAATTGGCGGGCCTGGCGCCGGGATATTTACCGCGTATGCCATTTAATACCCCGGATCTCTTATTAGGCAGGAACAGCGCTATAATGCCGGTTTTTTCAGAAACCAGGCCCGCGTACCCGTTGCCCGCCTTGAAAATATAATAAAACATTTTACTTAAAACTTTACCTCGGGCACTGTTTTTGCCTTTTCTTCCGCCTTGAAGTAAACTTCTTTCTGCTTGAACCCGTACATACCGGCTATCATGTTCGCCGGGAATCTCCTGACAGTGATGTTATATGCCTGAACCACTTCGTTGTATCTCATTCTTTCCACGGCTATCCTGTTCTCGGTTCCCGCGAGCTCGTCCTGCAGGGCCATGAAGTTCTCATTCGCCTTAAGCTGCGGGTAGTTCTCGGCTATCGCGAGCAGCCTTCCTATTGCCGTGTCCATGGCTCCGGCCGCTTTTGCCTTGTCGTCTATGGTTTTGGCCCCGAGCAATGCAGCGCGCGCGTTTGCCACATTCTCAAATATCTCTTTTTCATGTTTGGCGTACCCTTTTACAGTGTTTACCAGGTTGGGGATCAGGTCTGACCTGCGCTGCAGAACGTTCTCAACCTGCGCCCATGACGCCTTTATGCTTTCATCAAAGTTGACCAGCTTGTTGTAAGTGGAAATAAAAACTCCGGCAATAAGCAAAACCAATATCCCTATCCCGATCAGTACTTTCATTCCGGTTTTCATCTTTCTCTTCCTCCTGTTTTATTTTAAATTTATTTTACTTTTTATCTATTATATCAGCCATGCGGTCTATCTCACCCATGTACCTCGTAAAAACGCCCTCGATCTCGGAATTTTTTATGTCCGCTCTCTGCTCTTTTACCGACAGTATCAGCCTGAACAGGTCCTTGTCCAGTTTTAAAGCCGCCGGGGCCGCGTCAAATATTTCACTCTTTCTTGCAGGGGCGCGTTTGCCGTATAAACGGATGACCCCTTTCAAAAGAGCGGAAAAAGTCGATATTGAACGGATGAGCAGGCGCTTTATCTTCCCGGGATTACCGCCCGTCAATATGAACGACTGCCTTAAACGGATAAGCTTGCTTTTAAGCTCCCTTTCGATTTCCAGCCTCAGGTTCTTAGGCGAGATTTTCATGTTCTTAAAAACATCCGTGCCAAAGAGCATCACGTGGTTTTCTTTTATGTCAAGGAACTCCAGGGGAAACACATCCTGGGACGCCATCATGCTGTCGAGGGTAAATATCATGGGTATTGGCTGCCCCTTTTTAACCCAGGCATCCACCGGTCTGGTTATCATTTTAAGGGTCCCGGCATCTATGGCTCCCATGACCATAAGCGTGTTATAATCCGAATATTTGTAAACTTCCCCGGTGGCTCCTGAACCATATACGATGAATGATTTAAGGTTATCACCCAGGGCCTTTTTTATCTGTTCCATAAACCGCACTACGTTTTTATCCATAGAACCTCCTTGAGTTCTTTAATTACTAATTACTAATGACTAATTAAAAATTACTTCAAAACGCGTACTGTTGTCTAATGTTTAATTAGTCATTGGTAATTAGCAATTAGTAATTTCGCCCTATTAAGACCTACCAACTGCCGCCTGCCCCGCCGCCGCCGCTGGAGCCGCCGCCAAAACCTCCGAATCCGCCGCCGCCGCCAAAACCGCCGCCGCCTCTGCCGCAGCCCCTTGAGCCCATTAATAAAAGCAGGAACAGCCACGGATTTTTTATGAACAAAATAATCATGGCTATCATGAATATTGCCGAAAGTATCTTTTGTAAAAGCGTTGCTTTTCCCGGATACTGCGCGTCAGGCGGCGTGTATCCGCCTGTCAATTGCACCTTGTATTCCGCGGCTATCCTGTTTGCGACAGCGTATGTTCCGGCAAGTATGCCGCCGCCCATGTCGCCACTGCGGAAACGCGGCGCCATCTCATCCCGAAAAATAGCGCCCGCGACGCTGTCGGGAATTATTCCTTCGATCCCGTAGCCTGTTTCTATCCATATTTTACGCTCGTTTTTGGCTATAAGGATCATAACGCCGTTGTCTTTTCCCTTTTTGCCCACGCCCCAACTGGCAAACAGCCTGTTCGTAAAATCCCCGATATTCTCTTCCTCAAGGGACGTAATGGTAACAACCGCTATCTCAGCCGTGGTCTTTTCCTGAAGCTCGCCTATTATCGAAATGATCTTCTGCTTATTTGCGTCATCTATGACCCCGGCAAAGTCGTTAACCCAGCCCGAGGGTTTAAACGAATCAACGGATAAGGCAAAAAGGTTAAATGCAACTGCGGTAAAAACCGTTGCAAACAAAGAAAATATGAATATCCTGTTAATTTTATGTTTAATCATGCGGATATTATAGCATAAATTGACGATTAATGAATATTAGTTTTTGTGAACAGTTTTTTGTCGCAACGGATTAATTTGATAATGTGGTTTTAAATGCGGGATTGTAAAGGGTGTTGGACCGCGGACCGACAGATATGTGCATGTTCTTACGCGTACGCTGTCCAGTCAATGTCAGGGAATAAGTTGTCTTTCCATTCCATCTCACTGAGGTAGACCGTGTCTATATTTCCCGACTTCAGCATCTCATAGAGCCTTGTAAAGCGGAATATGTGCTGGAGCGTTCTTTTCACGGCATACTCCACCATGGTCTTGGTCTGCATGATAAAGGCCCAGTCCGAGGACTGCGCCAGGAGTATTTCCCTTGCGGCCTGCTTTAAGGCCCGCTCTTCATCGGAAGTCCGCGGCTTGTACATGTATATGCCCGTCAGTTCCTTCATACGCGAATATGTCTTGTGCAGGTGCTTGTAGACCCAGTCATTTGACGCATTGAGCCAGTACTCGGCATAGCCTTTATATCCCCAGCTTGAAAACGTGGGGGTCACAACCTGGTTCTTCGGGAATTTTTCCAGGTACTCCGAAGGTGTGATCATCTTGAAAACGTTCTGGTCATAGAAAGTTTTTCTCATGAGATAATCTATAAATGAAGGGCCCTCGTACCACCAGTGCCCGAAAAGTTCCGCGTCATAAGGCGCGATGATTATGGGCTCGCGTTTCATGAGCCCCTTTAAGTGCTTGACCTGTTTTTCCCTGTTAAACATGAAATTACCGGCGTGGGAAGCCGCTACCTGAATGGCTGCCTGCGGGTCATAAGGTTGCTTTGCCGACATGTCCGTTTTTCCGGTAATCCTGTAATACTTCAACCCGGTATTCATCCTGATGCCGCTTTCATGTATATAAGGTTTTATATAATCGTAATCCAGGTCATATCCGATATCCCGGTAGAATTCCCTGTAGTTGACGTCGCCCGGGTATCCTTCTTCGGCGCTCCATACCTGCTTGGAGGACTCCATGTCGCGCGCGAACGCAGCAACTCCGGAACGGCAGTAAACAGGCGCAAACACGCCGTACTTTGGCCTGGGTTTGCCGTATAATATGCCGTGGGTATCGACAAAGAAATATCTTATGCCGTATTTCCTCAGTATTTCATCATCTCCCGGATTATATCCGCACTCGGGGAGCCATATGCCGCGCGGCTTCCTTCCGATGTGCTGTGTGTAATGGTCGACCGCGATTTTTACCTGCGCATTCAGCGCGTTACGGTCCGGGGACAAAGGAAAAAATCCGTGTGTGGCGCCGCATGTTATTATTTCGAGCTTGCCCTGTTCCTGCACCTGCTTAAAGCCTTCCACCAGGTCTTTATTGTATTTTTCGCCGAATACATACCTGGCATTATAAAACTTCTCGCGGTACATGACGGCAGTGCGGTTAAAATGCGGTTCAAACTTAGTCCTTTGAACTTCCTTTTCGGCAAGTTCGATCATTTTATTGATATGCCTCATGTACCTGTCCTGAAGGAGCGGGTCCTTTAGCATGGACATGAGCGGCGGGGTGATCGACATGGTGATCCTGAAATCCACGCCGTCTTCTATGAGTTTATTATACACGTTAAGCAGCGGGATGTAGGTTTCTGTAATGGCCTCATACAGCCAGTATTCTTCCATGGGGTCGTTATATTCCGGGTGCCTTACAAATGGAAGATGAGCGTGCAGTACAAGCGCCAGATAGCCGTCAGGTTGATTCATATATATTTATTCCGTCTTCCTCTCCACGCTGATTTTGATGGTGATCGTTTCCGCCTTGTCGGATGATATTGCTTCAACAGGCAGGTTCATGACTCCGTTCGGAAGATGAAACCTCAGGGAAAACGACCCGTCCGGCCTTAAATCAACTTTCTCGCCTTTTACGGTCAGGCTCGCGTCGCTTTCCGTGTTTCCGTAAAGTATCAGTTCCGTGTCGGCATTAAGAAAAAACCCGCGTTTCTTTGCCGGTCCTCCGCCTGCGGGGCTTGAAAAACTGCTTACGCCGCCGGAAGACAGGTCGGACTGGAGCCTGTTTCTTACACCCTCGGAACCTCCGATGCCTGTGCGGCCCCCTCCTCCGGATAACCTGAACAGTTCCTCAAAATCCTCGTCCACTATCATCCATTCTTCGTCGGTAAGCTGGGAAACATCATCGCTTGGGGCTATAACAACGTTGGACCTCGCGAGGAGGATGAATTTTCCCGATACGGTTTTGTAACCTATGTCAACTATATAGGACCTTCCTGCATCCCATACATTGATATACCAGTTTCCGGCCTCTCCGTTCACCTGTATGTCCATAAACTTGTGTGAATTGGAACCGTTAAAATTAACGTCTGTAATGTCATAAACCCTCAGGATGAGGTCGTATTTTTCATTGATCGCTTTTGCCTTTGACTCCATGAGGCTTAAGGACATATCCCAGTATACATAGCACCAGTGCGGGTCGCGCGTCATGAGCACTATCTTATCGTCTGCGTATTTCTCGGGTATGGTCGTTTCATGCCTTACCTGGGGTATTTCGGGTTTCACTTTCACTTCAGTGTCTTCAGCTTCAACTTTTACGAATTTGGAAGCCACTATCTCTGTTTCGTCGGCATCGTCTTCCATGTTATGCACGGCCATATCTTTTATTTTTTTAATTGCGGCCTTTTTTACAACTCTTTCCTTAACTGATGCCGAAGGTTCATAAGAAGCTGGTTTTCCGGTTTTAGGTATTATTTTTTTGACTTTTGCCGCTTTTTCAGGCTTGTCAACAGCGATTTTTTTGTCAACAGTCTTTTTTACAGCCGTCTTTTTCACTACCGCCTTCTTAACCTTAGGTTCCGTGTTCGGCGCCTTCTTGACGGATTTCTTTTTGGAATCTTTATCTGCCACTTTAAATCCCCGCCTTTCAAAAATGAAATATTTATTTTGTATTGTAAAATCGTCATAATAAAACAACAAAACCATTAAATTAAAATCGTATTAAAAATTGGCTGATTACTGAGCAGGTCCTGTTCCTGGCATGGAATCGGCAAGGATCTGTATGAGGTCTTTGCCCGGCTTGAATTTTACGACTTTTTTAGGCGGTACGTCCACTTTTTCTCCGGTTTTAGGGTTGCGTGCAATCCTGCCTTTTCTTTCTTTGATGGAAAAAGAGCCAAGGCCGGTCAACGAAACTTTCTCGCTTGCTTTTAAAGCATCCTGCGAGATTTTAACAAAATGATCCAGTACTTTTTCAATGTCTTTTTTCGGTAATGCTACATTTTCTCCGATTTTGTCAACCATTTCGATTTTAGTCATAGTTTTAAAATCCCTCCTTCATCATTTTTGTTATATTTTACAGGAAAATAATGAAATGTCAAGGTCATTTTTCCAAAAACGGCAAAAAACACAAGGAGTTGATAAATTAAAGCTGAATTATAAATTCATAATTTTTTGTACCTTTTTTTTATTAATCCCGCCACATATGGCGGAACAAACTGGCCCACATTACCCCCATGAACAGCTATTTCCTTTACCGCGGAGGATGAAATATACAGGTATTTTTCGTCAGGCATCATATATATAAGTTCTATATCATCGCCCATCATCTTCTTATTAAGCAGGGCAAGCTGGAACTCGTATTCAAAATCGGAAATGGCGCGCAGCCCTCTTATAACCAGCCTTTTCTTTGCCTGTTTCATATAATCAACCAGCAGCCCGCTGTAGCAGTCAACTTTGACGCCTTTTAAACCTTTTATAACCTGCCTTATCATATCCATACGTTCTTCAACGGAGAAAAACGGCGTTTTATGAAAACTTTCAGCAACCGCGACCGTCACTTCATCATACATTTTCGACGCGCGTTCGATAATATCCAGGTGTCCCTTAGTTATCGGGTCAAAAGTTCCCGGGTATACAACTTTGCGTTTCATTTAAACCTCCTGATTTTGTGACTTTCAAACTGTGCCAATTGGCCGTAATTAGTCATTTGTAATTTGTAATCAGTAATTTTACTTCGCTTCCTGCTGCATTAAATACGCCTCATACGTGTTGCTCATCAGCATTGCCCTTGTCATGAGGCCCACGCCGCCTGGTACGGGTGTGATAAACGATGCCTTTTCCTTAACCTCATCAAAATCAACATCACCGCAAAGTTTCCCGTTTTCATCCCTGTTCATTCCCACATCCACGACTATAGCGCCTTCCTTGACCATGCCTGCTTTTACAAACCTGGTTTTTCCTATGGCCGCCACCAATATGTCCGCCTGCCTGGTTATGGACGGCAGGTCCTTTGTGCGCGAATGGCATATGGTTACAGTCGCGTGTTCCGCCAGCAGCAAAATTGCCATGGGCTTGCCCACAATGTTGCTTCTGCCTATAACAACGGCATTCTTTCCTTTCATATCAACCCCTGTGGCTCTTATCATTTCAATGCATCCTTTCGGAGTGCAGGCAACGAGCCCCTTACTGCCGGTAAAAAGCCTTCCAGCGCTGTTATAGGTAAAACCATCCACATCTTTCACAGGTTCTATGGAATTTGTTATCAGTTCCTCGTTAAGATGTTTTGGCAGCGGCAGCTGCACCAATATTCCGTTTATATCTTTTCTTAAATTAAGTTCCTTTACAAGTTTTAAAACGTCTTCCTGCGCAGCATCCCCCGGCAGCCTGAACATCTCGGACAAGTATCCGACTTCAAGCGCGTCTTTTTCCTTTCCGCCCACGTAAATTTTGGAAGCGGGATCCTCGCCGACAAGTATCACAGCCAGGCCCGGTTTTATTCCCTGCTTTGTGATTTTATCCTTTAAAGATGCTTTAATTGCGGCGGCCATTGCTTTCCCGTCCAGTATTTTCGCTGTCATGGAATTCCTCTCATTTATCGGCATTTGCCTTCTTTTATCCGCATTATTATAAAACAAAATGACCGCCGTGTAAATACAAAAGGCCGGTTATAAGACACGGCCTTTTTAAAATCAGATCATTTGTATTCGGCTTTTTTTTTGCTTTTTGACCGGGCGTTATGGCAGGACTGCCGATTTATTTCTTACCGCAAAAATGTTTGTAAACCTGTCGTTTTCCGGCGTGTACGCGGAAAGCATCCTGGAAAAATCAGCCGGCTGCCACAGCTTATTTTGGGTGCATTCGATTATGTCATAAACTAAAAAACCGGCTTTTTCAAGGAACCGCAGCAAATCAGCCGGATCATCGCCGGCCTTTACCAGGCCCGACGGCCAGAACTCAATCTGGATCATCACACCGGGATTATTTTCAAGGGTGGCTGCCATTCCTTTTAGGGCCTTAAAATCCGCGCCCTGTATGTCTGTTTTTATGTAATCAACTTCGGCTGTTTTGCCTTTAAGGTAATCATCTATTGTTGTTGCATCCACTTCCTGCCATGGTTTTGCATTTTCTCCGCCCGAAATGCGGTGATCTCCTGCGTTGTCGTCCGAAAGAAAAAGTTTTATCCTGCCATTTTCATCAGACACGGCGCTGTGTTCGGTTATTATATTGTCATAGCCGTTGACCCTGACATTTTCAACCAGCAGGTCATAATTCTTTTTTTCAGGTTCAAAAGCATAAACCCTGCCTTTGGGCCCCGCCAATTTTGAAAAAAGCAGGGAATAATATCCGGCATTCGCGCCAATATCAAGGCATGTAAAACCCGGCTTTATCATGCGCTTTACAAGCGCGGTCTCGAATGGCTCATAATGGCCGTCTTCGTTTATAGTCATGCCGAAAAATTCATCAATATGCATCCTGTGGCCCTCGATATTTACGATATTCCAGCCGGCAAGCCTGATCCCCAGCCTGTATAAACCCCGCAAAACAGGGATTTTTGTCAGTCCGCGGCCCGACAGCCGGCTTTTTTTCCATAATTCAAGAAGTTTTTTAAACAAGTATATTCTCCATGGTAAATTTTTTCAAGGATTGGAACGGTTGGGAATTTATAGCCGAAAAAATACTCAGCCTTTAAGGGTTAAGGATTAAGAGTTTAGAATTAAGGAAATTTTCTGACCCGTTTGCGAGTATTCAACCGGTCTCCTTAATCCTCAACCCTTAATTCTTAATCCTCCCAAATTTTCATCAGAAAATTTGGCTGCCGGGGTAGGACTCGAACCTACAACCGCCTGAGTCAGAGTCAGGTGTCCTACCAATTAGACGACCCGGCAACATAAAGTGTTTATATATATAACATTATATTATTTTATAGTCAACTGTTTTTAGCGATTCTTGCTTGACATATATGTTATACATGTTATTATTATAAAGATTTTGAGGCAATTAAAACATAAATAAAATTTGGAGGTTTTGAATAATGAAGAAGCTAATTATTGTTTTTGCTTGTCTTTTGTCAGCGGGCCTGGTTTTAGCGGTTTCGGCTTCTGAAACTGTTACGCCCACAACCACTGAGACTGTTACCGCGACGTCCACAGCCACATTTACCGTCACACCTACCACCACCGAGACTATTGTGGCTTCAGAGACTATGACGTCCACGATTACAGACACAAATACTCAGACCTTCACAAACTCACCCACCAGCACTATTACCCCGACATTTACCGTTACGCCGACTCCTCAAGGCAAGGCTTTTGCCTTCCCTAACCCGGCAAAAAATACCAAAGAGATCGGTTTTGCTTATCCGTTATATGAAAACAATATAGAAAATCCCGACAAGAAAGTCCAGTTTGTCACTATTATTGTTAAGGCTGTTAACGGCGAAGAAGCGGGGCGCGCCTATGACCCGTCGCCAAACGGTTACACTTACGTGGACATTTCAAAATATGCACGCGGTATTTATTTGTACCAAATAATCCTGCGCTATCCAGACGGCACTGAAAAGAAATTCCCGCTTGATAAGTTCGGCAAATTCGCGGTAATAAAATGAGGAGCGCCAACATGAAGAAACTTACATTATCACTGATTTTGATCGCAGCTTTTTCCACGGCCGTATCAGCCTCAAACGTGACGAACATACCTGATGTTTCATCCGGCGTTTCAGGGAAGTTTTCGACCATAAATACGGGCGCTGCGGCTTCCGGCATGGGAAACGCTTACATTGGCGCGTCAATAGACGCCGTTTCGATATTTTGGAACCCTGCAGGGCTTGAAAACATGAAGAAAAAAGAGGATGAATGGAGCATGTATTTCTCACATAATATGTGGCTGAATACAATTACCATTGACTCTTTGAGCGTGGCAAAAAGCGTCAAAAATATCGGTGTTTTTGCCGCGGCTATTTCTTACTTTGGCGCCGGCGATATGGAGAATTACGGCATTGATTACGCTTCAAATCCCGTTGATCTAAACCGGACGTTTTCGTCTTACACCATTATAGGCAGCATAGCGTACGCGAACAACCTCGATAATAATATTGATTTCGGAGTTGTCATGAACTATTTTTATGACAGCATAGCCTCTTCCCCCGCAAACGCAGTTTCTTTTGACCTGGGGCTCCGTTATTTCTTCACACCCTTAAAAGGGCTGTCTTTCAACCTTGTCGCTAAAAATTGGGGCGGGCAGCTTGGCGGCGACACTATGGATAAGGAAGTCTCTTTCGGCGCATTATACACAACTGAAATAGAAAAGTGGGTTATCTCCGCCGAGTATGACCTTGTCGGGAAGATCAGGAATACGGCCCTTCAGAACTTCGGCCTCGAATTCAAAACGCCGTATTTATTTACATTCCGTACCGGTTACTTCACGGATAACAACATTGTTGACGCGGGATTCAAGCACATCTCTTTCGGCGTCGGCCTGAATGTCAACCAAAAATACACTATTGACTTCTCATTTGAGCCGTACGGGGAGTTGGGAAACGTTTACAAGTCTTCTTTTGGAGCTGATTTTTAGGACTTTTATATAAAATAAAAAAGGCGCGGGAAAACCGCGCCTTTTTTATTTTAATCCGCCTTCAAAAAAATAACATGTTGAAAATTACCGTTTATATGATACTGTCGGAAAACCATATAAAACCATGAAATTCTTTATCGTGTCAGGTGCCGATTAATTATTTCTATGGCCTGTGCGCTACTAAAACCCTTATAATACAGGCGCACAATCCATAGAAATAATTAATCGACGCCTGACACGACCTATCATAAAGGTTTTTCCGACAGTATCTATATATTTATCCCGTATTCCTTCATCTTCCTCCACAGTGTTGACCTTGATACGCCAAGCACATCCGCGACTTTCGTGTGGTTTTTTCCGAATTTTGAAAAGGCCTTAAGTATTGTATTCTTTTCAACTTCGGTCAGCAGCAGGTCCGGATGCTCGACTGTTTTGCCTTTAAACCCGGGCTTTTCATTTTCATGCGCCGTAAGCTGGAAATACGGGGTTAAGTTATGCATGTACACCGGCATGTCTTCCACGCTTATCAAATCACCCTGGCACATGGCAAAAGAATGCTGGATAATATTGTCAAGCTCCCTTACATTCCCGGGATAGTCATAATACATGAGAATTGCTTTTGCCTTTGAGTCCATGCCCACGATGCTGCGGTTGTGTGTTTTATTATATTTTTCGATATAAAACCTGAGCAGCAGGGGGATGTCCTCTTTTCGTTCCTTAAGCGCGGGTATATGTATATTAATTACGTTAAGCCTGTAAAACAGATCTTCCCTGAATTTTTTATATTTTATCAGTTCCTTTAAATCCTGATTTGTTGCCGCTATGATCCTTATGTTTACTTTACTGGTCGATTCATCCCCAAGCCGCCTTAATTCCTTGTCATCCAGGACACGCAGCAGCTTGGCCTGCAGGCCCGGTGGCAGATCCCCTATTTCATCCAGAAAAAGCGTTCCTGTATCGGCAAGTTCTATTAACCCTTTTTTATCCGAAACGGCTCCGGTAAAAGCACCTTTTTTGTACCCGAACAATTCCGATTCGAGGAGGTTTTCAGGTATGGCCGCGCAGTTAACGGCTATAAATGGCCTGGCGGCCCTGCTGGAAAGCTCGTGAATGGCCCTTGATATCAGTTCCTTGCCCGTACCGGTCTCTCCTGTCACCATGATGTTGCTGTCGCTCTTGGCGACTTTCCGGGCAAGAGCCATGACCTTTTTTATTTTTTCGCTCTTGCCTATAAAAATATTGTTGAAATATTCATCCGGAGCGGTGGCAGGGTCGTCTTTGACGGCGCGTAATCCGGATTTATCAATTATGAATTCAAGCGCATGGATATTCACAGGCTTGGAAGTATAATTAAAGTCTTCCCTGCGCGCTATGGCGATCGCATTATCTATTTTTTCTTTGCTTGACGCGAGTATTACCGTCATCTGGGGGTTTCTTTCTTTTACAAACTTAACTATGTTAAGTTCAAGCTCGGGGATTATATCCGTATCCAGTATAAGGATCTTAAATTCCTGTTTGCTTATTTTATCCAAAAGGGACGATGAATCTGTGGCGATATACGGGGTGTCGCCCCTGTCTTCAAGGGCATTATTGATCTTTATCGCGTCATCGCGGTCCGTGAGGGCTATCAGTACTTTTGCCATTGTCCTGTGACTCCTTTATGGCCCTGAACAAATCTTTTAAACCTTTATCATTTGGATATAATTTCATAGCTTCGCTCAGTTTTTCAACGGCCTTTTCATGATCTCCAAGCTTTTCATATGCGTACGCTGTGTACAAAAAAGTTCCCGGGTCCTTTGTTTCATTTTCAGACAGTAAAAACTGTTTCAAAGCAGCTTTATAATCGCCTGTCTTAAAATGGTACACTCCCATATTTTTATAAATTATATCATTTTTATAGTGTTTTTCAAGCAAATAATCATATATCTGCTGCGCAGCAACAATATCATTTGCAATCAACTTTTCATTGGCCTTGATTAATGCTATTTCAAGCCGTTCCTGTTTGCCAAACCCTTCAATTACTGTTTTGCCTTTCGCAACATAATCGGCTTTGCTACCCCGCTTTAAAGCCTCGTTAAATATTGGAAGAGCCTTATCCAACAGCCCGTAATTATAGTACAGGAGGCCAAGTCTTTCATATACAGCAGTTATATCAGCGCCCTTGTCAACAGCCCGGCTTAAGTACTGCATTTCGCTGGCGTTATCCCCGAGCTTATTATAGGCGAAAGCTATGTTATAAAGTATATTGCCATCGGGTTTATTCACAGGGAACTGTAATGCCATTTTGTTCAATACAGTTGATTCCAGGTACCTGTTTTCTTCCATAAGCGCATTGGCGGCGTTAACCATACATACGGGATACCATGTTACAAGCGACCTGTTCGCGTTATTGTTTAACGCGCTTCTTTCAAATATTCCCCTGTAATTGTAAAGATAAAACAATTCCGGTGCTGTTCTTTCTTTGACAGCATTTATTTTCATTAGAATACCGTACTGCTGTTCCGTAAACTTTGACGGGTCAAGCTGAACCGGATTTTCCCAGAAGTAATTACGGTATACACCCGCTCTGCCGCTGTACGAACTTATGATATTCCTGATGTTTGAATCGCGTTTATAAGGCGCAAGTGACGCATCAGAACCCGTTTGTTTTATGAAATCATCTATCCCCCATTTAAAGATCAGGAAAGAATCCGTGGCGAATTTAATGTCCCTGCGCTTTTTTTCAATTTCCCGTATATAGTAAACAGGCATGGCGTTGTAATCGCCGGACGCAAGGTAAACGCTTCCTTTCGGGATACTGACAAGCAGGTTATATCCGTAGTCATATGAGATATAATCGAAGCGGGAGTTATTCTTTTTATAATCCGTATAAGCCAGGAATATAAGGATTATAACAAACGCTGACGCGGTCAAATAAACGGCACGTTTTTTCCTTAAATAACCGTATATGAACAATATCCCCGGCCCAAGCAAAAGCAGGACAATGTATTCTGCCGGCATCAGGAATATGTCCATAAGATATATCAAATCTTTTGTGGTCCTGTTATAAAATACAACAGCCAATACAACTGCGGCAAAAATGGCGGCCAGAAAATATAAATGCTTTTTTGACTTTTTGTACAAAGCGTAACCGCCGATCGCAGCAACAGCGGAGAACAACGAATAATTGACCGCAAACAGCCTGAAAAACTCCTGCAGCTGGGTTAAATACAGTCCAAAAGAAGCTTTTATAGGATATACATACCCCTTCCTCAGTATTACCCACATCATATCCCTAAAACCAACCGGGTTTCCCCAGTTTAAAGCCGGAACATTGTGCGCCCTGATCGGCAGATACAGATAAGCGCTGATGCCTGCCAGAAAGAAAATAACAACATAAAAGCACCTTAAGGCCTTAAGCCTTTTAAAATATATGACAAAAAAGTACGCCGCAGCCGGCGCGAGTATGATGGTGCTTGGCCAGTGGTTTGTAAGCGCCAGGCCGAAACAAAAAGACAAAAGGTATATATATTTTACATGAAACCTGTCCAGCAGGATCATGGATATGCAGATAATCGCTGCCAGAAAAAACAGGTTTAATATGTATATTCCGCCTTTTGCATCGAGTGCCTGGTTCCAGAATATGAAGCTTACGGCAAGAACCGCGCAGGTAAATGCCGAGACCAGTGAATTTTTGAATATTCCCCCGGATTCGTCCTGCCCCGGCCCATTAAACATCTGCAAAGTCCTCATTGATATTATGTAGGTCATGGCAAGCACAAGCATGGAAAGAAGCACCGCAAACATGTTCACCCTGAATGAAGGGTTTGCCAGCGGCACAAGGGTAATAATCTTTGCAGCCATGGTATAAAGCGGATAGCCAGGCGGATGGCCTATGCCAAGCGTATATGCCGCAGCCGTAGTTTCAGGGGAGTCGTTATTTTTGAATACAGGCGGCATGGTATGGATGTACAATGCCAAAATCCCGAAAAACAGCAAAAATTTAAGGCACCGGTCAATAAGTTTTGTTTTGTTCATGCCGATCACTTTCCCGTCCTGTCTAAAGCTTCAACTGCCTTTAACAGATTTTCAAACTCGGGTTTGGCCCCGTTTTTTTCCATGAACTTGTTTAATGTGCGCCTGGCGCCTTCATAATCCTTTTTTGCCACATATGCGGTCGCGAGATTGGTATATGCCGCATCATAATGCGGAGCCGCAAAGATGGACATTTCAAGTCGTTTTATGGATTCATCAAGGCTGCCTAACTGTCCGCTGACCGCTCCCAGCATGTTATTTACCTCGGGGCAAAATGGGTTCAGTTTCAGGTCCATCCTGTAATACTGCTCTGCCTTGGCCAGGTTCCCTGTCTTTCTGTAGGCTTCTGCCGCATAATAATACTGCGCCACATCTGTCTGGGGGCACAGTTCCACTGCTTTTAACCCTATGACACGCTCGTAGTATTCAATAGCCTGAGGCATTAAATCTCTTTTGGAATATGATTCAGCTTTTTTCAGGTACATATTGGCCGCCAGCGTCCTTCCATCGCCGTTTATAAGGAATAACAGCGCTATGCAGGCTGAAATCAATAACGGCGCGGCAATATCCTTCTTTAAGACGTAAGCGGTCCGGTTTAAGGCAAATAATTGCTGCGAGAAAAGCATCAAAAAGAAAATGAAAGTTGTCGCCGGTATATTGTAAAAAGTATTAAAAAATGAGGCACCAAGCAGGGCCGTGACAGACGACGCAAACCCAACGGCTTTAAAATCAGCGCGCTTTTCCCTTATCAAACCCGCCGTAACGCGGTAAAAAACAAAAATAGCCAGCAGGAATAATCCAAGTCCCAGAATCCCCGACTCGGACGCTATCAAAAGATACTGTTCGTGCGGCATCCAGGTCACAACATAATCATAACCATAATTTTTCGGGTCGTTTAAGAGTATGCCCTGATAGTACGGGTAATTCATCCTGAAACTTCCTATTCCCTTGCCAAGCACAGGAGACTCCCTGACCATGAGCAGGCTCGACTCCCACATAATGAGCCGGTGCTTTAGCGAACGGCCTTTTTCATTGACAAAACTTTTGTATTTGGATGATGCAACCGGCGTAATGACGATAAGTGCGGCAACAATAATGAAAATACCTGCGATCATCTTTTTCCTGTTTTTCATTATCAGCTCCCACAGGAAATCGCGCTTAATGATCGCGGCAAATATTGAAAATGAAAGTGAACCAAGCGCCATCCCAATAAAGGCCCCCGCCACGCGGGTATAATAGATGCATAAAACGTGGATGAAAAGCGATACACCGGCTAAAACCCTGAATTTTTTTTCAAAAAAAACATACGACAGGACAATAAAAAAAGACAATAACAATTCCCCCGCAAGGAAATCGGGATTGCCTATCGTGCCAAGCGGCCTTCCCGCAAAATTCGTGCTCCACTTAAACGGGTCCGCATCAAAATGCTGGGCGATGCCGTATGCCGCCATCAGCGTGTGCGACAATACTATCATAAAAACCACACGCTTTATGCCGGAAATTCCCGATATGTCATATACAATATACGCGCCAAGCACCATAACAGCCAGCTCAAGAAAATACTTCATGCTGATTTCCTTATTGACGGACATTAAGACCGATGCAAATACCGCCAGTAGGTATCCGGCAAGTGGAAGCAGGACTGGGTTGGTTTTAAATGAAAGCCTGCCGTTGCGCATTGAACGTATGATATAAAGTATCAACAGCAACGGAAGAAATACGCGCGCCACCATCATTTGCGGGGGGCCGAACGGGTCAAGCGACGGCTGGAAAAAAACTACGGGGATACAAAAAACAATAAAGTTAATTACATTGTTGATTAAGAGATCAAGTATCCTCTTTTGATTCATTTAAGGTTATAAAATTCGCCTTCGTTTATGACAACTCCGGCCGCGCCTATTGCCCCCGCAAGCTCCCCGAGCTTGGCGGGGACTATTTTTGCGGCTGAGAATGTCAGGGCGAATGTCTGTTTTCTTACTGCTTCTTTGAGGGGCTTAAACAGCCTGTCACCGGCGTTTATAACACCGCCTGCAATTACAACCACTTCGGGGTTTAACCCGTTGATCTGGTTTGCCACGCCTGCCGCCAGGTACTTTATAAATTCATCCCAGACCACAACGGCGGTTTTGTCATTTTGGACCATGGCCTCATACACTGTTTTTGATGTTATTTTGGAAATATCGCCTTTTACAAATTCTGTCATCATGGAACTTGCGCCTTTTCTTATTGCCTCGCGTGCTGATTCGGCTATGGCCGAAGCGGAGGCATACTGCTCAAGACAGCCCTTTGCCCCGCATTTACATAACCTGCCGTCAGGATTAAGCGATGTATGGCCTATCTCTGCCGCGTTATAGTTGGCTCCCCTGACCAGCTTATTATCTATTATTATACCTCCTCCAACACCTGTTCCAAGGGTAATCCCGACCACATTGGACGCCCCTTTGGCCGCGCCCACCCATTGTTCACCGTATGCCGCGCAATTGGCGTCATTATCCACGCCCACCCCTACGCCAAGCTGTTTTTCAAGGCTGGCTTTGAGCAATACACGGGTCCATCCGGGCAGGTTAACAGCCCCCATTATAATCCCTTTTTTTGAATCAAGCGGGCCCGGCGAGCCTATACCGGCGCGCCATATATCTTTCATGGCAAGGCCTGATTTTTTTACAAGAGCCTTTACGTTATCAGCGATGTTCCTTATGACATGCTCCGGCCCCTTTGCCGATTCGTTCGGAAAATGAACGTATGATTTTACTTTACCGGAAGTATCCACAAGAACTGCAACGACATTGGTACCGCCAAGATCGATGCCGATTACGAGTTTTTTTGACTTTGACTTTTTAGCCATTATTTATCTCCCGTTAAATTTATTCCCGCCATAAACTATAATACCTTCCAAGCTTGCTGATCTGATGACCTTCTATAATATCCTCCAAGCTTGCTGATCAAATCTCGATTTTCGAATCTCGGACGCAGCGAGAAAGATAACAGCTTGGTTCAACCTGGGATCAAGGACAAAAACTGCCTTTGGCGAGGCTAACCAAGCGTTCAAGATTCGAAAATCGAGATTTGACCGTATTACCTCTCTATAATATTTATAATATTATAGAGAGGTAATACTAGACCAAAATTTTCCCCGGGAAAATTTTGGTGCGAGGAGGGAGACTTGAACTCCCATGGTGTTACCCGCTAGCACCTCAAGCTAGTGCGTCTACCAATTTCGCCATCCTCGCATTTATTTATTTATTACTTTATATTCAGCCCTTATGTCCGCCTGGCCGGACTGTTCCGGCCTCATAAAAAATCCGGTGAGCATCGTAATTATTGAAAAAAGCAGCGAACCTATCATGGCGCCCCAAAGGCTTTTGACTTCAAAACCCTTGACTAACCATCCTGTAGCGAAGAACACAACCGCGTTTATCACCAAAGTGAACAGCCCAAATGATAATATATTTATCGGTAAAGTCAACAAAATAATCAGCGGCCTGATAAAAGTATTAATCAAAGCAATAACCGCTGCTGCTGCCGCGAGTATCAAAACGCCGCGCAAGCCCGGCTCGCTTACATTCAGCCCCTTGACGGTCTTAACAATGACAAAAAGCACCGCCGTATTTATCAGCCACTTGGCAATTAAAGGCACAAAATCAAAGCGCGCCGATGCCATATCCGTCCTTTGCCAGCTTCTTATCGGCGTCCCTAAGGCGCGCAACAAGGGTTTTAATGAATATTTCATTCAATTTCATCACTATTGACGGCTGGGTTTTCTTAAAGTCGTTGTAATCCCTGTCGGTAAAACGAATCAGTTTGCATGGTTTTATGGTAACTGCGGATGCCGACCTTGGAGCCGGATAAAGCATGGACATCTCGCCGAACCATTCGCCAGCCTGCAGGTTGGCTATAAATGTTTCCTCTGTTTTATTCTTTTTGACGATTTTAACCGCTCCCTCAACAACTATGTACATGGAGTCATCGCCTATCTGATTCTCGTTAAATACCGTAAACTGCGCCACATAATCATCCAGCAGGAGCCTCTCTGAAAAAACCTTGAGTTCCGCATCGCTGAATGTTTTAAAAAAAGGCTGTTTCTTCAGCACAGATATATCAACCATTCGGCACCTCCGCCCTTTTCAGGCATAAAATAAAAGTATCGCCGTACTTTTTTTCCCTGATTATAGTCCAGCACTGCAACTTGGTTTCCATCTCTTTTTTTTCGTCAAGGTGGAGTTCAATAACAACCAGGCCGTCATCACTTAAAATATCATTATACAGTAAACTTTGCAAGAGTATATTTATATAACCTTTATTATAAGGCGGGTCGGCGAATATAAGGCCTGCTTTTAACTTCATTGTTTTAAGTTTTTCCGCGGCGAGGGTAAAATCGCCTTTGATAAAAACGTAGGACTGCCTGTCTACCTTGAGTTTCTCCGCGTTTTTTTCAAGTATATCGCCGTGCAGTTTATCAACAAAATACACTTTTGAGGCGCCGTTGCTCAAAGCCTCGAAACCCAAAGCCCCTGTGCCGGAAAAAAAGTCAAATACAACCCGGCTTTCAACGCATGGCCTTATCATGTTAAAGATGGCCTGCCTGATTTTTGCCAGAGTGGGCCTTGTCTGGTTTCCTTTTGGTGTGCTGATGGGTATGCCCCTGTAAATTCCGCTTGTAATTATCATCTAATATGTCCGGCGTATAATGCCATGGGATCTAAGATAAACCACGGCGAAAAGTTATTTTCCAGAACAGCGCGGGTTCCCGCGGCGCAACCTATTTTTTTTCCGTGCCGGTCTGGCACTTTATGCAATTCTTGGAAAAAGGTATGGCTTTAAGCCTTTCTATGCTTATGTCTTTTCCGCACTTATCGCACTTGCCGAACCTGCCCTCCTCGATCTTTTGCAGCGCTTCTTCTATATCCATCAAAAGCTTCTTGTTTTTCTCGGTCAGATCCTGGTGCAGTTCCTTGTCATAAATATTGGTTGCCGTATCTGCAAAATCCTGGGCGTCATTCTGATATCCTTCCGCGCTTGTCATCTCGTCCTTATTCTGCCTAATCTCCGATATTTTATCTTCCTTCATTTCCACTAAGATCTCTTTCAGTTCCTTTTTTCTCTTGGCGTCCACTTGTAAATCACCTCATCAATTTTTGAAATACCTTAAGCGGTAGTCTTGACTTTTAAATTCGGGAGGTCCAACAATCCTCTTTTAAGTTCCATGGTTGTATTTGACTCGGCTTCAAATTCCCTGTTTAAGTAAAAGAACGCGTCCCACGGGTCAACCGTGTGACCGCAGGTAAAAACATCCACCGCGGCATAACCGTATTCCGGCCATGTATGTATGGTAAGGTGGGACTCCTGTATAACCACGACGCCGCTTATACCGTGCGGGTTAAACTTGTGAAAAACCTCATCCACAACCGTAGCCTTGGAATATTCAGCGGCGCCCACCATGGTCCTTTCTACAAATTTCAAATCGTCCAGTTTTGACTTGTTACATCCGTAAAACTCAACCAGGATGTGCCTTCCGAGGTTTCTCAATTCAAACCCACCCCCGATAAATTTAATTCATTTATAATTAAAGGCCCTCGCGGGCCTATAATATTCTTTATATTCAAAGCAATCTCTGATAAAACGCTCTTTAATGCAGTACTATTTATATAACACAGCAAACAATTTGTCAATATTTTTTTGCGGTTATTTTGATATTTATTTAACTGAAAATTAATAATTAAAGATTATCATTGACACGCATTCCCACTTTTGAGTTTATTGGGTTTACTGGGTTTGTTTTGGGCTGTTTTGATTGTTCTACGCTCTACTATCTTAATGTTTTGACCTTCTACTATCTACTCTCTACTTTCTCGAGCCTTTGATCTTAATGCAAAAGCCCGGGATTTCTCCCGGGCTTTTGCGGTATAACAAGGGGTAACACATCTTTAAAAGGCGTTTTATGCCTTGTTTGTCGCTTCTTCCATCAATTGAAGCCTTGCCCACTTGGCGTCATAATATGCCTGGATAGAGGCAATGGCCGCTTCATCTTTCAGAAGCGCTTTAAACCTTGTCTGTGTTTTGTAAAATTCAGTGATCGGCAGCTTGACTGAAGGCTTGTAATTTATCTTGTATTTGCCGTTTTCAACTTCATATATGGGCCACATGCATGTATCAACCACGAGTTTTGATATCTTAATTGTCTGTGAATTATCGTATCCCCATCCCGGGATACACGGTGCGTAAATATTCACAAACTTGGCGCCGGTTATGGAGAATGCCTTTTCAAACTTTTTGGTCGCATCCGGCCACATACCGACCGTGGTTTGAGCCACATAAGGAATGTTGTGCGCCGCCATGATCTCCGTCAAATCCTTGGGATTCTGCTGTTTGCCGTTTATGACTTTTCCGGCCGGGGATGTCGTCGTATTGGCACCTCTTGGCGTAGCAGACGACCTCTGAACGCCTGTATTCATATAAGCTTCGTTGTTATTACAAACATAAAGCATGTCATGCCCGCGTTCCATGGCGCCGGACAAGGACTGAAGCCCTATGTCATAAGTACCGCCGTCGCCGCCGAAAGCCACAAACTTGATGTTTTTGGTTATTTTCCCCTGCTTTTTCAGCGACTGATAAGCGCCTTCAACACCCGAACATGTCGCTCCTGCGTTTTCAAAAGCATTGTGAAGAAAAGGGACCTTCCATGCCGAGTAAGGGTATATCGTGGTGGTAACCTCCAGGCAGCCTGTCGCGCTTACAACCACGATAGGATCCTTGCACGATGATAAAACTTCCTTAATGGCTATCGGGAAGCCGCATCCGGCGCATGCCCTGTGCCCGCCGGTTAATTTATTTTCAACTGCCGCTGCTTGTTTTGGTGATGACATATATTTTAGCCTCCTTATTCTTTCAGGCCGATATACTTAGCCTGTTCAGGTTTCAACTTGCCTTCAGCGATATTTTTCAGTTCCCTGTAAACGTTCTTTATGTCCTCAATGTATATTTCCCTGCCTCCGAGGCCATAAATATAGCTTGCAAGGGGGACCTTAACACCCGCATCATACAACCCTGCTTTTACTTCTGTAGCTACCGGACCTGCCTGGTTTGACATGGATTCGCACCTGTCAAGCACAGCAACCGCTTTGGCCTTTGTAAGAACTGCCGCTATTTCTTCAGCCGGAAAAGGCCTGAATACCCTGATTTTCAGCAATCCGGCTTTGATGCCTTCCTGCCTGAGCTCCTCAATGGCGGCTTTTGCCGTTCCTGCGGTTGAGCCCATGGCTACCAAGATAAAATCAGCGTCATCGGCCTTATATGTTTCGATCAAGCCGTATTCCCTGCCAAAAGTCTTTCCGAATTCTTTTCCAACTTCCAGGATAACCCTTTTTGCGGCTTTCATGGCTTCGTGCTGGGCTTTCTTGTATTCCAGATAATAATCGGTCAAAACCAATGATCCGACCGTTATTGGGTGGTCGACATCCAGTACGGTGTACTGCGGTTTATATTCACCGACAAATTTTTGCACCTCGGCGTCCGGATACATCTCCAGCCTCTCCATGCCGTGGCTTATAATAAAACCGTCGGTCGTAACCATGACCGGTGTGATCACATCTTTGTGCTCGGCGATCCTGTTTGCCTGAAGCATTGAATCATATGCTTCCTGGGTGTTTTCCGAAAATATCTGTATCCAGCCCGAGTCTCTTTCAGCCATAGTATCCGAGTGATCGCAGTGAATATTGATGGGAGCTGATAAAGCGCGGTTAACGTCCGCCATGACTATGGGCAGCCTGATACCTGACGCTATGAAAAGGATCTCATGCATCAATGCCAGACCCTGTGACGATGTGGCTGTCATGGTACGCGCGCCTGCCGCAGCCGAACCCACGCATGCGCTCATTGCAGAGTGTTCTGATTCAACAGTGATAAGGTTTGTCTTTACCCTTCCGTCATTTACAAAACCGGCGAATATCTGCATTATTTCCGTGGCCGGCGTTATGGGATAAGCCGCGCATACGTCCGGGTTTATCTGGCGCATAGCCTCTGCCATGGCTTCATTGCCGGTCCTTGCCGTAATTGTTTTTTCCATTGTGTTTTCCTCCGTTACTTTATATTGTATTTGTCTTTGGCTTCTTTAAGCCCGACAAACAATATTGCAGCCTTCTCGTCAAAACCAGGGGTCCCGGTAGCTGTTGACGGGGATCCCTTCAGGTTTGCGTCTTTTGCCTTAAGTTCTTTAAAGATCTTATTGTTTTGCGGGCATTCCTCGGGGCATATGCCGCAGCCTTTGCAGAAATCATAATCAAACTCGGCGCGTTCTTTGCCTTTGGCACCGTCCACAAGTTTGATCGCGTTATCCGGGCAAAATGCCCAGCATGTCAGGCACTGTATGCAGTTCTTCTTCTGCCAGACAGGCACTTTGCTTCTCCAGCCGCCGGTGTGAAAATGCTCGGACGTGCCGCTTTCCAGCACACCGCCGACAGGTATGTCTCTCCATGTTTTTAAATTGGGTTTCGTTGTCATGATTTCTTAACCTCCTCATAAGCCGCTCTTATGGCTTTCAAGTTGCCTTCGATCACTTCGGGCTTTGACTTGAATTTTTTTTCGAGTTTTTTCCTGGTGTCTTCCATGAATGCCTCCAGAGGCAGTATGTCAACCGCACCAAGCAGCGCGCCTATCATAGGCGTATTGGGGATGGCTTTGCCGATATTTGCCTGCGCGATCTTTGAAGCGTCTATCGTAATGAGTTTTTTGCCGTTCCATTTTACCCTTGCCTGTACTTCCGCCTTTGAGTAAGGTGTGTTCACTATGAGCACGCCTGTTTCTTCCGATAACCCGTGAGCTACATCAACCGACTCGGTCAGGGTCTCATCGAGTACTAACACCACGTCAGGCTTTAAAACCGGCGAGTGTATCGTGATTTCCTTTGAAGCGATCCTGTCAAATGCCGCTACAGGGGCCCCCATTCTTTCCGGCCCGTACTCCGGGAATGCCTGAACGTACTTTCCGGCAGAAATAGCAGCTTCGCCCAAAAGCAGGGCCGCAGTCTTGGCCCCCTGGCCGCCGCGACCGTGCCATCTGATTTCCATCATATCTTTCGACATCAAAAGCACCTCCTTAGATAGTATGTAAATGCGGAATGTGGTTTCACTATCCTGAATAAGGACATTGAATGTTCCGAATTTTAATGCCTGTAAAGCGGATTTTCATCCGGGATATAGTATTTGAGGTGGTTTAGTGAATAATCCGCCAAACCAGCCAAATAGAAAAGCAAGAAAACGAACCTATTTTACCCCTTGCGGAAAAAATGTCAAGTAATATTTTCCCCTTATAAATATAGTATTTTAGTGGCATTTAATGGCAAATATGGCTTAAAACGGCCTATTATCGTGTAGTCGCACCCTTTCAGGGTGCGCCTATCCAACCATTGCAGGCGAATAAACCTCAGGAATACCTCAACACGTGTTGATACTTTCCGTACTTTGCGTGTAAGCTGTCCTTATGTAGGCGCACCCGTAAAGGGTACGACTACATGATCCCCCTATTTACTGTTTTTTACATGGTTTGGCATGATTGATCCAGGGTAAGGCAAAAAAAACGTCTGTTCTTTCAGGTATTTTTCATCAAACCTTAATACATAGGATTTCATGAGACTCGTTGGAACCGAGATGTTTATGCCGCCTGACCTGTATTTGTTCAGTACATCAAAAAAACACTTTTTATCTTTCATTGAGAGATTACCCGGAAAATACCCCAACGCGTGACGGAAAATATTTATCACGCTTGAAACCCTGTATGGTTTGGAAAACAGTAGTGCCATATTCGCCGTGTATTCTTTTTTTACTTCATCAAACGGCCTCTTCAGGACATTTGCCGCTATGTCCCCCAATATTCTCATGTACTTCCTGTTAAAAGACATAAAAAGAAGTTCATTAATTTCCTGGAATTTAACCAGCGCCTTTGCATTCTTAACCTTCCTGAAAGCCGCGTTTGTAAATATGCCTTTAAGGAAGCTGTCTGCAATTTTTTCATCATTGAGCCTGTCATCGTCTTCAATCGGCTTATCAATGAACCTGCGGATAACTTCGCCGCCGAAAAATCCGGCGCCCCTGTTTGTCAAAGCCGTGGATTTACCGCCTTTTGACGGGTAAATCCTGACATCATACGCCCCTGAACTCGGGGATCTGGATTTCAAAATAAATCCGTCAACTTCCTTCATATCATCAAGGGTTTGTTTGACCCATTTTTTCATTTTATCAGTCAAATCCGCGCCTGAGTCCGGCTGGATCAGCCTTAACTTTGTCATTTTTATATCATCGGCCGCAACCCGGATCGGTTTCCGGGGGACAGGCAAACCTATTTCAACTTCCGGACAATGAATAATCGGCGTTATAAATGGTTTAAGCGCGTCAACAAAAGCGGAAGGAACCATGCCGCCGTCGTAACGGACCGCGGCAAAGGTGATGCATTTGCTGATGTAGACAACTGGCTTTGGAAAACGGTGCATTACCTCCACAGCTACCTCCCCGCCGCTCCCGCCACGACATACCCTCCGTCTTTAGCCACTGCCACGCTATACGCCGCGTAATCACCCGCGCCGCCGTAAGTTTTAACCCACTGGGTATTGCCGTCCGCGTCTGTTTTAACCACACACATTTCAAAGTTCCCTTTATTATTATACGACATCGTGGAACCGGCCATAATAAAACCTTTGTCGTTTGTTTCTTCTGCGGCATACGCCCTGTCATGGTCCTCACCGCCGTATGTTTTTGCCCAGATACTGTTTCCCTTTTCATCCAATTTTATCATATACGCGTCGTCCATCCCTTTGCCCAACGAACAGCTTAAACCTGAAATGATATATCCGCCCTCTTTAAGAGCCGATATCGAGTAACCCCTGTCGTATTTATCACCTCCAAAACGCCTGTTCCACTTATAATTGCCTTCTTTATCCCGCTCATAAACAGATACATCCTCCAGGTCGCGTTCCACGATATTTTCCGGCTGGCCGATCGTAACATAATTCCCTTCTTTCGTGGAAATAGCCGTGCATCCCCACTCAAAATAATTGTTCCCGAAAGTCTTTATCCATTTATATTCCCCGTCAGGACCAACGTTCGCCAGGTTGAGGCCGTAATTATCGCCTGTATCCGTGTAAGTACGGCCGGCTTCAAGATGCCCGGAATCAAGCGCAAAATTCAGCACAGTATCACATGCCCCGTCAAACCTGTAAACATCGGTGGAATTGCCTTTTGAATCTATCTTTAAAAAATAAATGCCTTCGTAATCCTCGCCAAAGGAATAAGTCTTGGCCGCGATCACATAACCCCCGTCCTTAACCGGCACTATCTGGTCGGCCCAATCGTAATATGCCCCGCCATAGGTCCTGGACCACTGCGAATTGCCCTGCGAATCCAGCTTGATGACCAATATATTATAATTGTGATTTACGTTACCTGAAGGTTTTTCCCTGGAAAGCATGTAATCCCTTTTAGCGGAAGATATGCCGTGTTTTAAGGGGGATATTATCCCGGTTATTTTCTTAAGAACCGGTTTTACAGCTTTTCGTCCGCATAAAAGCATGAATAAAAATATGACAAGAATTACGGCTGTCAGGACGGCCGTTAACCGCCTTTTGCTCATTCTTTATTCATCCTGATTTCCGCGGGAAGCTTCATGCTGCCTTTGCAGTCAGGGCCGATCAAAGGCCATGAAGAATTTTTCATGAATTCAGGCTTATTTTTAAGGTATAAAGACGCCGGCAGAGAATCGGATTTAATATTTTTATCCCAGGTCATTTCCCCGTATTCCATGTTTCCATGGTCCAGGATCGTCGCGGGATCGGTTCCGCCCGAGGCTTCTATGCCAAAATCGCCCTGTGTTATCATATTGCCGAGAAAGTTCTGGTTATTTGACCTGTCATTTATCCTTACTCCTTCTTTTTCTATCCTGTTCCTGAAAAAAGTATTGGAGCCGCACGGCCCCCACCAATCCGACACCTCGATTTTCTGCACCGTATTGGATTCAAAAAGATTCATAAAAGGATAATGGCCGTGTATGGAAATATCGCAGACCGTTGATTTTGGGTCATGATCGCCTGAGGCGTACGCATCTTTTGAATAATTATAACCGAATACATTTCCGTTCGCCCCGAGATGAACCATCATGGAGTGCCGCAGATGAAAAAACCTGTTGTTTTCAACAAGGCATCCGGTCGTCCTGAGCTTTAATTCAACCCCATATCCATGCCCGCCGCCGCCGTAATCATGGGCGTCATGGAAATAGGAGTCCCTGATCTCGCACCTGTAGGATGATTCCACCGCCACATGGGAACGCATTGCAGTATCGCTTTCAATCCACCTGACCATGCCGAAAGCCGCGTATGTAAAACTTATTATATTCGCGTCCCCGGCATCCAGGCGTTTCAGATACAAGTTCTCTATTGCGCAGTTCTTTATCAGGTTAACCGGCCTGATGCGGGCGTTCAGTTCTTTTTTATAAGTTATGTCCAGCGGTTCCCCTGTTGTAATCACATTTCCGGCAATATCAACAACTTTCAAATATTGTCCAACGACATTTTTGGCCCAGACCTGTTCCCACTCCGGTTTTGTGTACATAACAGCAGGGTCATTATCCTGCATCATTTCCGCAAAACCACCTTTTACAAAAGCCGCGGGATTATCAACCGTTATTTTGTTCGAGTCTTTTTCAAGACCGGCGCTGACTTTTGTGAATAACGTATCCTGGTCCCTTAAAACCGATATGCAGCCGCTGTTTGTCCCGTTCAGGTCAAAAATAAGCCTGGTCTTGTCCGCTCCCGCGCCGCGGAGGATTATACCGTCTTTAAGTATGATCACAGGTGACTTGATAAGATAAGTCCCTTCGGGAATATAGATCACGCCGGGCCCGCCTGCGGCCAATATGGCGTCTTTTAACGCTTTTGAGTCGTCAACAACCCCGTCTCCTGCTGCCCCAAAATCCTTTTTTATATCGCTGATCACAGGCGGCTCCGGCTGGTTTTCCAATATCCCGCAATTTGACCAGTCAATGGACCTGTCCTGCGGTATCATGGAAACGGCGTAAGAGAAAGAAAAGGTAACGAACAGTATAACAACAAATACGATCATTTTTTCCATATATGATATCACCCGGAATTTAACCGCATAATTGGCGGTTTATTTTTACCATATTAACCCAACATCGTAAATTAATCAATGATGAAAAGACCGGCATCAGTTAAGTTTTTAGATACTAACGGAAACGCCTGTCCGGCGAGGCAGTCCGGGTTAGTGCCTGTTGGCTATATTTATACCTATATTAAGGTAAGCGGCAAAACTAACCCACAATATGTACGGCACCATCATTATTGACGCGGGTTTTGATATTTTCCAGAACAGCAATATGCAGGCAAATATGCACACCCATAAAGCAACTATTATAATGATAGGCGCAAAGGTTGTCTTCATCCCGAAAAACACGACTGACCATGCTGTATTCAGTATAAGCTGTGCCGCAAAGAACGCGGCGGCGAGTTTTACCGTTTCCGTTGAAAAACCGTTTTTAACGACAAGAAATATGGCTATAGCCATAAGAGTGTAAAGCGTGCTCCACACCGGCCCGAATATCCAGTTCGGCGGGTTTAAGGGCGGTTTTACCAGTTCCGCGTACCAGGTGGAAATTGAAGCAAAAGTAGCAACAGACCCGATAGCAGCCGCAGCGTAGGTTATAATAAGACAAGCCAAAAACAACAGAATGTTTTTCATTTGACCCTTCCTTTTTTTTATTCCGCAGCTAATGCGGTTGTGCCTCATAAATAAGCCTTTTAACCCTTCAAGCTCCGGTCCCCGGTCTTTTTATCTGCCTTTCTCCGCCCTATACTTTATCCCCCTTATCATCGCGTCCCCCATCACAAAGTTCATAAACCCCGTTATCTTCGGGCCGTAACGGATTTCATTTTGCTTTGACGGGTAATAACATGCCCGCCACCTTACCATAAGCCGCGTCCTGTTCCAATCGATTTTTTGCAGATAAAAAACCCATGTCATATTTACATAATCCATGTCTTTTATGGTCTTTGCCGTTCCTGCAGCGGCGTTCAGAAAACTCCCCGCATGAACGATCAGTGCGACGTTCGGAATTACTTTTTCAACTTTCAAACCCGGCATTTTCGGATGCAGTATCATAAGTTCCTTTCCATCTCCCTTATACTGCCACTCCGGATGTATCGCGTCCGCATTTTTAAGTTTGCATCCCGCCAGATTTTCCAGTATTTCATAGCTGTAAAACCCGCCCCTGTCGGCTCCTATCTGGTTTATCCACGGCCAGACCCTGTCAGCCGGCGCTTTAATATCTATCGCATGCGTAAAAACCCAGTTTGGATTTGGCGACAGGTTGTCGCCGGGCATTACCGTAGCCTGGTCCTCTTCGATATTATCCCAGTTCATCCACGGCATTTGCGTAATCACATAAACCAACCCGCCGGACAACAGCAGCGCTAAAATAAATAATGAAATAAATACCTTTCCGATTAAACCCATTTTTTTATTTGCCGCCATAACTCTCCACAATATTATTTTTATTGTATTAGGAACACAACTTGGCACCCAGCAACTTGCATTTTCTACTTGAGACTGTCGGAAAACCCTATAAAACCATGAAATTCTTTATCGTGTCCGGGACGGATGAAATTTTTCTATGGCCTGTGCGCCACTAAAACCCTTATAATACAAGCGCACAATCCATAGAAAAATTTCATCCGTCCCGGACACGACCTATCATTAAGGCCATGTACCATTCGCAGTCGCCCAGATACATGGCATGCTTTTCCGAAAGTCTCTACTTAACGCAGTAAAACCCAGCCTGCATATAGGAATACCAGTACATTTCCACCGTTTTAAACCCGCAATCCCTGTAAATTTTCAAATGCTCTTCTATGGTTAATGGAAAATATTCCACTCCAAAACGCCCGATATGCTTTGCGGCTTCCTTTTCATCCCTGCCTTTATGCATCTGGAATCTTTTCCAGTTTTCCTTGCCGATCTTAATCCCCTCATCGGTTAAAGGCCTGATATTTTCCGTCGTAAGGAACAACCCGCCTTTATTCAGCATATTATAACAAACCCTTACCGCGTCTTCCCTTTCCGGAGGTTTTGAATAATGAAGCGACTGTATAGCGGTAATAACATCGCATTTATCGTTAATACGCAAATCCTGCGCCTTAACCGGCGGTAGGAACCTGAAGCGGCCTATCAACCCGTCAAGATTTTTTTTGGCCCGGTCCATCATTTCCGCCGAAGGGTCGGCAAGTATGAAGCTCGCGCCCGGAAAACCGATAAAAGCTTTTTTTATGAATGTCCCGGTCCCGCTTCCGGCGTCAAGCCAGTTCCCGATCTCTATACCCGATGCTTTTATTATGTTTATGGTTTCATCGTGCAGGTTGTCGTAATAGGGCATGGTCTGAAGCACCTTGGAATCATAATCCGCCGCATTGTGCGCGGTTCTATTGTCTTTCTTTGGATCATTCACATCACCTGTTTTTTTTGCCATATTTGTTCCTCCTTTATCTGCGCCTTCTGCTGTCTTTATCCCTGGACTCATTCATGATCGCCATTTTATACGACCCGAGCATGTCATTTATGTGTTTTTCCTTGCCGCTATCAAGGAATAAAGCCCTGCATTCAGTGCACAGGTCGGTTTGCATGGGGCCGAGCTTTTTCGCCGCCATTTTCTTGCCGCAAAAAGGGCAGATCAAAAACGGGGGTTTTTCCCTTTTTTCAAAAAAAGGCGGGGTTCTGTGGTCCCTTTCCATATCGCCCATGGTTATTGTCTTCACATCGCCCGCCTGCATTTTCATGAGTACCTCGCGCTTGTAAGCGGTGCCTTCACACTCGGCGCAGTGAAGTATGTCATAACTCCCCATTTTTCCCGGATATATGGGGATCTTGCATATGGGGCAGTTTGTAAGCTTTATCCCGACTGAAGCCGTCTCAGGCTGCGCAAGCAGGACTTTTTTGCAGTTCGGGCAGAATTTTTCGTCCCCTTTCAGAGGATCCTTGCATCTCGGGCATTCAGGCATGTTAATTATCCTTTATGATTTATTTGAGCAATTCAGCCAGGTGTTCCATTACTATTACGGGCTTTATTCCCTTTAAACATTCCAAATCCTTCGGGCACTCGGGCTTGTAGCAGGGTCTGCAGTCAAGACCGGTTTTAAGCACTATATTATTTTTATCCTCAAATGCCCAGCCTGTATCGCTGGTCGGCCCGAATAAGCCTATTGTTTTTATATCCAGCGCGTTTGCCATGTGGCGCACCGCCCCGTCATTTGCTATGAGAACGTCACCGCATGAAAGCAAAGCTGCAAGCGGCCGCAAATCAACCGGATCCCAGACATGCACGTTCGGAAGGGCCCTTAAGGAATCAAGCAATTGCGCTGGATCATCGGGGCCCGTCATAATTATAATCTTATGGCTCCTGAACCTTTCATTGATGAGCCCCACAAGTTCGATCCAGTACCCGGCGGGCCAGCTTTTTGTTTTCCAGGTGCTCGAAATGCATAACATGATCTTCCTGCCGCGTATGTTTAAGCCGTGTTTTTCCATATACTTTAAGGCTTCGCATTTCTCCTCATATGAAATCATCAGTATGAGTTTAAGGTCCGCATTTTCAAACGGCTTTAATTCCCTGATCAGCGCGAGATGGCGCAGGGCGGCATATTGACCCTTGTCCTCGTAGTCCACCCGGGTGGAGTATAATTTGTTCAGGTAAAGCCTTTTCTTCGACGTTATTTTATGGCCTATCTTTTTATCGGCATGTATGAAAAATGAAACATAGGCGGAAAAATAGCTGGACTCAAAATCAATAAAATAATCATATTCGGTATCGCCAAACTCCCGGATCAAAAAGGGCATTGCAAAGAGTATCCCGAATTCCCTCGGCAGGAAATGTTTCGCGAGTTTTAAAACAATAATTTTATCGATGTCCTTGTTATTTTTAAGCACTTCGGACGCGGCTTCCCCGGCCATGTAGTGGATCTCAGCGTCCGGAAAAATCTCCCGTGCTTTCCGGACAGCCGGCGTGGTCAGCAGCGTGTCGCCTATGGCGCCAAGCCTGAAAAAAAGTATTTTCACATATTTCTCCGTTTTAATCAGTCTGTTTTATTGTCTCACTATTTTATACTTAGTAAAAACGTTTTTCAAGAAGAATAAATCCCGGCATCCGGCTTATTTTGCCGCCTATTTAGAGACTTCCCGAAAAGCCCGCAAAGGGCGGGCAGCATGATATGCTGCCCCTACTTGTAGGGGCCGAATATTATTCGGCCCACAACGATGGTTTTTAGGTATTTTCGGACAGTATCATTTAAACCTTGTCCTGTATCCGCATTTTTTGCACAGCGGTTCCACCGCTTTCTTCCCTGAAAACCCGTCATATATGGCGCGCGCGCGCGGGCTGTTGATTATATTTTCAAGGGAATCTGTTCTTATGTTCCCGAGGTTCAAATCTCCGTCCTTATCAAGGCAGCACGGCACCACTGTGCCGTCAACGAGTATGCCGATTTGTTCCCTTAAACCATAGCAGAACCCGTCTTCGCCCGCGTCTTCCCTGCTTAAATCCGGCCATTCAAAAACCCTGGACTGGTTTATAAAAATATTTTTGGCGATTTGAATTCCCCTTACATGGGTGGGTTTGTCGCCTATAACAGCATCGGGGGCGTATTTGGCACTTATTTTATCAATGACAGCCATGTTTTCCTCATTGCTTTTGGCATCACTCAGGTTCCACAACCTGAGACAAATCAATGTTTTGTCTTTGGAAGCATCAACAAAATCAAAAATCCCGTCTAAATATGCCCCGGAGTATTTATTACCCGGATCATTATTGCTGTGAAGGGATATGTTTACCTGCCTTAAGGCCGGCTTGCCTATTATATGATGTGATTTTCCGATCAGGGTCCCGTTGGTGGTAAGATTGACTTTATATCCGTATTCCCCGCACATATCAAGGAAGTCCCCAAGCTGCGGGTGCATTAAAGGTTCGCCCATAACATGAAAATATACGAATTCGGACACGCCTTTTATGTTCTCAAGTATGTGCCTGAATAAACCGGCGTTCATAAATTCATGCCCGCGTTTTGTTTTAGGGCAAAAACCGCAGGACAGGTTGCAATTGTTGGTTATTTCTATGTAAACCCGCTTAAACTTCTTCATCAAATATCTATTTTATATCTTTACCAGTTTTGCACTTACATCCCACAACTTTTTTGCGACAGCTTCATCAAGCGCTTCAGCCGACGGTTTGGTTATTTTGCGCGCCGACAAATACTTCCCTGTCACGCCTTCCATTTCCGGTGATGATGCGGCATATATGGAAGTCCTGGCGCCCTGCGCCGGGGTCTCCATAAGGAACCCGAAAACATTATAGAAAAAGCTTGAAATAGCGCTTCCTGACTGCGCGAATTTGGTATGCACAACCCCCGGATGCAGGCTGTTTGATGTGACATTCGTGCCTTTAAGCCGCCTTGACAGTTCGGACGCAAAAAGGATATTTGCCAGTTTTGCCTGGGCATAAGCCGTCATTTCGCCATATTTCTTTTCCCCCATCAGGTCATCAAAATTTATGTGGCCCATCAAATGCGCCGTAGAGGCCACGGTCACAACCCTGGAATGGCCGCTTTTTTTAAGCACAGGCAGCAACAGGTTTGTCAGGAGAAAAGGCGCAAGATGATCCAAAGCAAAGGTCCATTCAAATCCGTCAGATGTAACGGCGCGCTTTCCAAATACGCCGCCGGCGTTGTTTAAAAGCACATCAATTCTCCTGTATTTTCTCTTTATAACGGACGCAAGCTTTCTTACGTTTTTCAGCGAAGACAGGTCGGCTAAAAGCAGGTCTATGGACTTATTTCCGCTGTTAATTTTGACATATTCCACAGCGTCAAGGCCTCTTTTCTTATCCCTGGAGATCATTACAATCCTGGCCCCAAGTTTCGCCAGCCCCAATGCAGCTTCAAGCCCTATCCCCGAACTCGCGCCTGTAATTATAATGGTCTTGCCTTTCATTGAGTTTTGAACATCAGCCATATATTCTCCTTATTTTATCCGGTTTTTAAGTTCGGGTTCTATCAGTTTCATGAATCTAAAACCGGCAAATATCAGGAGCGTCAGCATGATGACCGACGGCACCAGGAGCGACCATGGAATGGTCCTGTCTGCCTTAAAATCAAGATATGCGTCAGTGCCTGCCGTGTATATAAAAAGCCACGGAAGCATGCAGAGCCATGACCAGAATATATACGGGAGTGATTTTATTTTTGTAAGGCCGAAGCCGTAGTTCGCGAGTTCAGCCGGAATAAACGGGATGAACCTGATAATAGCTACCATATACCAGCCGTATTTTTCCGTAAGGGCGTCAATTTTGATCCATGTGGCGTTTTTGCCCAGGATGTCTTTTATCATATCCCGCGCAAGGAACCGTGTAAGATAAAAAGTCATTATGATGCCGAGCGTGGCGCCGGCGCTGGATGCCGCAAGCCCGGCAAATGTCCCGAAAACCGCCCCCGCAAACACGGTGAGGGCGATTGCCGGTACCCCGAACGAGAACGCCACGCCAAAAATCGCTATAAAAGCAACAATCCCGAGCGCGCCGTTCGCGTGGATCCAGCCATGCAGCTTTGTCAGCCGGTGAAACACATGGAAATAATGCACCGCCCAAACCGCAGCCGCCAGTATTACTATAAACAATATGAATTTTATGACGTCAATTTTTTTCATCAGATATTATAGCTCATCCGCAGGATTTTTGGGCATTTATTTTCAAAACCCGGATGAAACTCCGGAATACGGCAGTATTGACTGAAATTTGAGACGACATTTAATTTAAGTTTCTGATTCCGCTGTCAGGAACAACCGCATCTGTATTGTTTGGCAGGAGTATATAAAAAGTGGCGCCCTTATCCCTGCCTTCGGACTCGACCCAGATTATCCCCCCGTGCCCGTTAATTATATTTTTGGCGATATTCAGGCCCAGGCCCATTCCCTGGAAGCGCCTTACCGTATGCTCTTCGGCCTGGAAAAATTTTTCAAATACCTTTTCAATATTCTTTTTTTCAATGCCCGAGCCCGTATCGCTCACAGTTATAAGCGCGTAATCCTTTTCCCCGCCATGTTTGATAATATCATTATCCGGCAGGATGCCTTTATACGGGAATTTAACAATGATCTTAACTTTGCCGCCGCAGGGAGTGAATTTGATCGAATTATTTAAAAGATTAATAATTGCCTGTTCCATCCTCGCCCTGTCTATGTTCATGACAAGATTTTCAGGTTCAATATCGCTTGTCAATGATATTCCCTGCTTTGACGCAATCCGGCCTATGTCCTTGACACAGGAATCCATCATTTCCTTTATATTTTGAGGCTGTTTTTCTATGGAAAGTATCCCCGATTCTATCCTGGATATATCAGTCATTTCACCGATAATATGCTCAAGGCGGGATGAATTGCGTTCAATTATCCCCACAAAGTCTTTTTGCTGCTCGTTTAACGTGCCCGCTGTCTCTTTGAACAAAAAAGTACTGTAACCCTTTATAACCGTCAGCGGGGTGCGGAGTTCGTGGGAAACCACGGATATAAACTGGGATTTAAGCCGGTTCACTTCCTTTATGTCATTATAACTGGTTTCAATTTCCCGCAGGGCCTTTTCTTTTTCAAGGCGCTGTCCGTAAAGCCTGTTCAAATATTTTGAAATTATAAATACCATAACCAGTAATATGATTATCCTTATGACCGTAAAAAACGAGGTGGCAAAATAGGAATCATAAAATCCGCGCCTTGCTCCGGCGACATTAATCCATCCCAGCATAAACATGATGAATATGATCGTTGGTATGGAATAGCGCAGCATCATGCCTCCGGGATTGTCCGCGCTGATACCGGCCATAATTCCCCTGCCTGGCCTGGCAAAAATCACGGCCAGAAAAAGCGACAATAATGCCAAAGCCGCATATAAAGACATCTTTGTGAATAACTGGATCCCGAGAAATACAGACACGCCGTAACAATATCCGATCAATGCCATGGAAGAAATAAGCCCGGCTGTAAAGGCCAGTACGCGTCCAAATATGAAAATTTTATTATCACGCATGTCCATGAGGAGAATCGAAACAGCAAGCAGGATAAAAGTAACCGCGGTATTCGGGGCCATCCTTCCCGGGTTTACTGTTCCAGCAGTATTATTAATGTCCCTGAATAACAGCTGGTCAAATCCCAAACGCAGGCCAAAAACATCCTCAGCCACGTTTAACAGACTTATGGCCGCGACTGCGCAGATAAAAAATATTCCAATACGGTATTTTATAGAATCACGTTTCCCGTCAAGGACCAGCATTAAGGACACCCCGGCCAATATAAAAGCAACCGCTGTATTTGCTTTCATGGTCACGTATAAAGCGTTCATAGTTTTTAAAAACGGATCATTAAATATCCATCCCAATAGAACCAAAAATCCTATAACCGCTGTAACGACAGCCATGACCATGGAAAAAATAGTGAACATATGTTCGATCCGGCTGTTTTTTTCTGTTCCAGTCAAAACTTCACCCATCGGCAATTCCTCCGTTAAACCACATATCGCACGTATAACCTATAAGTTAAGTATAACATTTGCTGTGTATATTGTCTGTTTTTTGTTGAGAAATAGTACGCTGTATTGACTGTGCGGATATTTAGGGAAGGACAAAAAAGATGATGGGGCGTAATGGACGGCCTTCGCAACCGGGTTTTGAACCTTGCCTATAAGGGTTGAGGATTAAGGGTTTAGAATTAAGGAAATTTTCTGTAGTTTGCGAGTATTCAACCGTTCTCCTTAATCCTCAACCCTTAATTCTTAATCCTCCCAAATTTTCATCAGAAAATTTGGCTGCCCGGGCAGGATTCGAACCTGCATAACAGCCTCCAAAGGGCCGCGTCTTACCATTGGACGACCGGGCAACGTATATAACCGTTGAATACCCACGAAGGGCGGGCCGAGTCCCGCCCCTACACGGATATAAATGCAAAAGCATTATACAACAAAACAATAATAATGCAAAAGATAAAATATATAGAAACGGTTTTGTTCCGCATCATGGTTTTGGGGGTTGTTTTTTGGAACATCAAAAAAGGTTATAAACAAACGCTAATATACTATTAAAAAAAATGATTTTAGTATAATAAACGCCCTCTGTAGTTTATTAACCCAACGGCTTGCTTCAATTGCTTTTCTATTGCGCCCTTGTGTCCGCTGCCTGCATGGTCTCGTGGAATTTATCAAGAACTTTTACTTCGATCGACTTCCTCATTTCGTTGTTAAGAGGATGCGCGATGTCCTTGAATGTCCCGTCGGAGAGCTTCCTGCTTGGCATTACCACGAAAAGGCCGTTCTTGCCGTCTATTACCTTCAGACCCCTCACAACAAATGATCCGTCAAAGGTAATTGACGCGTACGCTTTCAACTTCTGGTCCTCTGATTCGCTCGTGCCCCTCGGAAAAACCTTTACTTCCGTGATCTCCATCTTAAAGCCTCCTGATTTTAGGTCTCAAATCGAGTGAGCAAGGCCGACAAAACTTCCCTTCCACTCACTTTTTGCTTTTATATAACCGGCCAGCGCGGCATGCCTTGAATCATACAGCGCAAAAACCGCGCTTCCGCTTCCGCTTAGGGACGCATCTATACAATGATGCCTTACAAGACTGTCCCTTACTTCCTTCAAAACCGGGTACTTTTTGAAGATAATGTTTTCAAAATCATTGTACAAAAATGCATAACCGCCATTTTTGTACCCATACATAATATTAGTATATGATTTGACATTTGTCAAATGTATTTCAGAATCATACCAGCCATAAGCGTCCTTAGTAGCGACTTTTACCGCTTTATGGGCCACAACAACGTACCAAAACACACTTTTCCGCTTGTATTCCCTGATCTTTTCGCCTTTACCCGCTACAAAAGAAGGTTTTCCATAAATGAAAAACGGGACGTCAGCCCCGCACTTAAACCCCGTTTCCGCCATTTCCGCATCGCCCAGCTTGAGCCCCAGCAGCTTGTTTAAGGCCAAGATGGCGGTTGCCGCGTTGGAGCTTCCTCCGCCCATGCCCGCCCCGTCCGGGATGTGTTTATAAAGCGTGATTTTTACGCCGCATTTGAATTTATATTTATCAGCCATGAGTTTAACGGCCCTGTAAACTATGTTCTTTTTCCGGCCTATCTTTAGTTTCCCGAAATAATCTATCACCCTGATTTCCCTGTCCTGCGTAATGTCCACGTCAAGTATGTCGCAAAGCGATATCGGGTCAAAGATCGATTCAATGTAATGATAATTATCTTTGGGGTCTTTTCCCTTGACCTTGAGTACCAGGTTCAGCTTTGCGGGTGATAAGAAGATCATTTACCTTGCCTTTTTTATGTCTTCAAGCTTTTTTAAGACCGCGTCTTTGGACTCGGGACCGAGGTTTATTGACTTTTCATAAAAATCAGCGGCTTTATCCGGCTGGTTCATTTTAGCGTAGGTATCGCCTATGTGTTCATATACCGTGGGGTCGCCTTTTCCCCTTTCCTTTTCTATAACGCCGGATGCCTTGAAAAGTGCCTCAAGGGCCGCTGTATAGTCGCCCTTTTTGTAGTATACCCATCCGAGGCTGTCCATGAAATACCCGTTATCCTTTTCAACTTCAAGGGCTCTTTTTACCATAGCGTACGCCTCGTCAAGATTGGTCCCCAGGTCGGCGTATGTGTAGCCTATGTAATTATCCGCGTCCGCGTTCTTAGGGTTCAGCTTCAAAACCTCTTTAAATTGCGCGATGGAATTGTCAAAATCCTTAAGTTTGTCATAAGCTATCGCCAGGTTAAAATGAAGCTTTTCAGACGCCGGGAATTTCTTCAGCGCATTCTTATAAACTTCCACAGCTTCCTTAAACTGGTCATTGTCATGGTATGCCGCAGCCAGGACCCCGTAAAAATCCTCGCTGTCGGGATTTTCCCTGAGTTTTTCCTTAAAAATATCTATAGCGTGACCGAGCTGCTTGAGCTCCCCGTATATATATCCGAGGTGATAATAAGCGTTGATGAACTTTTTGTCTATTTTGGTGATCTCATTGAATTTTTCAATGGCTTTGTCGTACAATTTCTGTTCTTCGTAGGAAATGCCCATATAGTACTTAACCATGATATTATCAGGCTTGAGTTTTTCCACGATTGCAAGGGTATCCAGCGCTTCATTATCTCTTCCTGCCTTTAAGTAAGTCATTCCCAGCGAATAAAGCGTATCCTTGTCATCGGCATTTATCTTCAGTATCTGCGCGTATGTCCTGATCGCGCTGTCATAATCCCTGCTTCTGTAGTACATATCCGCTACATCCTTCATAGCTACCGTGTCATCAGGCTTAAGCTGCAGATAATCACCGTAAATCCTCAGGGCCGACTTGATGTCCCCCGTGATCTCATAGACGCCGGCAAGCGCCGTATAGGCTTTAAGGTATAGGGGGTCCTTTTCAACGGCCAATTCAAAATTTTTTATTGCCTTGTCGTAATTTTCTTTGCCTGCGTAAAGAAGGCCTATATTGTAATATGACGCCGCGGTATCCGGCGACAGGGCCACGTTCTTATTGAACAGTGATTCAGCGGTATCCGCGTCGTCCCTTTTGAACGCTATCACGCCCAGGTAAAAATAAGCATCGGATATCAAAGGATCGATCTTTATGACACGCTCAAAAAGCGTCTTTGCGTCATCAAGTTCACCCGTATCAAGCTTTATCCTTCCGGCCATGATCAGTATGTCGGTATTATAAGGGTCTTCAGCCAGCCCTTTTTCAATAATACCCTTCATGCCCGGCGCGTCGCCTTTCAAGCCGTAAAGATAGGCAATTTGTTTATATATCGGGCCGGGCGCGTATGAATATTTTACCGCCACGTTATAATACTCCATGGCATAATCATCCTCGTTGGCAAGTTCAAAAACATAACCTATGCCGTAATAAAGATATGATATGGCGGACTGGTACGGGTTAATATCCGTCTGGGGCCTGGTCACATTGGAAGGGTCCATATATACTTTTACAGACGCGCAGCCGGCCAAAAGGAAGAACAGAAGGGAGGCCGACAGGATCAGCGTGATTATATTCTTTTTCATGTTAGCTGTCTTCAAATTTCTTATCGGTTATCCTGAGCCTTTTATTAATAACCTTCAGAACGACATCAAGTTCGGCCATATCAAGGTCCTTGAAAAGCACTATGTCCTGTATTTTCACGTAATCCACCTGTTCCGGCATGATATCAACTTCCCTCCGTTTTAGTCCTTCGATGAACTTTTGTTTAAGGTCACCTGTAGGCGCAACCTTCAGGTTGCGGATTTTGTTCTAATGTTGTTTGATTTAGGTTTGTTTTACCACATTTCAATCAAGAACCGCAACCTGAAGGTTGCGCCTACATGAGCCTGCCTTACCTGCTTTATATCTGTATCTCCCAGCCTTCCTGTATCGCAAAGCTCTTTTCGAATTTTATCTGGGCCTTGCGCTGTATCTCATCTACTTCGGAATCATTATGTTCGGGCGCATGGTGGCACAGGTGCAGTTCTTTTACGCCGGATAACTGGGCGACTTTAATCCCCTCTTCATATGTCGAGTGGCCCCAGCCCACATATTTAGGGTATTCCTCGGGGGTAAAATGCGAATCATACATCAACACGTCGGCGTCTTTTGCTATTTCTATGAGTTTGCTGTCGGGAACCGCGTAATGTTCCACGTCGGTCGCGTAAACAAACGAACCTGATTTGCAGTCAATACGGTACACAAGCATGCCGCCGGGATGGTTGATCTTCACCGAGGTTACTTTGAAAGGGCCCACACTTATTTCTTCCCTTTCCTTGATTTCCGTAAAGCTTAACTTTGCCATCATACCGGACAGTTCCACTGGAAAATTTATGAATTCCTGCTGGCGTTTTAAGACATCCTGCACGGTCTTGTTGTATTTTGATTCCCCGTATATATTTATTTCATTGCCCTTGATAAATCCGGGGGTAAAAAACGGGAATCCCTGCAGATGGTCCCAGTGATAATGGGAAAAAAACATGTGTATTTTATGGCCCGTCGGGCCTTTTTTTACCAGGTCGCGGCCAAGAATCCTTAATCCCGTTCCCGCGTCAAGCACGATGCGGGTGTTCGCTTCTTCAATAGAAACGCAGGTTGTGTTCCCTCCGTATTTGACAAAATCTTTACCTGCTACAGGTATAGATCCCCTAACTCCGTAATATTTAATCTTCATCTCGCCTCCAGGGCTGAAAAATCACCTTTCTTTATTATATCCCAATCATCCTATATTTATCAAGTCAAAACTGGGGCCATACTTTTGTTTTATTATATGGACTAACTGTTCCTTTTTGTTATGATTTGAGTCACAATTATCGGAAATAAATGAAAATGCCGCTTCCTTGGCCAGTTCAAGCAACTGCCTGTCCCTGATTATATTTGCCATCTTAAACTCGGGCAGACCGTGCTGCCTGGTGCCCATGAACTCGCCCGGCCCCCTTATTTCAAGGTCTGCTTCCGCTATTTTAAACCCATCCTGGGTCTCAACCATTATCCCGAGCCTTTTTATGCCGCCTTCGGTCTGCGGGTCGCCTACAAGCACACAATACGATTGTTTTGAGCCCCTGCCGACCCTTCCCCTGAGCTGATGGAGCTGTGAGAGCCCGAAACGCTCAGCGTGCTCTATGACCATGACAGAAGCATCAGGGATGTCTATGCCGACCTCTATGACCGTGGTCGCCACAAGTATATCTATTTCCTTGTTTTTAAATGCCGCCATTGCCGTATCGCGCTCTTCTTTCTTCATCTGACCGTGAACTATGGCGGTCTTAAAATCCTTAAAACGCAAAGCAATATGCTTTTCCATCTCAATCGCGGATTTTAAATCCAGCTTTTCTGATTCATCCACAAGCGGGTAAACCATATATATCTGGGACTTTTCACCGAGGCGTTCACCTATGAATGAATAAAGCTTGATGGTCTGCCATGATTCAAAAACCATTGTTTTAATGGGTTTACGCCCGGGCGGCAGTTCGTCTATGACCGATATATCGGTGTCGCCGTATACCGCAAGCGACAAAGTTCTGGGAATGGGTGTTGCCGTCATTATCAGCGAATGAGGCAGGCCTGTCCCCTTGCGCATAAGCTGCGCCCTCTGCATGACGCCGAACCTGTGCTGCTCGTCTATCACGGCAAGCCCGAGTTTATTGAAAATAACATCATCCTGTATGAGCGCGTGCGTGCCTATGATTATATTTATAGTCCCATCTTTAATGCCGTTTAAAACCTCTTCCCTTGGTTTCCTTTTCATTCCGCCCAGAAGCAATCCCGCCTTAATACCGGTCCCGTTTAACATCCCGGAAATATTCTTCATGTGCTGCTCTGCCAGTATTTCCGTCGGCACCATGATAGCGGCCTGGCATCCATTATCCACGGCTATCACAGCGGCCGCAAGCGCAACTATTGTTTTACCCGAACCCACATCGCCCTGCACAAGCCTGTTCATTGGTTTACCCGATGTAAAATCTGCCTTGATCTCGCCCAATACCCTTTTTTGCGCGGCCGTCAGGGTAAAAGGCAGCGATAAAATGAAAGGGTCAAGTAATTTCCCGTCTTTTGCGAACAGTATGCCCGGCTCGTCCTTTACTCTTTTTCTCCTCATGGCAAAGGCCAGCTGCATGAAAAAAAACTCGTCAAATATTATGCGCCGCTTGGATTCCTCAAGAGTCTTAAAATCAGACGGGTAATGGGCGTTATAAACGGCTGTTTTTAATTCTATAAGGCCGTATCTTTCCTTAACTTCATCCGGCATGTATTCGTTAAGATGCTCGAGATAGTTGTCAACGCTGTATTTCATTATCTTCCTGAACTGCTTTTGTGAGAGCCTTTCCGTAAGCGGATATATGGGCACGATCCTGTTTACATTTATTGTATCCTTTGCTTCACCATCATCGTCTTCGGCCAGTTCGTACTCGGGATTGCCTATCTGAAGCATGCCCCTGTATGACTCAACCTTGCCGTAAAATATAACTGAAACGCCTTTTTTCAGCAGTTTTTCCATAAATGGCTGGTTAAACCAGGTGCCTGTTATAAACCCGCTTTTATCTTTTATCGTGACCGATGTTATTTTCAGGGACCCCCTGACCTGCCTTGTCGCGGAAGATATTACAATGCCGCTCACCGTCTCCAACGCGCCCGGACTGACTTTAATAATAGGCTTTATATTTGAACGGTCAACCCATTCGCGCGGGAAATAATACAGGAGCGACGCCACGTTTGTTATGCCGAGTTTTGAGAATAATTTGGCACGTTCGGGCCCGACCCCTTTTACGTACTGAATCTCCCTGTCCAGCGAGAATTGTTCCATGGTCACTGGTTCATCAGGTCGTCAAGTTTGTAATCCGGCGCGGCAGTGGTCGGCTTGTTGAACTTTGCCTCCGGTATTGCGCTGATAAAGACCGTAAAGAAATACTGCGGCACCTGGCCGGGCAGTTTTATGTACGATATGCTCGCTTCCCAGCAATGCAAATGCCATGTCGCTGCGTAGGATTCCGAAGTAAGCTGCTTTAAGATCAGGTCATATTGCCTGTTTATGGAAAAAGTAAATTCAGGTGTAAAATTAAAATTCAAAGTGGAATTAAAGGTCATGGTATCCGGGGTCCTGGTTATAGCCTGGTGTCCGGTTGTATCCATTATATTGTTCACATAATTTGTCATCATGGAAAGCGACCACATACTTGGAGCGCCTGTATCCATCAGGCTGAACGAAAACGAAAGGTTTTTTATCATGTTGGCATACGGGCTGTACAGCCCGTTGGCGGAGAAATATATATCCCCGCCTGTTGTATTGGCGTTAAAATTTATCATGGAAAGCCTGTCCGTGTCAAATCCCGGCTTTACGGTGGCAGTAAGCAGGTCATAGGTAACCGAGGAATTAAAGCTTATAAATCCTCCTCCGCCGTTTACGGAAAGCGAAGCGTTGTTACCCGTAATACCGGCGTGAGGCATACCTTCAAGCTTATTAAGCATTTTTGAATATGCATAGGTCAGATTAGCCTTTAAAAATCCGTATGGCAGGATATCAATTGATGCGTTCTCACTTGTATTCATGGAATTTACCATATCACCCGCAAAGAATTTCTTCTGGTTTTCATTTGTATTCTGCCATGAAGAAGTAAGGCCGGCATTAGCCGACAAGCTCAATATATAAAACGAAGGTATGCTGTAAGAAAGACTGGGCGTGAAATTTGCCGCGTCAGAATAATAACCTCCGCCGTCCTGTGCGTTATATGACCTGTTTAAGGTTAAAGCGTGGGTATAATATAACCTGGGCAGGATCGGCATCGATGTCAGGCTGTAGTTAAAAGAAGGCAGTGACCTGGCCGCGGTATAATACCGGGAATTGGTGGTCAACTGTTCCGTGTCTGCTATTGATATCCCTATTGATTGATTATTGCCTATGGCTGTTGAGAACGAAGCTCCAAAATCATGCCTGAAAACGTCCACTCCCTGTGTGTCCTGTAAAGTTGCCGCCATATTGCTGTCGGACAGACTTGCCGCCCTTAAGTTAAGCCTTGTATGGTCGTTAATGATTTGGTCATGGTTAAAATTAAAGGCCCATTGTCTTAGTCTTGGCGTTGATTTAAAATCATCGGTTAAAGACCCGTTGAATGTGCCTAATGAATCCTTATTGAGCCCGTAAGCAATATTAAGCACATAAGCCGCGCCGATTTTCTCCATGTAATTATATCCGAGCCCCCAGTTGTTGTATTGGTTAAAAGCAACGTTATATAGTGTATTAACATACCATCCCGAGTAATCATTGTGCCCGAATTGTATGTCAAACGGTTTCTTTTCGCCTTTTAAAGGCTGTGCAAAATACGGGAAATAAAAGACAGGTATGTTCCCGAGGAATATTACCGTGTTCCAGCTTTCAATTTTATCGCCTTCATATATGTTCAGGGCCGATGCCTGCATCCTGAAATGCGGTGATTCCTTGTCACATGTGGTAAAAACAGGTTTCTCTATTTCAGTTTTTACACCTTGTTTCTTTAGTTTGTCCCCCCTGACTATCCATGGCGAGCTTATGACGTCAACATGTTCCGCGTAGGAATCCAATGTTTTGAAATTGTAGTTAAGCTTGTCCGTGTATATGGACGAACCCGCCTGTACGGCAAGCACATGCCCCTGGGCTATCGCGTCACCGCTGTTTGAGTTTACATAAATCGAGTCGGAAAATATGGTTATGTCGTCGCTTCTGGCAACGACATTGCCTTTCCCGTTTATTTCAGATGTATCATTTGAGTAAATAAGCTCGTCGGCGGTAATGAAAAGGGGCATAGAAGTATTGATCTTGGCATCCGCTGTCGGCGTCACATAAACCGCGGAAACTGCGTATGCGTTAATGCATCCCGTTAAAACGATAAAAAGAACGGATGCTATAATATTCAGGAGTTTTTTTTTACCATAAAGTTCTTGTCTTAAACCTCAGATTATGGTGGCTTCGGTCTTGGAATCAAAGAAATGGGACTTGTTCATGTCAAACACAAGCTCCACTTCCTGATTTACCTCAACCTCGGCGTCAGAATCCATCTTTGCTATAAACGGCGTCTTTCCGGTCGTTAAGTACACAAAACTTTCGCTTCCAAGGTGCTCCACGACCTCGACCGTCGCGGCCACCGTGTTATCCGCGCTCGCGTTCGGCGCGTATACCTTGTCATATATGTCTTCCGGTCTTATCCCCATTGTTATATCCTGCCCTGCCTGGCTCTTTAACTTTTCCGCCATGGCATCCGGCAGCCGCACTTCAAAATTCTCTTCGTTGAAATACAATCCGCCTTTTTTCGACTCCAATGTCCCGTCTATGAAGTTCATCGACGGGCTCCCTATGAATCCGGCCACAAACTTGTTTTTCGGTTTGTCATACAGTTCTTTCGGCGGCGATATCTGGTGTATCTCCGTGGCCTTCATCACAACTATCTTTTCCCCCATTGTCATGGCCTCTACCTGGTCATGTGTCACATATATCATCGTCGCCTGCAGCCTGGTGTGCAGCTTTGACAACTCCGCCCTCATCTGCACCCTCAGCTTCGCGTCCAGGTTTGACAACGGCTCGTCAAATAAAAATACTTTGGGTTTCCTGACTATGGCGCGGCCCACGGCCACCCTCTGCCTTTCTCCGCCGGAAAGTTCCTTGGGCTTTCTCTTCAAATATCTCTCTATACTCAGTATGTCCGCAGCTTCCATTACCCTCTGCTTGATCTCCGCTTCCGGGTACTTCCTCAGCTTTAATCCGAATGCCATGTTCTCATATACTGTCATATGCGGGTACAGCGCGTAGTTCTGGAACACCATCGCTATATCCCTGTCTTTGGGCGGTATGTCATTTACAAGCACATCGTCTATGTATATCTCGCCGGTTGTTATCTCTTCCAGGCCCGCTATCATGCGCAGCGTCGTTGTCTTACCGCACCCTGACGGCCCTACAAGTATTAAAAATTCCTTGTCTTCGCAGACTATATTAGCGTCTTTTACGGCCACAACATTGCCATACTTTTTCCCAACGTTTTTTAAAACTACCCTTGCCATATATGCTCCTCCCGGATGTTTTGGAATAATTTTGTTAAATAAGCATTGTGTAAATATTATCATAATAGCGAAGATTTTACAATCAGGAATTTGGTGTTGGATTTTATTTCTATAACGAAACGCACCGTTTTCAAATGAACGGAATGCATGTATGCGTTGCGGGCTAAAAATAAAACCCGTAGAGCGGCTGCTCTACGTCCGCCAAAGCTTTAGCGAAGGCGGATGCCGCCGCTCTGACGATGGCTTTTGTAACGTTGGCCAGTGCAAGAAGATTGATTTTGTAGTCGCACCCCTTCGACTCATCGGGGTGCGCCTATATCCGGATAATATAACCTCAACTAATTGATATCTCAACAAGTGCGTAAATCTATCTTTTATCGGCGGTAGTTTGAACTGTCGGGAGTTTGTGTGTATCAATCCCTTATATAGGCGCACCCCGGTGGAACGAAGGGGTGCGACTACAAATTCCTAACGGCCTGCGTTTGAGCGGCAGCAACATTCGACAGGCTCATGTTTCAGCGGCTGCTCTACGCGTACAAAAAAATAATACGCAGCATTTATTAAATACACTTTTAACACTTTTTCCCTTGAATTTAACGCCAAAATACAATAAAATTGTATGTTGTTTGGTTAAGGACTTTAGATGCGCGCGGGGTCATTCCCGCGTAAAAAAAAGAGGTGCAAAGTGGCTTTCGACGGTTATAAAAGCATATACAATAAAACAAGCAAGGACTCTTCAGGCCCGCCCGCCGGCAAATTGCCGGGCGGTTTTAAAAACCAGGCTTCATCACCCGCCCCCAAGGGCAAAGGATTCACACCCGGCTTTAAATTCACGCTCACGATCGCCATACTCGGGGCTTTCATAGGGCTGGGATTGTTGGGGGGTATATTTATAGCCTATATGCAGGAAGTTCCCGAGGTAGCCGACCTTAAAAATTACAAACCTAACATGTCAACGGCAGTTTATGATGAAAAAGGCGGCATGATAACACAGCTGTATGACGAGCAGCGCACGGTGGTGAGGCTTGCCGACATACCCGTAAATCTTCAAAACGCGGTTATTTCAAAAGAAGACCCGCGTTTTTTCCAGCACAGCGGTTTTGACATTAAAGGCATATTCAGGGCGACCATAAATAACGTGATCCACGGCAAGATAGTTGAGGGCGCCTCAACCATCACCCAGCAGCTCGCAAGGAACCTTTTTTTGAACCGCGAAAAGACATTTACCAGGAAGATAAAGGAAGCCATACTCGCGCTGCAGATAGAAAAATACTATACAAAAAAAGAAATAATCGAACTATACTGCAACCAGATATACTTCGGCAACAGCGCGTACGGGGTTGAGGCAGCGGCACGCACATATTTCGGCAAACATATTTACGAGCTTACGCTTCCCGAATGCGCCATGTTGGCCGCCCTTCCGCAGTCGCCATCGGGGTCCAATCCGTACAAGCACCCGGAAATAGCGCTTGAAAAAAGGAACATAGTGCTGGATAAGATGGCGGAACGGGGATATATAACCGAACAGGAACGCGATGCTTCGAAAGCATCGCCCATTGCCTTAAGCAAACTCGAGGTCAAGAATGCCCCTTATTTTGTGGAATATGTCAGGCAGCAGCTTGAAACCACATACGGCAGTTCCATAATATATAAAGGCGGCTTGCGCGTCAATACAACTTTAAACGGTGCCATGCAGAATACGGCCCAGGAAATATTTAATTTCCGCATAAAGGATCTGCAGGACAGGATCGAAAGGAACCGCGGCAAAAAACTTGACGCCCCCCTTCAGGGCGCAATGCTTGCCATGGAACCTTCAACAGGCAAAATATTTGTGATGATCGGCGGCGTGGATTATTCAAAATCCGAATTCAACCGTTCCGTGCAGGCTCTGCGGCAGACAGGCTCGTCTTTCAAACCGATCGTATATACCTCGGCAATCGCGTCCGGATTCAGGGTATCCGACGTAATCATGGACTCCCCCATAGTGTATAAGAACGTGGACGGCACCGACTGGAAACCGGAAAATTTTTCCGGAAAATTCGGCGGGCCTATGATCCTGTTAAACGGCCTTACATATTCAAAGAATATAGTTACCGTAAAACTATTAAGCAAGATCGGCACAGGCACCGTGAAAAAATACGCGCGCGCCATGGGCATAACCTCCCCCTTAACCTCGGACCTGACACTGGGACTGGGTTCTTCTTCCCTGTCGCTAATGGAAATGGTTACCGCGTTCTGCCCTCTTGCCAACGGCGGCAGCAAAGTGACCCCTATGTCCATACTCAATGTTAAAGACAGCAACGGCAAGGACCTGGAAGTCAATACCCCCCGCATAGAGCAGGCAATTCCCGATACTACGGCTTATATCATGACATATATGCTTGAAAACGTCGTAAATAAAGGAACTGGTAAAACCGTGCGTAATATGGGATTTTCAGGGCCATGCGCGGGCAAGACAGGCACAACCAATGACTTTACCGACGCCTGGTACATAGGTTATACGCCTGACCTCGTTGTAGGCATATGGATAGGTTTTGACAACAAGCAGTCAATGGGCAAAAACATGGTCGGTGGTACGATCGCGGCCCCGATCTGGGCGGAATTCATGCTTAACACCGCATCATCGTCCACAAAAGAATTCCCCGTTCCCGACAATATAATATTTAAAAAGATATGCACCAAGTCAGGGCTGTTGGCCACCGCGGCCTGCACAGGAGCAAACACCGTTGACGCGCCCTTCATAGAAGGCACAGAACCTACAAAACCATGCAATTACCATACCGCGGTAAATGCTTCAAACTTTTTAAGCGAGGATATGGAAAGTTCCGCAGCCGCGTCTGATGACTGGGATGAAGAAGAAACTTCCGGCGGCGTAAAAACCGCGCCTCCCGCGAAATCCGTCAAAATAAGCGACGACAGCAATGATGAGCAGTCGCGCGTCATTATTCAAAAAGACGGTAAAAAAGCGGCGCCGGCGCCAACCCCGGCCCCGAAGCCGGCAGCGGCGGAAGATGAAGGCGGATACAACGGATTTTAAATATAAAATAATTACAGCTGCGAGGCCTCCAGGACCGACCTGTATGATGAATTATACCGCTCCATCAGGCCTTCCTCGTAGAAACTAAAATATCCTTTTCCTTCAGTGCCTATAATTATATGGTCCAGCAGTATTATATCCATTTCCTTCACGGCAAACAGAAGCTTTCTTGTGATTTTCCTGTCATTTTCAGACGGAGACGGGTCCCCGCTGGGGTGATTGTGGAGTATGACAATGCTCAAGGCTCCCCGTTTCATGGTTTCACTTATGATTTCCCTCGGATAAAGCAGGGACTGGGTTATGGTTCCCTCACATATGATGGAATTCCCGCTGATCTTGTTTTTTGCGTCAAGATAAACACAATATACCGCCTCTCTCGCCATGTCAGAACAGACATTCTTAAAATAAGCTATAATATCCGCCTGGCTGGAGGCGCTGAATTTCTGTTTTATGAACGTTTCCTCGGAGTGATAGTTAATGAACTTACGCACAACCTGAAAAAACGTTTTTGTTTCTTCCCCGACCCCGTCTATTTTCTGGTTTTCTATGACATCAAAGACTTTACGGAAATTGGAACGGGACTTTGAGTATATATCTTTTGCCTGGGGCTTAACGTCTTTTCCTTTGATAGCGTACGACAACATAAGTTCCAGTATTTCCGGTTTTGCCGCCATGTCCTTTTTAAAACGGTCCTTGAGCCGTTTTATATGGCCGACGCCATAGTGCTTAACCTTTGCTTCCATAAAACCACCTCCCTCAAAGTGGTAAAATTAGTACAGACAGAAACACCTTACTCCTTACCCTTAAGATCTAAGACTTAAGGGCTTAAGGCTTTAATGTTAAATGGTGAATATTTATGAGCTCAAGCTCATAAATATTCACCGGCTATACCGCTTGTCACGGTGAGACTGTGACTTGAGCGGGTATATGTGGCAGTAAAATTTTATGAGCGCAAGCTCATAAAATTAACTGCCACATACCGCTTGTCACGGTGAGACTGTGACTTGAGCGGGTATATGTGCGAGTAAAATTTTCTTTGCGCTTTAGGCGCAAAGAAAATTAACTCGCACAAAAAAAAAGACAGGCACGAAATTTAATTCATGCCCGCCTTTTATATTAAAGGTTTGTTCTTAAAAAAAGAATAACGCCGCGATCGACCCGGCAAAAAGAAGAGCAAGTAAGAGGGGATGCACGCCTATCTGCTGGCTTACGCGCTGTTCGCCCTGTTCCCCGCTTCCAAGCTTGGCAAGTACGCTTTGGACCCCGGGATTATTCGGATTTAACTGAAGTGATTTTTCATATGCTAATTTGGCATTTTCATAATCGCCTTTATAATAATAAGCCGTGCCCAGGAACTGATATGCCTGATAAGTAGGGCCTACCTGTGCCGATGCCTGATAATATTTGATCGCCATGTCATATTGTTTTGCCTTGAGGTATTTATGCCCTGTAACAAGGTATTGCTGCGCCGGGCCGCCCGCGCCGCCTGCTGCGCCTGCTGCTCCGCCTAACTTGGCTACCATGGCTTTCGCAGCCGCGTTAGAAGGATTAAGTTTAAGTGAGTACTGGAAATTTCTGAGCGCGCCTGCTTTGTCGCCCTTATAATACTGGGCAACTCCGAGACAATAATAAGCCTCGGTGCTTGCCTGCAATTTTATGGACTGGTTATAGTATGAGATGGCGTTATCATACTGTTTTGCTTTCATGTACTTATTGCCGTAATCCAGGTACTGTTTAGCCTGCGCAGAATTGGCGGCAATCAACATGCCGGACGCAACAAAAAGAATTAAAGCCAGGAACACCAGAATTTTTGAAACCTTCATCACGCACACTCCTTGTTTGAGAGATTTTATTTTATTAATTAATAATTATATTAAGGCAGAGCCGGCAAGGCATCGCCGGGCGCCATGCCCATGTCGTTTCCAGGTAATCCGGGTTCACCGGAAGGCACTCCCATATCATTTCCGGGAAGGCCTCCACCGGGTAATGACATGTCCCCGCCTGGTAATGCGGGTTCTGTTCCCATGTCTCCACCGGGTAATGCAGGCGCTCCACCCATGTCTCCTCCGGGTAATGCGGGCGCTCCACCCATGTCTCCACCGGGTAATGCAGGCGCTCCACCCATGTCTCCTCCGGGTAATGC
>CALAOR010000021.1 GCA_937889595.1 uncultured bacterium
CTGTCTGTGTTACTGTCTGTGTTACTGTCTGTGTTACTGTCTGTGTTACTGTCTGTGTTACTGTCTGCGTTACTGTCTGGGTCACAGTCTGCGTTACTGTTTGTGTTACCGTCTGAGTCACGGTCTGAGTTACTGTCTGCGTGACTGTATGGGTCACAGTCTGCGTTACTGTCTGGGTTACTGTTTGCGTTACTGTTTGTGTTACGGTCTGCGTCACAGTCTGTGTTACTGTCTGAGTTACCGTTTGAGTAACAGTCTGAGTAACAGTCTGAGTCACTGTTTGTGTTATTGTTTGTGTAACCGTCTGCGTTACTGTCTGTGTCACTGTCTGTGTGACCGTCTGGGTTACGGTCTGGGTTACGGTCTGGGTTACGGTCTGGGTTACAGTCTGGGTCACAGTCTGGGTCACAGTCTGCGTTACGGTCTGCGTTACCGTTTGCGTTACCGTTTGCGTTATGGTTTGTGTTATGGTTTGTGTTATGGTTTGTGTTATGGTTTGTGTTATGGTTTGTGTTATAGTTTGTGTTATAGTCTGTGTTACGGTCTGTGTTACGGTCTGCGTTACTGTTTGAGTAACACTCTGTGTTACTGTCTGGGTTACGGTTTGCGTTACCGTTTTAGTTACAGTCGGTGTAACAGTTTGAGTTACAGTTTGAGTTACAGTTTGAGTTACTGTTTGGGTTACAGTCTGGGTTACAGTCTGGGTCACAGTCTGGGTCACAGTCTGGGTCACAGTCTGGGTCACAGTCTGGGTCACAGTCTGGGTCACAGTCTGGGTCACAGTCTGGGTCACAGTCTGGGTTACTGTCTGAGTTAACGTCTGTGTAACCGTCTGTGTAACCGTCTGTGTAACCGTCTGTGTAACCGTCTGTGTAACCGTCTGTGTAACCGTTTGTGTAACTGTCTGTGTTACGGTCTGAGTTACCGTTTGAGTAACAGTCTGAGTTACCGTCTGTGTTACCGTTTGAGTCACGGTCCTAGTTACAGTCGGTGTCACTGTCTGAGTTACGGTCTGTGTCACAGTCTGCGTCATTGATTGGGTTACAGTCTTAGTTACTGTCGGCGTTACTGTTTGAGTTACTGTTTGTGTTATGGTTTGCGTTACTGTCCGGGTTACCGTTTGAGTAACGGTCCGAGTTACAGTCGGTGTTGTAGTATTAGTTATTGTCGGCGTCACAGTCCTCGTGACAGTACGTGTCACAGTCTGCGTTACAGTAAATGTCGGCGTGATTGTTTGAGTTACAGTCCGGGTTACAGTAGAAGTGGGAGTTGGTGGTTGTGGTTTTAACGCTAAAAGAATTATTCCGCCATTAGAGGTTATTCTTGAAGCAGTGACTGTTTCTGAATAATATCCTGCGGAAACTGCGGGAAAATCAAATCCTTCCGCTTTTATGCCAAGATTTCCCGAACCGTTAATTATATTCCAACGGCTTGTACTATTGACGTATGTATAAGTGTTAGAAGCATTTTGTTGCCCAACTACTCCCACCACCAGGTCATTGGCGGTTGTTGTTGATAAAAATCCCAGTAATCTGGCTGTTGAACTTTTATTAACTGAATAAACATCCAGGCCATTCACTCCGGCGTACACTGTAGAACCCATAGCGGCCCTGACACGCGCATTCAGTCTTACTGTGACACTTGCCGATCCCTGCGGCGGATTAAGCATGTACCATATTTCCGAAGTAAAATTAGTTGCCGCGGTTCTTGTGACAAATGTCAAAGTTCGGGCCGAATAAGAAACTCCCGTGACTGTGCCGGAAGCATTTCTTAATCCAATTCCAAAGATCATTATCTGATCGGATCCGCTGTTAACTATATGCGCATATGTAAATGATGCAGCCTGTCCGCTTGTACTCGCGGAATTATCATAGGCAATAGCGCCATATATACCAAAAGCTGCTGTGAAAAACAACAATACAAATAGCATTTGTTTCACTTAAACCGCCTATACATATAATTATGTATAATTATAGACGGATGTCTCAAATCAGGATATGGCTGTATTCCCCTTATGTTAGACGTTTAAACGAGTATCCAATGAGACTAACATTCAACAGGCTTTTTCTATTTTTGCGGTCAAGAGTCAAATCAACGGCTGGCGGCATGATATGCCGCCACTACAAAACAATAATCCCGGCGGTTATTTCTGTTTTATCTGCAGTTCTTTCATTCTTTCACCGCACAGCTTGATCGCCCTGGTGTCATAAAACCAGTTGTCGTTCCTCGGCGGCAGGCTGACAACTTCCCTATACAGTTTTGTTGCGGTTTTCCTGTCGTCCGCGGCCCATAACGTATCCGCCAGGAACATTTTGCCTTCGGTATTGCCCGGATTGCCTTTGATCATTTCTTCAAGATATGCTTTTGATCTCTTCCTGTCCGGCCAGGTCATAAAGATGGGAATATTAGGCGCTATATAATGGATCCTGCCGAGTATTTTACAGGCGAAATATCCTTCAAATGTCCTGTCGATCGCGTACAAGGCTTCCGCATATTTTTTGATACTTTCAACCACGGCTTTATTGGCGGTATCATAGGTGTTTTGCGTGATCTCGCCGCGCCTGCCCCACAAAAGCGCCATTACGTAATTGTATTCTTTTGTCCCGGATAACTTTTTTTCAAGCGGTACAAATTGCGCGATTAGTGCCTCATATACCGCCTTCTTTTCCTTTGAGGCACCGGTTGTTAAGTACCTGTACTTAAAATCACTGGCCTTGACGTATTTTAACAGGCTTACAGGGTTTGTTTTATCGGCTTCAAAAGCTTTTTTATACGATTCTATTGCCAGGTTTATGTTGGCTATGGCTTTATCCGGCTCTTTTATTGTATTTCTCAATACAAAATATTTGTCTCCCGGCTTTTCAGCGCCCGGTGCCGCTGCTTGCGTTATTGCAGCCGTGAAGATCACCGGGCTAATAGCCAGCAATAAGATCACAAATATTTTTTTCATTAAAACCTCAGCCTTCAACCGGCAAATTTCATGAGTTCCGTATTGAACTTATCTTTTTCTTCATAAAATAATCCGTGCCCGCTGTTCTCGAACCTGACCAATTTTGATCCCTTGATTCCCGCGGCCATTGCTTCCGCCAGCGCTATGGGACAGATCTTATCCTGTGTGGCGTGGAATATCACTGTCGGGACTTTGACCTGCGTCATATCGTCGCGCAGGTCGGCATCCCGCAGCGCGGCAAGACATGCCTCGGTTGCGTGCGGGGACGCTTCCATACCCATATTGTGGAACCATTCGCCGAGTTTAGGGCTTACTGCGTCTTCCGAACGGAAGAAGATCTTCCCGAAATCAGCGTTAAGCTTTGCCCTGTCCATGCGGCACGTTTTAATCAGGCCGTCAACGGCCGCGGGTTCAAGGCCGTATGGAAACCCGGGTTTTTTGGTGAAACTCGGCGCTGCCGCGCCAAAAAGGGCCAGCTTGGATACTCCCGCGCCTTTGTGGCGGGCCATGTAGTGCAGCGCGACCGCGCCCCCCATGGAATGACCGGCCAGCATGACATCGCGCAAATCAAGCGCTTCAAGCGTTTTCTTCAGGTCATCGGCAAAGACATCATAGTTGTATTCTCCCCACGGCTTGGACGACCTGCCAAATCCGCGCTGTGTGATGCCTACACAGCGGTATCCCTGTCCGGGCAGTTGTGTGAACTGATACTCAAACATCTCATGGCTCAAGGGCCATCCGGGGATGAATACGATCGTTTTGCCTTTTCCCCAATCCCGGATGTGAAGACGGACATCAGCATTAATGTTAATAAATTCGTGATTTTGCATAAAACCCTCCTTGAGTTTATTTTTCGTTCAAATTTTAGTGCGTAAAATCCATAAAAACCATCGTTGTGGGCCGAATAATCCTGTCAACACACTTTGTGTGTTGCCGGACTTCGTATTCAGCCCCTACAAATATTTGCCTGTATTTGTAGGGGCAGCATATCATGCTGCCCGCCCTTGCAGGCTTTTTCGGCAGTATCCAAATGAAACTATCCGAAAGCCCTATAAATCCATGTAATTCTTTATCGACAGTCTCAATATACGCACCTGACATCATCAACCACCATGTACCATTCGCGGTAGCTCAGGTACATGGCATGGCCAGTGTCGCCATGAGTTTATCGAACGGCTCGTTGAATTTTTTAATTCCTTCGTCCTCAAGCTGCTGCGTCATCTTATCTATGTTGATACCGAGTATTGGTAATTGCTCCATAACCTGTAGCGCCCGGCCCGCATCCTGTTCAAGCCGCTGCTTTGGGTCGCCGTGATCACGGTAAGCATTAAGGGTTTCAACCGGGATCGTGTTGACTGTGTCGGGCCCGATAAGCGCATCAATGTATTTGACATCGCTGTAATCCGGGTTCTTGGTTCCCGTACTGGCCCAGAGCACCCGCTGTGCGAGAACGCCTTTTTCAGCCAATTTCTTAAACCGCCCGCTTTTGAACATTTCCTTATAAATCCGGTAGGCCATCTTGGCGCTGGCAACAGCTGTCTGCCCGTGCACCTGACCTGCTATGTCCGCATTACTGCCGCCCTGCGCCATGATTTTTTCCAGCAGCGGGTCTATCAGCGTATCAATACGGCTCAAAAAGAAACTGGCCACTGAGGCCACATGGTCCACGGCTTTACCCCGGGCAAGACGTTCTTCTATGCCTGCTATGTATGCCTCTGCAACCTGCCTGTAACGCGGCAGCCCAAAAAGCAGGGTTATGTTTATATTGATCCCCTCTATAGTGAGTTCCTTTATGGCAATAAGTCCTTCATCCGTCGCAGGCACCTTTATAAAAACATTGGGCCTGTCAAGAATTTTCCACAATTGCCGGGCTTCCTCTATCGTGCCCAAAGTGTCATGCGCCAGGTGCGGATTAACCTCCAGGCTGACATAACCGTCTTTTGCGTTTGTGCTATCGTAAACCGGCCTGAATTCATCAGCTGCCATCTGAACGTCGCGCACACTTATGGCCCCATATATTGCTTTTGCTTCCATGCCTTTCAGCGCCATATCCCGGATTTCCGCGTCGTAATCATGGCCCTCTGCAATGGCTTTCTCAAAGATGGAAGGATTCGATGTCATTCCCCGAAGCCCGTCTTCCCTGATAAGGCCGCGAAGCCTGCCGCTGGAGATTAAAACCCGGCTTATATAGTCCAGCCAGACAGACTGACCGAGCTCTCCCAGTTGTTTCAGTCGGTTATTTTTCACGATATCAGTCTCCTTCATCTTTTTATTTGTCCCGGGCTTTTGCCGACGCCGGCACTGATATTGCCGCTGATGACGGCATGTAAGGTTCCGCCTTGAAAACCCCGGCCGGCTTTGGCTGGGTATAGCCGGCAAAATCATATGTTAATGTTATCATATGCGAGATACCCAGGTCGCCGTAAGTCACTAAAGCATAATCAAAGCTGACGCCGGCATATTTCACTCCAATACCCCCACTTAATCCTTTTAACCCTTCGAGGTTTGTCCGCGCAAACCCGGTTTTGTACCCGATCCTGGCTGCCAGCATATCCGCATACACATATTCCGCCCCTGCACTTACAGAAGCAGAGTCTTTAAAAAGATACTGCGCATCCACTGCGATTAATAATCTGTGCGGGCCCTCGTTTATAGGTTTTATTGCCGCGCCCGCTTTTATGACAGTGGGCAGCGAATATCCGTCCGTGCCCCCTATATTCTGAAGGGTTAATCCGGCCGAGTATATACCCGTTTTGTACAATACCCCTGCATCGCCCGCGAAAGCCGTGTTTGATCTGGCGCCTGTTGACTGGCTTATTATTTTCAGGGCCGCGCCGGCTGAAATATCCCCGAAACTTATTCCATACCCCGCGCTGCCGCCTATGCTGTAAGGATATATATTCCCGGTTGCCGCGCCATATATGTCCCTTCCGGTTATAGAGCCCATACTCATATAAAAAATATCCGCGCCGATTGCCCCTGCGGACAACGGCACCGCGAACATTCCCCGGCTGAACATGGTATCCACAAACCATTTATCATAGTTAAGTACGGCCTGTATGTTTTTGATGGTCCCGAGCCCGGCCGCGTTCCAGTAAATCGCGCTTGCGTCGTCGGCCACCGCGGTATAAGCCCCGCCCATTCCCATGGCGCGGGCTCCCGCACCCATGGAAAGGGCCGGAAAGATCATGGATACGTTGTCATAAACTCCGGCAAAAACGGAAGCCGATGCCATCGCAAGAGTTAAAACAAGTATTATTTTTTTCATTTAAGGCCTCCTATCTTTCCACCAAAAATTTACCTGCCTTGAATTTCACGCCCGTATCCGGGGCTTTTATTATGTAGAAATATATACCCGGCGGGAATTTGCTTACACCGCATACGGCGGTGTTTGTGCCAACCGCGCCGGCGGCCTGTTCAAACACGGCCACTTCGGTTCCCATAAAATTGTATATAAATATTTTTACGCCCGCAGGTACGGAAAGCTTGTAGGCGAAAGTAATCGATTTGTCAGCCGGCTGGGGGTATGCAATAGGTTCATCAGCCACAGGCGGCGTCGGTATGGCGGTGGCAATTGCCGTGCCTGTGGCAGTCTGCGTCATTGTTGCGGTTTCAGTTATTGTCAGCGTGATGGTTTTTGTTATTGTCGGTGAATTTGTAACGGTAATTGTCGGCGTTTCCGTGGATGTTCCGGAAGGAGACACCGAGGCTGTCGCGCTTGAAGTCACGGTTTCAGTTACAGTCCGTGTTACAGACTCGGTTACTGTCACAGTTACAGTCAGCGTAATAGTTTCGGTTATTGTCTGCGTTGCGGTTTCAGTCATTGTTTCCGTTACAGTTTGTGTATCCGTCTGCGTTATGGTTATGGTCGGCGTAATCGTTTCCGTTACCGTCTTTGTCACTGTCGTGGTTATTGTCTGCGTTGTTGTTTCAGTTATGGTTTGCGTTATGGTCTGTGTTGTGGTTTCAGTTACAGTCTGTGTTGTTGTTTCGGTTATGGTCGGCGTTGTTGTTTCAGTTACAGTCGGTGTTGTTGTTTCAGTTACAGTCGGTGTTGTTGTTTCAGTTACAGTCGGTGTTATTGTTTCAGTTACAGTCGGCGTTGTTGTTTCAGTTACAGTCGGCGTTGTTGTTTCAGTTACAGTCGGTGTTGTTGTTTCAGTTACAGTCGGCGTTGTTGTTTCGGTTACAGTCTGCGTTATGGTTTCGGTTACAGTCTGCGTTATGGTTTCGG
>CALAOR010000022.1 GCA_937889595.1 uncultured bacterium
GGCCCTGCCGATTATGACGCTCATTGAATAATCAAGATAAGACGTCTGCATCTCGTCTTCTAAAGTTGTGATCCTTATCTGTGAAGGTGATTTTTCCTGCATATTTTTCTTTGTTCTCCTGTTATTTTCTGATCGGCATTACTATGTAAAGGAAATCATCGTTGCCTTTTCCCTTGATAATGCCGGGGTTCATGGAACTGATAAGTTTTATTTCTATGGTGTCCGATTCTATGACTTTTAACACATCCATGATATAAGCCGCGTTGTATGAAACTTCTATGGGTTCGCCGTCGTATTTGATGTCTATCTCCTCAAAAGCCTCCCCCTCGTCCTGCGCCTGCGCATTTATCACAAGCTTGTTTTTATCCAGTTTGATAATGACTATTTTTGACTTATCGCTTGTGATGGTAGCGGCCCTTCTGATCGCGGAGGCAAATTCCTCCTTGTTTACAAAAGCCTCCATGTGGAATTCCTTCGGTATGACCTGGTTGTAGTTCGGGTAATTTTCATCTATTATCCTTGAAACTATTTCCATATTTTCAAGCTGGAATTCTATCACTTTGTCGTAAAAATTAATTATTATTTCTTTTGTGTCGTCATCCGACAGCACCTTTACTATTTCGTTTATTGTTTTTAAAGGTATGATGTAATCAAATTTTGATTTCACTCCTGTTTTCATGTCCGCTTTGTAATAAGCCAGCCTATGCGCGTCGGTCGCGACCGCTTCTATCTTATTTCCCTCAAATTTAAAAAACACCCCGTTTAAATTCCTTTTAGTGGTGTCTTTTAAGGCCGCATAATATATCTTTGAAATTATTTCCTTTAAAAGTTTTTGGGACATCTTTATGCTCTCAAGCTTCTTTTCATCAAGCTGCAAAACCGGAAAATCCTCGGCAGGAAGGCCGTTTATTTTATATGAAGCTTTTTTACACTGTACTTTTGTATTGTCATTTTTATCCGTTTCTATTTTTATATCGTCATCAGTAAATTCCTTTATCAACGCGATTATTTTTTTTGGTATTGTTGTCTTTCCGGGCTGTTCTATTTTATCAACTTTGCATTTGATGCGCACGCTTATATCCATATCCGTCGCCGATAAGTAAAGAAAATCATTATCAGCCTCAAAAAGTATATTTGACAAAAGCGGCAAAGTGGAGCCTGTGGAGATAAAATACTGCGCTATCTGGAGCGAATCCAAAATCTCGGTCCTTTTTGTCTTTAATTTCATTTCAATCCTCCTTTAAAATGTTTTCCACATGTTTTCTTAATACAACAATAAAAGCTTATATCTTATATATAAAGATTGTTGTTGTTGTTGTACTGTTAATAACACTAATAACCGAAAACCTTCATAAAAAAACCGGTTTTTCAGGGTTAGTTAATGTTAATAACAACCATATTTTAATACATATCCTGCTATTTATCCACAACAAATTTTCAGCCGTTTTTTTATCAACATGTTACTGTTGCGATATTCACAGTTTATCAACAGTTATTTTTTTATCCTTGCGATCAGTTCGTCAAGCGTTATTTTGAATTTATCGTCGGATTTTATCAGTTGGTCCACTTTTTTTATGGCGTGCATTACGGTTGTATGGTCCTTGCCCCCGAAATACTGCCCTATCTGCACCAAAGAATAGTCGGTTAAGTTCCTTGTGATATGCATGGCTATCTGCCTGGCGTTCGCGATATTCTCGGGCCTTTTTCTTGACGATAAGTCCTGGATCTTTATCCCGTAATATTCGGCTACGACCTGTTGTATAAGGTCTATGCCAATCTTTTTATTTGATTCAAAAGAAGGGTTGGTAAGCTTCAGCGCCTTTTTGGCAAGGTCAAGGTTTATTTCAAAACCCGGCTGGTTGGATAATGCCACCATGGTGGAAAAGGTGCTTCCCAAAGACCTGATGTTTGAGTCCACGTTTTCGGCTATAAAAGCCAGGACGACGTCAGGCACAACTTTATTCATTTCTTTTGCTTTAAGCCTCAATATCGCGACCCTTGTCTCAAAATTAGGCGTCTGTATATCGGCTATAATACCCGCCGCAAAGCGCGATTTTAACCTGTCTTCGAGTTTTAATTCCTGGGGAGGGGAATCCGATGTCGCGACTATTTGTTTATTTAAATTGGAAAGTTCGTTAAAGGTGTGAAAAAATTCCTCCCTTGCCTGCTCGCCCTTTTGGAGAAATTCGATGTCGTCAACCAACAGCAGGTCAACGCTCCTGTATTTTTCCTTGAACTCGTCCATTTTTTTGCTTCCTATGTGCGACACAACTTCTATGATGAATTTTTCGGCCGTGGTTATCAGGATCTTGGCCTGGGGATTATTTTCATATACAAAGTTGCCTATCGCATGCAGAAGATGCGTTTTGCCAAGGCCCACGCCGCCGTAAATAAAAAGCGGGTTATAAGTCTGTCCGGGAGCTTCCGCGACCGCCTTGCTGGCCGCGTGGGCAAACCTGTTTGAATCGCCGACTATGAAGTTATCAAACTTGAATTTTGTGTTAAGGTAAGGTATGTGCCCGGCGGGATTATCAAGCGGAAGGGATATTTGCACGTCTTTTATTGTTATTTTGGGGGAAACCCCGCTTTTTTGCGCCCCGATCTTTTTTACTTCAATGCTTATGGACACAGAATCATTTATCAGGGGTTTTATAAGCGCAAGAAGGTCGCTTAGGTATTTTTCGTTCAAATTCTTTTTGTGCAGCTGGCTGGGGACTTCTATAACGCATTTATTTTCAGTTTCATCATAAACAGCCGTGGATTTTTCCAGCCACATATGAAGGGAAGCTGATTCTGTTTTAACCTTATCAATAATTTCATTCCAGTCAAAAGACATTTAGTCATTACCTTTCTTAATGTTTTATCGGAAGATATCCACATTATGAACAAAAGAGCCAATCCACTTTTAAACACTAATAAACTTCATATATTAAAGGTATTTAAAGACTTTTCCACATTTGAATTAAATAATTGTTAACAACTTAATAACATCATTTTAAACGCATTAAAACAGCATCAAATTATGGTTTATTATAACATAATGATGAATTAATTCAATCATTAAATAATAATAAAAAAAGCCGCGGGGCCTAAAAAGCCCCGCGGCTTTGGTGTGAATCTGTTATGTTATTTCCAGTTGTAGGAAATTGCGATTTCTGAAGCAAAAGCTGACGGAGCGCCTGTTATAAAATACGGGCCATTTGTCAGTAAACTAGTGGCTACATTTCCGTCAATAGATACTTCCCCGAATTTGGCGCCAAAACCGATTGTAAATGCAGGCGCTGCGTCCGCTGTAACGTCAGCAGTTGTATTTGATGTTACATTGCCTGCTATGTCTTTGCCTTTTGTCACTGTTGAAGTCAGGTCCCATACGTTCTTTGAAACACCGCCGCGCAACAGCCATGTTTCGTTCAATTTATTCTCAACGCCGACATATAAAGGTATTTTGATCGTTGTTGTTCCAACTAAATTGTCTCCTGCAAGCTTCACGCCGCCGGGCATTTTATTTGCATTGGTTTCTGTTGTTGAATTGGAATTAAAAAACGGATCAAGACCGAATATTACCATGGCTGAACCGACCTGTACTGTTTTTTCCACGCCTATGGTGAAACCGATATTTGTACCAGCGGTTGCATCTTCAGTATGCGTTAACATAGTGCCTGATACTCCGTTAAAAGTTTCAACCAAAATAAGGTTTGTTGAATTTATTAAACTTACGCCGACATTTGCCATCATATCCCCGGGAAGTGATATCCTGCCGTCAACAGCCAGTTCAATTCCGGTTTTGCCGGTCTGATTTTGAGCTGTTTTTACTCCGGTTGCGTTTACTGTAGCGTTATCTATGGTGTAATAGCTCGGTATATTTAAACGCAGACCGAGGTCTAATGGCATGTTTTTTCCCAGGTTTACCCCTAAGCCGGCTACGACGCCAAAATTCATTCCGTGTCCAAGAGCAGCATAACCATAACTTCCGCCAACGTTTCCATTAATCGCGCCTGTCGTATTTTTAGTCCCTATGGTGCCGTATGTCAATCCAAAACCGAGCGACATGCCTTTCATATCAAGGCCATAAATCGCGCCCGTGGAATTAACAGTAGGGGCTATTGTTAATGATACATTGGGAATATTTGCAATAACACCTAAAACGCCGGGCCCGAGGTTCAGGTTTGCTTGTCCGGAAACCGGTGCCGTGCCATATTCTATTTTTGCCATGTTATCGTAATTCACTACCATCTGCGGAAAATACTTGGTTGTCAGATATTCGTCCTGGACCATCCACGGGCTGACATTCAAGCCCAATGAATCTACCCTTGCGCGTGTTGCAAAAGATGAGGCTGCAAAAAGCATGAGAACCGAGAGAATAACAATTGCTTTTTTCATTCGTAATACCCTCCAAAGGATTTTTTACTGCTTTTTGGGTTCTTAGAACCCCCTTAATAAAGCCTACCTGTAATCACCTCCTCTTTTAATTGCTTAAAAGATCAATAACCGGGTAAATTTATCAGTGTAAGATTGAAGTATTGTTTTTAGTTTAATAGCACCCTTTGGATGCAAAACGCCCTATTTTCCTCATATAAAAATATTTCCTTTTTTTTCATGGGTAATTATAACAAAGAACCATTGTTCTGTCAAGAATTGATGGAAAGTATTCCGGGTTTTTAAATTGATTTAAGCAGTATCATATGATAGAATTATAAAAATTTCAAAGGGAGGTTTTAAATGGACAAACTTATAAAAATGGTTTTAGCCGGTGTCGTGGCTGGTTTCATACTTTTTCTTGTGGCGAGCGTTTCTTATAACTATACAGGAAGGATATCGGATCCGTCGATCAGCGCGCTTTTCAGGGAAGCCATATCCATGAAATGGTTTTACAAACTCATGTTCCTGAACATCGGCATGGGGCTTATCATGGCTGTTTTTTACGCTTTAATGTCAAAAGGCATGCCGGGCGGGAGCCTGATTAAGGGAGTTTTCTGGGGATTTACGGTATGGTTCATACTCATATCACAGCCGCTTATCATGTCCCTGGTCGTAAGAAAATTTACATCTGACATGATAATATCCTGGTTGGCACAGGGCCTGGTAAGTTACGTGGCGGCGGGGCTTTGCATATCATTAATTTATAAGGAATAGTTTTTTAAATACGAAATTACTAATTACCAATTAGCTAATTACTAATTAATGAATAATGGATCACGATTTTTTTGTTTTGGGTTTAATTAGTCATTAGTCATTTGTAATTAGTAATTTTTTTTCAGCCCGCTAGGTTCGTCCACTCTATGCTGTAGCACAGGCATGTCTTGGGCTCCAGTTCAACCACGTTCGTGTCGTTTGCTTTGATCGATTTCACCGCGTGTTTTATCCAGCCATGGATTGTTTTTCCAAGATACGGAGAAACAGGAAGATTTTTAACAGAAAAAGTTATCTTATTATCCCTTAAATATTTTATTTCGGCGATTCCGGCCGAGTAATAGGACAAAAACACTGATTGGGCGTTTGACAGGGCGCATTGCATGGATAAATCCTTAAAGAGTCTGTGGGAACTTTCAAAAGCTTTTTTTGCGGAGTACTCACCTATTTCGACAAGCAGCGAAGCGTCGCCAAAACCAAAATATTTATCCAAGCTTTCTGAAAATTTCAGGTACATATCTATGCTGTACCAGTTTAGATCATTGTAGTTTTTGATCTCTTCAAAGGCGGGAAAATGGGTAAAAAATAATTTTACTTTTTCACAGCCGTATTTTTTATCCGTATATTCAAGCGCTGATGTAAAAGCCTTTCCTTTAACCTGCATTGGATCTCCCTGCTTCCATTGATTATGAAACATAGTTTCATTATATATAACATGTGACAGATAATTTGTCAACTATATTAATAATTAATATATTAAGTGGTTTTATCGCTAAAATTGGTATTATAATTGATTATATTTGAAGCGTAAATGAGTTATTTATTTTTAATTGCCTCATTCATTTCTTTAATTGCGCAAAATTCACCGCACATTGAACACACTTCTTTATCCTGTAAAGGAAGCATATCCCTCATTTTTTTTGCCTTGATCGGGTCTATGGCGAGGTTGATCTGCGCGTCCCAGTCAAGGTTCTTGCGCGCTTTTGCCATTTTTATGTCCCATTCCAGGGCTCCGGGGATGCCGCGCGCAATATCAGCAGCGTGGGCCGCTATCCTTGATACTATAACGCCTTCACGTACTTCATCATTGTCTGGAAGCTTCAAATGTTCCGCGGCTGTTACATAGCATAAAAAATCAGCGCCTGAAGACGCGGCTAAAGCGCCGCCGATCGCCGCTGTAATATGGTCATATCCCGGCGCTATGTCGGTTACAAGCGGGCCTAAAACATAAAACGGCGCGTTGTTGCAGAGCTTTTTTTGTATCTGCATATTTGTCACTATCTGGTTGATAGGCATATGTCCGGGTCCTTCTATCATAACCTGGACGTTTTTGTCATAAGCGCGTTTCGCGAGTTCCCCGAGTATTATAAGTTCATGTATCTGGGCTCTGTCTGTGGCGTCAGCAAGGCAGCCGGGCCTCATGCCATCCCCCAGGGACAGGGTCATATCGTATTTGTAAGCGATATCCAGAAGCCTGTCGAAGTGTTCGAATAAAGGATTTTCTTTTTTATTTTTCATGATCCATACGGCAAGGAACGTGCCGCCGCGGGATACAGTATCCAGTATGCGGCCCTGGTTCATCATGGATTCCACAGTGGCTTTTGTAATGCCGCAGTGGACGGTTATAAAATCAACCCCCTGCCTGCCATGGTCCTCGATCACTTCAAACAGGTCATCCGCAGTAAGCTGGGTTATATCTTTCTTATTTCCCGTAATTTTTACCGCAGCCTCGTATATCGGCACAGTGCCGAGGGGAACCGTTGATTCTTTCATCATGGCGAGCCTTATGGCTTTTAAATCGCCGCCTGTTGACAGATCCATGACAGCGTCAGCGCCCGCGCTGATGGCTGTCTTTAATTTGTTTATTTCATCGGTTATGGAACACTTGTCCTGGGAACTGCCTATATTGGCGTTTACTTTGACCCTCATTTTTTTTCCGATGGCCGTTGCCCTGCAGTTTTTATGATTGATGTTTTTTGTAATTACAACTTCGCCCGAAGCCATCAATTCCATAAGTTCGTTTACATCAATGGATTCGTATAAAGCCGCTTCCTTCATCTCCGGCGTTATTATTTTTTTCCTGGCTGCTTCCAGCTGTGTCATTTATTGCTCCCTTTGGTAAATTACGGATCTTACCTGTTTTGTTCTTGCTAGGATGTTTTTGCTCCCGAGAATTCCGGAGATAAAAGAAAAATATTTGATCCCGCATCTTTTAAGTTCTGGGATATTATACCCGTTTATGCCGCCGATTGCAACCACGTCAAGAATGAGATAAAGTGAAATGTATGAGGGGTTTATCATGTTAAACCAGCGTTTCTTTTTCCAGCTCATATGTTTTATACCTTAATTCCTTGAATATCAGGGACGCTTTTGGGTTTATAAGTTTTGATATTTCCTCAAGCACTCTGAAAGACTCTTCAACGCGCTTAAAATTGGATATCATGATGTCCAGGGTATTTTTCCGTGTAAATTCGCTTTTATTCCTGCTGTGCCGGCCCGCGTCGTCCTCGGAATACCGGTTCTTTAAAAGCGATATGTAGCCGGCCGTGATAAGTTTGAGGGCCGTATCAACAGCATGCCTGATCGATTTGAGTTTTGATGTGTTTATTTTATCGGATATTATGAAACGGGAAACATCTTCTATGACCCTTAGGCCCTCCTTGGCGCGGTTAATATTGGCGTCAATCAGGGTGTAAATATTTTTTTTGTTTTTCATTGCCGCGGGACGCGCATGGAAGAGTAAATGTTCCTGATCACCTGATTTAAAGAGATGCCCTCGTCTTTCCACTTACCCAGTATGAACCCGAGCAATGTCAGCGCAGCTATGAAAAGGGTCTTGAAAAAACCGAATAATACTAGAAAAAGCGCAAGGAAAAAAAACAGGATAAGCCCGGCTATTTTCCAGAAATTTAAGATTATAAATTTCAGAAGTTCATTCATTTTTCCTCGTCCTTTTGCCTGAAAATAACCTTGCTTACTATGATAGTTGGCTTGATATCGTTGGCAATACCCAGCGTAAATTGTATATATTTTATTATGGCTTCCTGTACTTCCTGCGTAACATCAGCCACAGACCTGTCCGAGAATAAAGTAACATGCGCGGTAACTCGCAGCCCTTTTCTTGTCGATATGACCTTGCCCTTTATGTCTTTTACCCCGTTTACCTGGTTCTTTACCACCCTTGAAAAATCTTCTATGGCCCCTAAAGAAACCATTATCTCACCCAGGGGGGATTCCAGGACCACGGTCCTTTCGCTGCGCCTTTTTTCCATGTTGCCGAAAATGGTGAACAGGGCGGTAAAAATAAAAAATAATCCGGTGAAAAATACGGCCAGCCGGATCGCGATTATTTTTGCGGTATCCGAACCAGCGAGGGAGTTGATAGCGTTCTGCATCGTATTTAAAAGCCACTGATTCGCGACGTGAGTGGAACTGACTGCTATGAATATGCCGCCGACAAAAAGAAAAAGCGCGGTATTTATTATAATTATTATCCTGTTGAAATACTTCATGTAAAGCCTCCTTAAAGATTATATATTTTAGGAATTATCCCTGATGTCATTATTTTTCCTTACGCCGTTTATGTTTACGTTTATTTTGTTCACATTTAAGCCTGTCATGGATTCTATGGATTCCCTTACTTTATCCTGCACTTCAACCGCCACATCAGACACTTCCCTGCCGAAATTAACTATGATATTTATGTCAAGGGATACGGTTTCATTGAGAAGGTCGACTTTAATGCCTTTTGTGGAGTCCTTTATGCCGAGCGCTTCGGCAAAAGCGGCCGAGCTTCCGCCGTCCAGAGCAGCTACGCCGTCGACTTCCCTGCTGGCAATAGCAGCAATCGATGCGATAGCGTCGTCTGATATTTTTATATTACCCGATTCTCCTTTTTGTTCAACCATGGTTCACCCCTGGATTAATTTCTCTTTTTCCATTTTTTCTATGAATGAAGTCGAATAATTGCTGCTGACAAAGTCCTTATGATCAAGAATTTTCTTATGCAACGGTATGGTGGTTTTTATGCCCTCTATCACAAACTCGTTTAAGGCCCTTTTCATCCTGGCTATGGCCTCGGCCCTGTCTTTTCCTTTTGCGATTATTTTCGCCACCATTGAATCATAGTAAGGCGGGATACTGTATCCTTTATATACATGGGTGTCAACCCTGATGCCCGGACCTCCGGGCACATTGTATTCCGTAATTGTGCCGGGTGACGGGCAGAAATTATTGTCGGGATCCTCGGCGTTTATCCTGCATTCTATGGCATGGCCGCGCAGTTTTAAGTCTTTATTCGGGATCGTAAGCTTGTAGCCTGCGGCGACCCTTATCTGTTCCTTGATGAGGTCAAAACCGGTCACTTCTTCGGTTACCGTATGTTCCACCTGTATCCTTGTGTTCATTTCCATGAAATAAAAACGGCCCCACCTGTCCATGATAAATTCCACGGTGCCGGCGCCTTCGTATTTTACCGCGCGCGCCAGCTTTGTTGCCATGTAGCACATTTCGTGCCTTGTTTTTTCGGACAGCAGCGGAGAGGGGGATTCTTCTATGAGTTTCTGGTGCCTTCTTTGCACGGAGCAGTCTCTTTCGCCCAGCGCTATGTAATTGCCGTGGTTGTCGCACATTATCTGTACTTCAACATGGCGGGGTTCTTCAATGAATTTTTCGAGATATACATCCGGGTTTGAAAAAGCAGTCTGGGCTTCCTGGCTGGCTGTTTTAAAAGCGCTTCTTAAGGAAAGTTCCGTGTGCGCTATCCTCATACCGCGGCCGCCTCCGCCCGCGGTCGCTTTTATCATGATTGGAAAGCCGATTTTTTTGGATATTTCCACGGCATCGTTCTCATCTTTTAGGATCCTGCCGGAACCGGGGACCGTATTGACCTTGTTGGCCGTGGCAGTGGCAATAGCCTGGGCCTTGTCCCCCATGGCTTTGATGGATGCCGGCGACGGGCCTATGAACTTGATCTGGCACTGCGCGCATAATTCCGCGAAGTGCGCATTTTCCGCGAGGAACCCGTAACCGGGGTGTATGGCCTCGGCATCGGTTACTTCCGCAGCTGAAATAATGGCAGGTATGTTTAAGTAGCTTAATCTTGACTGGGGAGGACCTATGCAGACCGCATGGTCCGCGTACCTGACGTGCAGGGAGTTTTCATCGGCTTCAGAATATACGGCGACTGTTTCCACGCCCAATTCCTTGCATGCTCTTATGATGCGCAGCGCTATTTCGCCCCTGTTCGCGATGAGTATTCTTTTAAACAAGGTTGTTCCCCTTTCGCGGGCTTATTTAGGATTTTTCGATTATGATAAGAGGCTGGCCAAACTCCACGGCCTGTGCGTTCTCTACGGCTATTTCTTTTACTGTGCCTTTTATCTCGGATTTTATCTCATTCATTATTTTCATGGCTTCAATTATGCATACTGTTTTTCCAGGTTCGACTAAATCCCCTACTTTTACAAAAGCCGGTGATTCGGGGGAAGGGGCCTTATAGAAGGTGCCGACCATCGGTGATTTAATAATGCCGGTCTTGGCGTCTTCAACATGTTTTTTTGGTTCCGAAAGAGCCAAAGCCGCTGCCGGCAGCGCCGCAGGCGCGGGCATGAACTGCTGTGCCGGTAAGGACTGCATTACGCCTTTGATGGCTCCTGCTTTTTTAAGCTGTATTTTAAGGCTGTTTTCTTCATATATCAATTCCACAAGGTCGCCCTTGTCCATGATTTTTAACGCTTCGTTTAATAATTCAAGATTCAGTTTTTTCCCGTTTTCTTTTTTTGCCATTGGAAACACCGCCTTAATCTTTTTTTTTAAACCCTTTCCACGTACTCCCCGTTGCGGGTGTCTATCCTTATAGTGTCGCCCTCTTTTATGAATAAAGGCACCAGAACCTCGGCTCCTGTTTCAAGCGTGACCAGTTTGGTGGCATTGCCTACGGTATCGCCCTTTGACGCGGGAGGCGCTGTTGTGACTTTAAGCTCCACTTTATTCGGGACGCTTATTCCCAAAACTTCGCTTTCAAACATAAGCATGGAGCAAAGCATCTCTTCTTTCAGAAAATGAGCCTGTTCGCCAACCTGTTTTTCATTGAATTCATATTGTTCATAGTTTTCGGTATCCATGAAATGATAAACTTCGCCCTGTTTGTACATGAACTGAAGTTTGCGTTCGTCAACACGCGCGTCTTCCATCTTGTCATCGGGCGAAAAAGTCCTTTCAACGATTGTTCCGAGCTTGAAGTTCCTCATTTTAAGCCTGACTAAAGGCGCCAGCCTCGGCCTTTGTACGTGGTGGAATTGAACCACTTCCCAGAGCGTTCCTTCATGTTTGAATATGTTTCCTGGTCTTAAATCTGCCGTTAATGCCATTACAAAATCCTCCTTGAAAAATTAGTCGCAAATAATCAGCGAATCGCTAAATTCTCCCAGTTTATCAGCGCCTTTATCGGTTATCAGATAGTCATCTTCTATCCTGATTCCATATTTATGGTCAAAATATACGCCCGGTTCGCATGAAAAAACCATGCCTTTTTCAAACTTAAGTTCCTCTTTCGGGTTTACCGAGGGAGGTTCATGAACATCCAACCCCATGCCGTGCCCTAAAGAGTGCGTAAAGTATCTATCCAGGCCATCCTGGGTCAGGGATTTCCTGGCCGCAAGGTCAGCTTCCTTTATAATAACACCCGGTTTATAACTTAATAAGCCGATTTTCTTGGCTTTAAGGACTGACTCACAGTATTTTTGAATCTGTCTTAAGCGAGGTTTTATTATACCGAAAGCAAAAACCCTTGTCAAGTCAGAAGCATAACCTTTGTATTTAACCCCGGCATCGACCAGCACCAGAGTATTGGTTTTAAGCTTTCTTGAAGATGTTGCGTGATGTGGAACGGCGCCATTTTCATTGAATGCGATAATAGAAGGGAAAGAAAGGCCGTCAGCCCCCTGTTTTCTTGAATAGTAGTCGAATTCAAGGCCCAGGTCTTTTTCTGAAATGCCCGCCTTCAATATTTTTGCCGTATGTTTCATGGTTTTTTCGGTAATGGAAACTGATTTTCTTATTAATTCTATTTCCTTTTCATCTTTTATCATGCGCAGGGAACTGACGGTTGAATCAAGCCTGGTTCCACGGCAGTTATTATTTATCAGCAAATACTCGGACAGGGGTATGTTCTTATTAAGCAGCACTTCTTTTTCCTTTATAAGGAGAAGAAGGTCGGACTGGAAATTTTTTGTTATGATTATTTCAAAATCGCCGGCTATTTTGGATTTTAAAACCATCCCCTCATAACGCGGATCGGTCATAAAGGCCGCCTTACCCGGTGAAATTATTATTTTTCCGAAAGTACCGTTAAAACCGGACAGGTAAAAGACGTCCGCGGTGTTTGATATGAAGTATATCTGCTTCTTTTTTAAAACAGAGGAGACCTTGTATGTTCTTAAGTTCATTTTTTCAGTGTGATGACGCCGAGGTTGTACTCTATGATCGGCGCATATAATGGGAATGTTTCAAGCATATCCTCGGCCTTGTCAAATGCTTTTATAACCGCGGGGTTGTTTATCCAGCAGACACGGGCCGAGAACCTTTTAATTTCATAAGGAACCCCCGCTGATGCCATTATCCCGGAGAATCTTTTCTGGGTAAAGTGCTGGTGGTTGTTTAAAAGGGTCAGGTTGATGTAAAACAGGGGGTTATACCTGTTGGCTTCTATGACTATGACGCGGCGCTTTGCGACCCGCACCATTTCTTTTAACGCGTCCTCCGGATTTGAGGCGTGGTGCAGCATGTCTTTTTCTATTACAGTGTCAAAACTTTTATTTTTAAATTTAAGTTTTTCAGAGTCGGCCTTTTTGAATACAAGGCCGGGCAATGACAGATTTTTCCAGTTCGGGTTTGTTTCTATGTCCGTTGCCGTTATTTTTTTGAAATATTTTTTGCGCAGATACGCGTCCCAGCCGTCGCCGCAGCCTGAATCAAGCAAAGTGCTGCCTGAAAACCAAGCTTTTGTTTTTTCTATGACGCGCAGCCTGTACTGGTTTACGTTTTCCGGCACATTAATTGTCATATTTTTTAAGTTCCTTTATCACTTTTTTAAGCGGCGGAGAGTCAAATACTTTTTTTCCGGTAATTTCGTTTGTAACCGACAGATACATCTGTGATATGAGTTTTTTAATTTCAGGGGGAAGCGGCGGCGGGAGGATTTTTACAAGCGTCTTCCAGTCCGGGCCGCCCATTTTTTTTGCTTTTTCAACGGCTGTGTACCATTCGGTTTTCCTGTACCATCTGCGCGCGAATTCCTTGCTGATGTGGAACCCGTCATATAAAAATCTGCACTCATCGGGGGTTCCCAGCACATCCACCACGGTTATATTGCCTTTTGCGTCCACGCCGAATTCAAACTTGCCGTCAACATTTTCTATTTTTGCTTTTTTACAGGCGGCCGATATTATATTATTTATGGCGGAAACCAGCGTTTTGAGTGTCTTGATGTTTTCAGCGTCAAGGCCTGATATTATTTGTGCTTCATCCCAGGTAAGATAACGGTCCGTATGTTCCAGTTTTGTTGAAACGTCAATGACGGGTTTTTTCAGAAGTTCATTGAGTACAGGCTCATGGTCAAGACCCAGGGACCCAAAAGAAGCGGAGCCGTCCTTTATTCTTTTGAAAACGCTCGACCCTTCCGTCAGTTTGTTCCTGTAGATTACTTCGAGGGGTATGAGGTAGTTTGACAGCTTGTTTTTATATGCGGAATAGTCATATTTGTTATTTTCTTTGTCATATTCAGGCCTGATCACGCGCACGATTTTTACCCGCATCCTGTTTGAAGCTGTTTTCATCTTGGAGAACTTTTTTAATTGACCGCCTTCATTAAGGCCTAAAAAGTGGGTTTTGATTTTATTTTTCTCAAGAAGTTCGAAAAAAAATGAGGAAAGCATGCAGAGCGCCGAGCCCTTTTTTTCTATATGGTCGGGCATCTCGCCCCAGTCAAAAACCGAATACCTGTCGGAGAAAATAAACTCGCCTTCACCTTCCGTGTCTATTCCAGTTTTTTTTATTATTTCCACTTCCTTTACGCTTCCCATGATTTGCCTCCCGGACAAGAGTAACAATCTATATGCTGTATTTTAACAAAATGCGCCGCATAAAACAATATAAACGTAGGTGGGTGAAAGTGTGCATCGGATTTGTTCTGTTAGTAAGGTGTCAAGAAAAGCGGGGGCAGGTGTTTTTCCTGCTCCCGCTTTATTTTAAGTCCAGGGCTGCTTAGGGGACTTCTTAAGGGGACTTAAGGGGTTTAGGTAGGAAAGCCCTGGACTGTATATATTAGTTTAAAAAATATAAATCAGTTCCCATGTAATTATAATACCTAAAAATAACCGGAGTGTCAAATGCTAAGAAAAATTGGTTTCAGGATACAGTCTTTTGTTTCAAAAAAATTACCATCCTATGCTTTTATGGGAGTTTCCCTTGGTTTGTACTTTTACCGGAGCTGCAGTCGGTACGGCAGCAGGCGCGGCTGCGGGTGAAACAAAAGCAGGTTTCGCAGCAGACGAAACAGCAGGGGCATCGGCATCGGACGTAACCTTAATCACCATGACTTCAGCGCGCCTGTTGCGGTATTTGTTTTCATTTGTATCATTGGCAACAAGCGGTTTTGTATCGCCGTAGCCTGTAATTGTTATCCTTGACGCTTTAATGCCGTGTATCTGCACCAGGTATGTTTTCACCGCATCGGCTCTTGCTATGGACAATTCGTAATTTGATTTGAATCTTTTTGTTTTTATCGGGTCGGAATCCGTATGGCCTTCTATGAGTATTGGCGCGTTGTTTGTTTTGATTATTTTTGCCATGTCGTCAAGCGCTGTCCTGAATTCAGGCTTTATATTTGAAAGGGCCGAATCATAATGTATGACCGGATAAAAAAGAAGTTTTTCACCCAGTTGTACTGTTTTTACCTTAAGGTCCTCAGGTAAAAAAGGCGCGATTTCGCCCGACTGGGCGTTATCATGGGGCACATATATGCCGTTCTGGGCGGGAGCTGAAGATGAAACAGGGATTGCTGCGGGAGTTGTCTGCGGCTTGGCGGGTTCCTTGACGTCAAATACCTCATTTTGTTTTGAACCGGTCGAGGCCTGTACGGTCGGTGTATATGTGGGCAGCGGCGCGTCCAAAACCTGATAAAGCCATACGGGCGACTGCCCTCCTGAAGTTATAAGGGGCTTTGTGTCTTCTTTATTGCTGTTCATTATCCAGATAGACGGCAGATATTTGTCGTTCCTTGAGCTGGAATAAATGATTTTTGTTCCGTCGGGAGAAAATGAAGGGGCATTACTTTTGCCGTCAGTGGTCATCTCCATATCGGTTTTGGATGTAACATCAATCATGAAAATATTAGTGCTGTCGCCGTCGGAAACAGTATAAACGATTTTTTTGTCGTCCGGCGAGAAAGAAGGGGATCCGGCTTTTTTTCCCAGGAGGCTTGTTAACTTATCGGGCTGCATCGCATCCAGGTCTTTCATATATAGGTTGTAAGTGTTTTCATTTTCTTTCATAACGTATACGATTTTTTTGTTTTTCGACATGGCGGGGGAAATGCAGTTGTGGGTGTCTGTCAGGGCCACAAGGTCAAATCCGTCGCGCGTCATCATCCATATTTCACCGCGGCGGGCAAATACAATATTGGCGGAATCTGCTGTAAAGCACACGCTGTTTTTAAAGTTGAAGTTGTGGGTTTCTTCATCTATGGTGTCTTCGTCAAAGGTTACCGGATAAGACTTTCTTTTTTTCAGGTCCCCCACCCATAGATTATATGTTTTTTTGTTCTGCACCCAGTAAGCCGTGTAAAAGCCGTCGGGAGAAACAGCCGGGAACCACTTGCTGTTTGTATCGGGAAATATTACTTCTACGGAAGCCCCATCCGGATCCATCCAGTATAAATTGCCGTTATTTGTAAAAATTATTTTTTCAAGGTGAGGGACGGGCGTCTGCGTCGCGGCGGGCGCCGCTGTTATTTTTATTTTGTTATTTTTACAGCCTGTGGATGGTAAAATCAATGTCAAAATAACGGCAGCCGATATGAAAAAAATAAGATTTTTATTTGCCATTATTATTTATTCTCCGTTGCGCCGGTGAAACCCGTTTTTGTCCGGATCTCCGCTACTGACGGGAAAAAAGCGCTGAAGTTATAAGTTAGCCTGATCTTTTCTTTTGTTCTCAAATCAACCGTAAAAATATCATTACCACCGACAAATATCAGCGACTGCCCGTCGGAACTCCAGCAGGGGGAAATCCCGCCGTCGAAGCTTACCTGGGACTCAGCGCTGCCGTCGGGATTCATGACCCATATGTTCGGCCCTTTATTTTTGTCGCTTATGTATGCTATCCTGTTTTGTTTCTTGTCAGGATTTGATTTGCTCCATGCTATCTCATTATCAAGATAAAAAGTTTCCTTGATGCTTTTTTTATCAAGGCCGGAAAACTGTACTATAGATATGTCCCTGTTGTTGAAAAACGCGATTGTATTGTTATCACCCCAGTCAAACGCGGGTATTGCGAGAAGGCTTTCAGTGATCTGTCTTATGTTGGTCTGGTCTATATTCATGGTCCACAAACCGTTATGGTTTTTTGTTTTTTCCCTGGCATAAAGGATCCTGGGTGCGGCAATGTCAGGGCTTATCTTAAAAGATGTGATGTCGTGGCATTTGGTCAAAGCTGAAGGGGTCTCCCCGGTAACATCTATGCTCCATATATCGCCAAGTCTTAGGAAGTAAATGGATTCAAAATGGTCGGCGGATGATTTCAGCCATGCAATCTGGCCCCTGCTTAAAAGGTCGATCTTATTGATATTTTCCTTGTTAAAAGTAAGTTGGACAGGGTTGTTTCCGTCGGAATCCATCAGCCATAAGTTATTAAAGCCGTTCCTGTCGGAAAAAAAAGCGATTTTTTCTCCTGAAGGAGAAACTACGGGGCACCAATTATTGCCTGCGCGGGTCAGTATTTTTTTATTCTCGCCTAAAAATCCCATAAGCCCTATCTGGTATAAATTTCTGCTGTCTTCAAAAACATAAAGTATGTTTTTTGTGTAATTGGTATTTTGTGCCTCAGCCGTAGGGCTTAAGTCCGCCGCAAAAAGGAAGTTAAAGCATGCTAATAATAATGAAGATACAGTCAGAAACGCGTAAATTATTCTTTTTCCGCCCATTTTTACCTCAATGTTCAGATTTTATATTATTTTATACGCTTTTTATTGATAAGTCAATGATTTTTGTAATAAGCTGTAATTATGGCCGTAATTAACGGCATCAAAGTATGAGCATGGAATCGCCGTATGAAAAAAGCCTGTATTTTTCTTGGATGGCGGAAGTATAGGCGTTTTTGATTTTGTCGATGCCTGCAAAAGCTGAAACAAGCGATAAAAGTGAGGTCTTAGGCAGATGGAAGTTTGTGATCAGGCGG